>NZ_CP121668.1:600000-900000 GCF_029714425.1 Bradyrhizobium sp. CB2312 | reverse complement strand
CCGCGTTGTCCGAGATCGTGTCCATGACTTTGCGCATCTTGCCGGTCTCGGGATCGACGCGGTGCATGCGCGTCTCCAGGATCTCCAGCGCGGGCGTGACGTAGTCGGTGGCGTTGAGCACGTCGAAGATGGTGCAGTCGGGCCCGCGCAGCGGCGCCTTCAGCACGAAGGCGAGCTCGACCTCGATTCTTGGCGCTTGGAAGCGGTCGAACGGGATCGGCGTCGCATCGGCATAGAACATATCGGCGAACAGCACGCCGTAATCGGGCTCGTTGATGCCGACTGCGTTCTGCATCGCCTTCGAGGTCAGGCCGATCTTGTGGCCCTTGATGACGCGGCCACGGCCGAGCTGGAGTTTGGTCCAGGCGCGCTGGATGGCGTAGGCGTCCTCGATGCTGAAATCGGGATATTCCTTCGAGAACATCGGGATCAGCGCCTTGCTGCGCTCGGCCTCATCGAGGCACGCGGCCAGGCGTTCGATCGTCGCGCTGTCCAGCATGATTTAACTCTCCGCGGCGACGGTGTTGCGCAGCACGCCGATGCGGCTGGACTCGACCTCGACGACGTCGCCCACCTTGAGCCAGCGCGGCGGATCGAAGCGTGCGCCGGCGCCGGTCGGCGTGCCCGTCACGATCATGTCGCCGGGCTTCAGCGTGGCGAAGGTGGAGAGATAGGAGATCAGGAAGTCGAACGGGAACATCAGCCGCTCGGTCGTGTCCTGCTGGCGCACCTCGCCGTTGACGCGGGTGACGATGTCGTGCGGCCCGCGCGGATCGAGCTCGTCCGCGGTGACGATCCACGGCCCGATGCTGCCGGAGCGGTCGAAATTCTTGCCCTGCGTGACGTTGAACTTGCCGTGGCGCAGCCAGTCGCGGATCGTGCCCTCGTTGCACAGCGTCATGCCGAAGATGTGCGCGAAGGCCCTCTCGCGCGGGATGTGACGGCCGCCCTGCCCGATCACGATGACGAGCTCGCCTTCGTAATCGAGCTGGTCGGAGACATCAGGCTTCTCCAGCGGCTGGCCGGAACCGGTCATCGACGACATGCTGCGCACGAACAGGCTGGGATATCTGGGCAGGTCGGAATTGTCCTTGTATTCGGCGTTGCGCTCGGCGTAGTTGACGCCGATGCACCAGAGCTTTTCCGGCGCCAGCACCGGCGGCAGCAGGACGAGATCTTCCAGTGCGTGATCCGGCTTCTGTCCGGCCGCGGCCTCTTGTGCGTCGGCCAGCGCGTTCGCCGCGATCAGCGCCTTCACGTCGGAAAAGTCGCGGCCGATCCGTTTGGTCAGATCGACCACGCCGCCTTCGACGGCCGCGCCATAGCGCGGCTCTCCGTCCAGGAGATAGCTTACGAGTCGCATTGTCGTTTCCTCCAATGATTTTCAGCCGCAGGCCGCCGCGCTTGGCCGCGCGCTCAGTCCTTCGATTTGGGCGTCTGGAACACGGTGTTCAGCGTCACGATCTCACCGAGCCGGGCGTAGCGCGGCCCGCCGATGCGCGCGATCGGGTCGAGCGCTTTGGTCTCGACCTTGCCGTCGTTGACGAGGCCGTCGCGCAAGTGGAACATCACGACCTCGCCGACGATGAGCCGGCTCTTGGCCTCGCCGAATTCGAGGCACTGGCGGAAGCGGCATTCCATCGCGACCGGCGCCGCTGCAAGCCGCGGCACCTTGATGCGCTCGCACGGCACCGTCTCCAGCCCGAGATGCTCGACCTCGCTGATTTCGGGCGGGTGCTCGACCGAGCTGTCGTGCACCGCCGACATCAGCGGGGTATCGGCGATGTGGATCACATATTCCTCGGTATCGAGGATGTTGTGCGCGGTGTCCTTGTAGTCGGCGCCCTTGCGGCCGACGCTGATGGCAAGCATCGGCGGCTTCTGCGAGACGAAGGTGAAGGCGCTGAACGGCGCGAGGTTGAGCACACCCTTGCTGGAGAGGCTTGTCACCCACGCGATCGGGCGCGGCACCACGATGCCGGTCATCAGGCGGTAGATGCGCTCCGCGCCGAGCTCGGTGGGATCGATGCGCATGCGATCAGTCAGCCTTGATGTTGGCTTTGCGCACGACCGGAATCCACTTGGCGTCCTCGCGCTCGAGATAAGCCCTGAACCCCGCGGGCGTCATCACTGTTGCTTCGCCGCCGAGCTTGTCGAACTTGTCGACCACGCCGGGGTCTTTCAGGATCGCGACCAGCGTCTCGTGCAGCTTGTCAACGATCGGGCCCGGCGTGCCAGCCGGCGCGAACAGGCCGGTAAAGGTCTGGCCGTCGAAATCCTTGTAGCCGAGCTCGGCGAAGGTCGGCACGTCAGGCAGCGACTTCAGCCGGTGCGGGCTGGTGACCGCAAGCGCGCGGAACAGGCCGGCCTTGATGTGCTGGAGGCTGACCGTGAGCTGGTCGAATGCGAACTGCACCTGGCCGCCCAGGAGGTCGTTGATGGCCGGCGCGTTGCCGCGGTAGTGCGCGGTGACCCATTGCAGGTCGAGGTTCGACTGCATCAGCTCGCTAAGCAGATGGTTGGTGGTGCCGGGGCCGGGCGAGGCCATGGTCAGCTTGCCGGGCTCGCGCTTGGCGAGCTCGATGAATTCCTTGAAGGTGTTAGCCTGCACCGACGGATGCACCTCGAGCACCAGCGGCGTCATCGAGATCGTCGAAATGGGGAGGAAGTCCTTCTTCCAGGTATAGGCCTCGCGCTTGTTGATCTCGGTCGCGAACAGCACCGGCCCGTTGGCGCCGACGAACAGCGTGTAGCCATCGGGCGCCGACTTCGCGAAGGCTTCGCCCGCGATCATGCCGCCGGCGCCGGCCTTGTTCTCGATGATGAAGGGCTGGCCGAGCTTTTCCTGAAGCTTGTCGGCGATGATGCGCGCGGCGCTGTCGACATTGCCGCCGGCGGGATAGGGCACGATCAGTTTGACGTTGCGCGCCGGCCATTGCTGGGCCGATGCGGGGCCCGCCAGCATCGCGGCTGCGGCAGCTATGGCAATCCAGATTAATCTCATGTTAACCTCCCGGCGGCGCTTCCAATTTCAGGTCGGTTGCCCTGACGGCAAGGCATCCCGATCGGAGCGCAATCTCCAGATGCGCGCTTTACCTGTCGAGGGAATTGTGGCGTTCTTGTCCATATTATGGACAGAGCAAAATCGATCCGCAGCGCGATGGAACCGCGGCAAGGCGCACAAACGATCCGGCGCGCGCTCGCGGTGCTGCGCATTCTTGCCGCGGGGCGCGAGGACGGCGTGCCGCTGGCCGAGGTCGTGCAGGCGACCGGCCTCACCCGTCCGACCGTGCATCGCATCGTCCACGTGCTGATCGAGGAAGGTATCGTCGAGCGGAACGAGCGAAGCGGCCGCTATGCCATCGGCAACCAGGTGCCGGAATTGGCGCTCGCGCGGCCGCGACCGTCGCGGCTGCTAGTGGCCGCCAATCCGTCGCTGCGGCGCGCCTCCACCGAGATCGGCGACACGCTGTTCCTGACGGTTCGGACTGGCAACGACACGCTGTGCGTCGATCGCAGGATCGGGGTCTATCCGATCCAGGTGCTGTCGATCGAGATCGGCGCGCGCCGGCCACTCGGCGTCTCCAGCGCCGGTGTCGCCATCCTCGCCGCGATGCCGGCACAGGACGCGCGAAAAATCGTCGCAGCCAACGAGAAGCGGTTCGAGGCCTATCACACCGACGCCGCGACCGTGCTGGGCGAGGTCACCGCGGCGCGCAAGCGCGGCTACTACATGAGAGAGATCGGCCTCATACAGGGCACGAAATCGATCTCGACCTGGATCAAGACCCCGGATGGCCAGCCCGCCGCGGCGATGACGGTCTCCGCCGTCCGGACGAGGCTCGGGCCAAGGCGCGAGCAGGAGGTCGCGGAGATTTTGCTGCGGGAGGCGCGGATCATCGAGCAGGCGATCGGCGGGTAGCTTCGCCTCTCCCCGCGTGCGGGGAGAGGCCGGAATTTGCGTAGCAAATTCCGGGTGAGGGGGAGTCTCCGCGAGTCCAACGGTCACCACGATCGCGGATAGAGCCCCTCACCCCCAACCCTCTCCCCGTAAGAACGGGGCGAGGGGGCGCACCGCCGATGCTGCCCTGTCAATGGGCTGACGTGCCGCTCGGTTTTGTGGCACAAGAGCCGCCTCGCCGACTGACCAACGAGGCCACGCATGCCCGCGCCGAAACCGCCTGCCTTCGAAACCCTGAGCCTGCATGCGGGCCAGCATCCGGATCCCGCGACCGGCGCCCGGGCGGTGCCGATCTACCAGACCACGTCCTACGTGTTCCAGGATTCCGACCACGCGGCTGCGCTGTTCAACCTGGAGCGCGCCGGCCACATCTATACGCGCATCTCCAATCCGACCACCGGCGTGCTGGAGGAGCGGCTCGCGGCGCTCGAAGGGGGCGTGGGCGCGATCTGCACCGCGAGCGGCATGGCCGCGCTGCATCTGGGCATCGCGACGCTGCTCAATGCAGGCGACCATATCGTGGCGTCGAGCTCGCTCTATGGCGGCACCATCAACCTTCTGGCGCATACGCTGCCGCGCTTCGGCATCACCACCACGTTCGTGAAGCCGCGCGATCTCGACGCGTTCCGCGCGGCGATCAAGCCGAACACGAAGCTTGTGATCGGCGAGACCATCGGCAATCCCGGGCTCGAGGTGCTCGACATTCCCAAGGTCGCGGCGATCGCGCATGAGGCAAGGATTCCGCTGTTGATCGACAACACCTTTGCCACGCCCTATCTCAGCCGCCCGATCGAGCTGGGCGCCGACATCGTGATGCATTCGGCGACCAAATGGATCGGCGGCCACGGCATCGCGATCGGCGGCGCCATCGTCGACGGCGGCCGCTTCGACTGGCGCGACTCAGGCAAGTTTGCTGTGCTGACCGAGCCGTATGGCGGCTATCACGGCATCGTCTTCGACGAGCAGTTCGGCACGGCGGCGTTCATCATGCGCGCGCGCACCGAGGGCCTGCGCGATTTCGGCGCCTGCCTGTCGCCGACCGACGCGTTCCAGCTCTTGCAGGGCGTCGAGACGCTCGGCGTGCGCATGGACCGGCACATGCAGAATACGCATCTGGTGCTGGAGGCGCTGAAGTCGAACAAGGCTGTTGACTGGGTGCTGCATCCGTCGCTCGAGGATCACACGGACTATCAACTCGCAAAGACATTGCTGCCGCGCGGCGCCGGCTCGATCGTCTCCTTCGGTATCAAGGGCGGCCGGCCTGCCGGGCGCAAGTTCATCGAATCGCTGCGCATGATCAGCCATCTCGCCAATGTCGGCGACGCCAAGACGCTGGTGATCCACCCCGCCTCGACCACGCATCAGCAGATGGACGCCGAGCAGCTCAAGGCGGCCGGCATCGGCGAGGAGCTGGTGCGGCTCTCGGTCGGCATCGAGACCGCCTCCGACATCATCGACGATCTGGCGCAGGCGCTGCGCATCTCGCAAAAGGTCTGACGCCATGAACCTCTCCGTCAACGGCACCGATGTGTTCGTCGCGAATGGCGGCCGCGACTTCGACAAGTCCCTGCCGACCGTGGTCTTCATTCACGGCGCCGGCTTCGATCATTCGACCTGGGCGCTGCACACGCGCTGGTTTGCGCATCACGGCTTTGGCGTGCTGGCGCCCGACCTGCCCGGTCACGGTCGCTCCCCCGGCCCTTCGCTCGGTAGCATCGCCGAGATGGCCGACTGGACCGCTGCACTGCTCGATGCGGCAGGAGCTGCGAAGGCGCATCTGATCGGACATTCCATGGGCTCGCTGATCTCGCTGGAGACGGCGGCACGGCATCCCGACAAGGTGTCGGCGCTGAGCCTGATCGGCACCGCCGCGACCATGACGGTCGGCCCGGATCTGCTCAAGGCCGCCGAAGCCAATTCGCAGGATGCCAACGACATGGTCTCGATCTGGGGGCTCGGCTTCAATGCCGAGCTCGGCGGCAGTCTTGCGCCTGGCCTGTGGATGCATGGCGGCGCGCAGGCGGTCCTGAAGTCATGCGAGCCGGGCGTGCTGTTCAGGGATTTGTCGGCCTGCAATGCCTACGCGAATGCGCTTGCCGCGGCCGCGAGCGTGAAGGTGCCGACGACGCTCATCCTCGGGGAGCGGGACATGATGACACCGGCGAAGGCGGGCAAGGCGCTCGCGGCCGCGATCCCGCACGCGAAGACCGTCATGGTGCCGGGCGCGGGCCACATGATCATGGCCGAACGCCCGGATGAGCTGCTCGCGGCATTGAGAGGCTGATAGGATCAATCTTCCGCGTCGTGCGTTGCGGTCAGACACCCCTGTGACTGAAACGGGATTTTGACCCATGCCAAGACAGGAAGTCATCCGCAAAGCGAAGCAGGACAAGCGTGTCGGCAAATCGGCCAGCACGCAGGCCGGCGAGTTCGTCAAGGACGAGATCGACAAGATCAGGAAGGGCAAGCACGGCGCGCGCTCGACCAAACAGGCCATCGCCATCGGCCTGTCCGAGGCGCGCCGCGCCGGTGTCGATTTGCCGCCGCCGCGCAAAGGCCGCACCAAGAAGTCGACGCGCCGCAGCGCCAAATACGCCTATGAGGTCGGTCAGGGCAAACGCACGCCGAAGCGCCGGCCAAAGGTGTCGCGCGCTGTCGAAGGCGTGTTGAGGAAGGAGCCGCGCTCGACCGCGTCGCGGAGCGCGCTGTCGAAGCAGGGCAAGCGCGCCGCAAGCCGGCGAACCGCAGCGTCCCGTTCGGCGGCCGCGCGGAAAGCGAGCCACACCAAGGGAGCGAAGGTTCGCTCCGCTGCCGCAAAGAAGGCGGCACGCACCCGGGCGCGCCGCAAGCGTTGATCAGTGGCGCTGATTCCGGAGCCGGCACGGCCGAACACGAGAAGCAGTTCCCCTGTGGCCCATCCTTCGAGACGCCCGCTTGGGCGGGCTCCTCGGGATGAGGGCGGAGTCGCCTCCGACGTAAGAGTTTGGACCAAGACAGCCTCCACGAGCGTCATGGCCGGGCTTGTCCCGGCCATCCACGCCTACCCACACAGAGGAAAGAACGTGGATGCCCGGGACAAGCCCGGGCATGACGACGTTGCGTCGCTGCACCCCTCACGACCCCGGCGTCCACTTCCAGACGATGTCGGAGATGTTGACCGGCTTCGGGATCAGGCCGAGCTTTGCGAAGCGATCGGCGACGGCCTGCTGGCTTGCGACAATTTCGGCATCCAACGGCACGACCCGGAAGTTGGAGCGCGCCACGAAACGCCTGACGGCCTCGATGTCGACGCCGGTGGCGTCGGCCTGCGCCTTGGCGACGTCCTCGTGGTGTCCGTTGGCCCAGACGCCTTCGGACGCGAAGCTCGTGTTGAGCTTCGCGACCAGCGACGGATATTTCTCCACGAAATCCGTGTTGGCGATGTAGAACGCATTCGGCTTGTGCACGTCCTTGTCGAAGGCGATCACGCGCGCGTTCTCCTTCAATTCGGCAAGCGCGAGATACGGATCCCAGATCGACCAGGCATCGACTGAGCCCTTGACGAAGGCGGCCGTCGCGTCCGCCGGCGCGAGCGGCGCCGGCGTGATGTCGGACCAGGACAGGCCGGCCTTTTCGAGCGCCGCAACCAGAAGATTGTGCGCGCTCGATCCCTTGCCGAAGGCGACGCGCTTGCCCTTGAGATCGGCGAGCGTCTTGATGGGTGAGTCCTTTGGCACGATGATCGCCTGGGTGTTGCCTTCCGATTTCACCGCGGCGACGTAACGGATCTTGGCGCCGCCGGCCTGCGCGAAGATCGGCGGTGAGTCGCCGACATAGCCGAAATCGACACTGCCGACATTGATGGCTTCGAGCAGCGGCGGGCCGAACTGGAAGTCGATCCACTTGACCTCGATGCCGAGCGGCTTGAAGGCGTTCTCGAGCGTCTGACGCTGGCGCACCGCCGGAAAGAAGCCGCCCTTCTGTGTGCCGATGCGAATTTCGGCGGGCTTGTCCTCGGCGTGCGCGGGGGCGGCCAGGGCGGTGGCGAGCAGGAGTGTCGTCGCAAGGATGTGTCGTCGGCTGATCATATCGCGGTCCTTTCGCTGGGGTCAGTTGGCGAACAGTCGGAAATTCGCGCGGCGGCTCCGCTCGGAGAATACGGCGCGGGCAGCGCGCTCCGCGTCGCGCGCCGATCGGAACTGGCGGCCTTCGAGACTGTCGAACAGGCGCTCGGAGGAGAAGAAGCGGAAGCCGCGTTCATCGCGGGTGATGATGCCGGCGGCGCGGTCGTGGATTTCGATGATGTAGGCGTTCGATAGGGTCTGGGACATGGCTGCTCGTTCGCCGAAGTCTCGGCGTTCCTGTCTTGGGATTTGCGGTGTGAGGTGTTGCTAGGAGGCGGTCAGCAACAGCAACAGGCGCCTGTGGCGGCCGAGAAACAGCGCCGCGTCATGCACGCATGCATGTCGCCTCTGTTACGCTGGTGATCGGTTCTCATATCGCGGCTTCAGGCTCGAGGAGCAGTTTCGACGCTTCGAATATCGAGCGGTTGGCACGATTGGTCAATGAAATGGCTATCCATATTTGTCGTGAGCGCGCTGGAGCGCTTCTCCCGCGGCAAGCGCCCGCAGCCGGATTTATCTCGCGATGAGTTCAACACGGCCGCGCGGCCGGCATGCTACGTTCCCGGTGGGCGCAAGAGAAAATCGGGAGATACGGGTATGGCAAATGATCTGAAGGGGCGCACGGCGCTCGTCACCGGCGGCTCGCGCGGAATCGGCGCCGCCGTCTGTCGCGCGCTGGCCGAGGCCGGCGCCGCCGTGGCGATCAACTGCCGCGAACAGATCGGCCAGGCCGAGCAATTGGCGGGCGAGATCAGCCGGCAGGGCGGCCGTGCCATCGTCGTCGCCGCCGACGTCTCGCAGCGCGAGGCCGTCGCTGACATGGTGGAGCGCGTCAGCGGCGGGCTCGGCCCCATCGACATCCTCGTCAACAATGCCGGCATCGCCATCACGCGCGGTATCGACGATCTCACCGAGGACGATTTCGACCGGACCATACTGGTCAATCTGAAGTCGGTGTTCCTGTGCACGCAGGCCGTGCTGCCCTCGATGCGCGCACGCGAATGGGGCCGCATCGTCAACATCTCCTCCGGTGCGGCGCGCGGCGCCGGCTCGATCGGCCCGCACTATAACGCGTCCAAGGCCGGCATGGAGGGGCTCACGCGCGGTTATGCGGCGCGGCTGGTCAAGGAAGGCATCACCGTCAATGCCGTGGCGCCGTCGCTGATCGAGACCGACATGATGAGCGGCCAGCCGCAACTCGTCGGCCGCATTCCGCTCGGCCGTTTCGGCACGGCGGACGAGGTGGCGAAAGCCGTGATGCTGCTGGTGGAAAATGCCTACATGACCGGGCAGACCATCGCGCTGAGCGGCGGGATGGCGTTTAACTAGCGGGCATGGCGGGCGCGACGTGTACCCTCTTCCTTCTCCCCTTGTGGGAGAAGGTGGCGCGAAGCGCCGGATGAGGGGTATCTATCCACGCGCAACGCTTTTCGTGGGGACAGAGACCCCTCACCCGTCTCGCCGCTATCGCGGCGAGCCACCCTCTCCCACAAGGGGAGAGGGTAAGAAAGGCTCACCACATCGTGGCGGCAGCGCGCGTCGGCCAGATGCGGTCGTACTCCTCGCCGCCGACCTTGTTCTCGCTCATCTCGGCGAGGATCTGGCCCGGCGTCGGCAGTGTCCTGGGGTCGATACGCTTGTCCGGATTCCAGAGGTCGGAGCGGACGATGGCGCGGGCGCACTGGAAGTAGATCTCGTCCACCGCCATCACCATGACGCTGCGCGGCGCCTTGCCGTCGACCTTGAACGAAGAGAGCAGTTCGGGATCGACCGAGAGATGCGCGCGGCCATTGGCGCGGATCGCGTTGCCGGAGCCGGGAATCAGGAACATCAGCGACACGCGCGGATCGCGTACGATATTGCGCAGGGAATCGACCCGGTTGTTGCCGCGTCGATCCGGCAGCATCAGCGTCTTCGGATCGTGGATGCGGACGAAGCCGGGGAGATCACCACGGGGCGAGCAGTCGATGCCCTCCGGGCCGATGGTCGCGAGCGCCGCGAAAGGTGCCTTCTCGATGAAGATGCGGTAGAGCGGGGTGACGTGGTCGGCGACTTTCACGGTCGAAGCGTCGTTGGTGACGCCGTAGATGGCCTCTAGCTCCTCGACCGTATTGATCACCGTCATTCCACTCTCTCCTTGTTCTGCCAGCGGCTACTCGCGCCAGCCTTCGTTCCTGATCACCCGCACGAGCTGGCGGCTGTGGTAGTCCGCGCTGCCGGCGTTGAGGATGGTGACATCGGCCAGCGTGGCCACATCGTCGACGCTGCGCGCGAGGCGGTCCGCGATATTGCCGTCGCTCACCCGCGCCCGCGCGGCAAGCCGCTGCTCCAGCACGTCCGGCGGTGCGGTGATCGCGACCACGACGACGTTCGCATATGTCTTGCGCAGTGCGCCGATCACTGTGCGCGAGACGTTGACGACGACGGCGCGGCCGGCGTGGATGTCGCCGTTGATTTCGAGCGGCAGGGCATAGGAATGCCCGTGCGCCTCCCAGTGCACGGCGAAATCGCCGTGATCGAGCGCGCGGCGGAATTCGTCAAAACTCATCGCGATGTTGTCTTCAGCCGCGGAGGGTTCGCGGGTCACGACGCGGCGCGGGAAGACGATGTCGTGATCCTCGATGCAGGCCGCTTGCGCCAGCCGCAGGAGCGTGTCCTTGCCGGCGCCGCTGGGACCGACCACGAGCACGAGCCGCCCGGGGCCGATCGCGCCCGTCTCATCCTGCGCCATGGCCGCGGTCTCGCTCATGCGACGCGGTGTCCTTCACGCCAGACGCTGCGGACGACGGGAACGTGTCCCGCGACGTGCACGCGGATCAGGTCCGCGCGCTTGCCGGTCGCGACCTCGCCGCGGTCGGTGAGGCCGACCGCCTCGGCCGGCGCTTTGGTCACGGTGCGAACCGCGGCCGGCAGGCTGATCGCCGGCACATGCTCGGGCAATTGCAGCGCGGCCATCAAGAGACTCGAGGGAATGTAGTCCGACGACAGGATATCGAGCAGGCCTTCGCGGGCGAGATCGACCGCGGCGATGTTGCCGGAATGCGAGCCGCCGCGCACCACGTTCGGCGCGCCCATCAGGATATCGATGCCGGCCTGGTGCAGGCCGCGGGCGGCCTCCAGCGTGGTCGGGAATTCCGCCACCGACACGCGATCGCGCACGGCATCCGCGACGTTCTCCTCGGTGGTGTCGTCGTGGCTCGCGAGCGGGATCTTGTACTCGTGCGCCAGCGCCACGATCTCGCGCATGTTGGCCGCTGCATAGAGCCTCTGATATTCGAAGCGCTTGGCGAACAGCTCGTCGAGCTCGGCATCGGTCTTGCCGCCACCTTTGCCGCGGTAATAGTCGCGCAGCTTGACCTCGTCGCGGAACTGGCGCTGGCCGGGCGTGTGATCCATCAGCGACATCAGCTTGACGTCGGGACGATCGATCAGCTCCTTGGCCTCCTCGACCACGCTCGGCATCGGGATTTCGCAGCGCAGATGCAGGAAGTGGTCGGCGCGCAGCAGATTGGCGTTGCGCGCCGTCGTGATCGCGGCGGCGAGCACACCGGCGCGGCCGTCGACCTCCTCGGCGCCGTCCTCGCGCCAGACCCGGAGCGAATCGAACACGGTGGTGATGCCTGACGTCGCGAGCTGGCCGTCATAGGAGATCACGGCGGCGACCGGATTCCAGAACACTTTCGGGCGCGGCACGTAATGCGCTTCGAGATGGTCGGTGTGGAGTTCGATCAGGCCGGGCATGATCAGGTCGCCGCCGGCATCTTCCGCGCCCGTGGGTGCAGTCCCCTCGCCGATCTCCGCAATGCATCCGTCGGCAAGGGCGAGCCAGCCCTGCTCGATCACCCGATCAGCCAGCACGACCCTGGCATTGGCGATCACAGTTTCCTTCGGCTTCATGTCCATTCCCTTCAGGCCGCGGCGGCAAAGCTGGTAACGTCGACGATGCGGTCGGCAATCAGATGACGGATTTCGTCGTCGTGGACAATGGCGACCATGGCGACGCCCTGGCGTTTCTTCTCGGCGACCAGCTCGACCACGACGGCGCGGTTGGCGGCATCGAGCGAAGCGGTCGGCTCGTCCAGCAGCAGGATCGGCAGGTCCGAGATGAAGCCGCGGGCGATGTTAACGCGCTGCTGCTCGCCGCCGGAGAAAGTCGCGGGCGGCAGCTGCCAGAGGCGCTCAGGGATGTTGAGACGATGCAGCAGCTCGCCGGCGCGGGCCTGTGCATCGGCTCGCGCCATGCCGTTCACGATCAGCGGCTCGGCGACGACGTCGATGGTGGCAACCCGCGGCACGGCGCGCAGGAACTGGCTGACATAGCCGATGGTTGAACGGCGGATGTTCAGAACCTGCCGCGGCTCGGCGGTGGCGAGATCGACCACCGCGCCGCGATGGCGTATGCCGATGCGGCCGGAGTCGCAGCGGTAGTTACCGAAGATCATCTTCAGGATCGACGACTTGCCGGCGCCTGATGGCCCCGATAGCACGACGCATTCGCCCGGGTTGACCTGGAAGGTGACGCCGCGCACGACCGGCAGCTCGATGCCGCCTTGCAGGTGCATCGTAAAAGTCTTGCCGGCGTCGGTGATGTCGATCATGGCGGTCATCGGAAGGCTCTTGTTGGAAGGCTCATGGCGGCAGAATCGAGGAGACGAGGAGCTGGGTGTAGGGCTCGCGGGGATCATCGAGCACCTGGTCGGTGAGTCCGGTCTCGATGACGCGGCCGCCCTTCATCACCATCACGCGGTGCGACAACAGGCGCGCCACCGCGAGATCGTGGGTGACGATGATGACGGCGAGATGCAGCTCGGCGACGAGGCTGCGCAACAGGTCCAGCAGGCGCGCCTGCACGGAGACGTCGAGGCCGCCGGTCGGCTCGTCCATGAACACCAGCCGCGGCTCGGTGACGAGGTTGCGCGCGATCTGGAGACGCTGGCGCATGCCGCCGGAATAGGTGCGCGGGGCATCGTCGATGCGGGCTGTGTCGATCTCGACGCGGGTGAGCCAATCGGATGCGGTGTCGCGGATGCGGCCATAGTGATTCCAGCCCACCGCCATCAGCCGCTCGCCGACATTGGCGCCCGCCGAGACCGCCATGCGCAGGCCCTGCGCGGGATCCTGGTGCACGTAGCCCCAATCGGTGCGGAACAAAAACCGCTGCTCGGCCTCGCCCAGCGTCGTGAGATCGCGGGTGATTCCGTCGCGCATGCGGTAGGAAACCTGGCCCGCGCTCGGCGTGAGCTGGCCCGACAACATCTGCAATAGCGTCGACTTGCCCGAGCCGGACTCGCCGACGATCGCCAGCACCTCGCCGGGATAGAGCGCGAACGACACGTCGCGGCAGGCGGCGATGCGGCCATAGGACTTGCTGAGGCTTTCGGCGACCAGCAGCGGCTGGTCGTTTTCGAGCGTATCGAGATCAGCCATGTGAACTCCCCTGCGCCTTCTCCTTGTACGGCGCGGCGCTGAGGGCGCCGTGATGGCCCTCGGCCTGGCGGCCCTCGCAATAATCGGTGTCGGAGCAGACGAACATGCGCCCGCCCTGGTCGTCGGTCACGATCTCGTCGAGATAGGAATTCTCGGCGCCGCACAGCGCGCAAGGCGCGTTGAAGCGGTAGGGCTCGAACGGGTGATCCTCGAAATCGAGCGACACCACCTGCGTATAAGGCGGGATCGCGTAGATGCGCTTCTCGCGGCCGGCGCCGAACAGCTGCAGCGCCGCGCAATTGTCCATCTTGGGATTGTCGAATTTCGGCGTTGGCGACGGGTCCATCACGTAGCGCGCGTTGACCTTCACGGGATAGGCGTAGGCCGTCGCGATGTGGCCGAAGCGGGCGATGTCCTCATAGAGCTTCACATGCATCAGGCCGTATTCGGCGAGCGCATGCATGCGCCGCGTCTCGGTCTCGCGCGGCTCGAGGAAGCGCAAGGGTTCCGGGATCGGCACCTGGTACACGAGCACCTGGTTCGCGTGCAGCGTCGTCTCGGGGATGCGGTGACGGGTCTGGATCACGGTCGCCTCGTCCGTCACCGTCGTGGTCGCGACGCCGGCGGTCCTGGCGAAGAATTTTCGGATCGAGATCGCGTTGGTGGTGTCGTCGGAGCCCTGATCGATGACCTTGAGCACGTCGGCGGGACCGAGGATCGCCGCCGTCACCTGCACGCCGCCGGTGCCCCAGCCATAGGGCATCGGCATCTCGCGGCTGGCGAACGGCACCTGATAGCCGGGGATCGCGATCGCCTTCAGGATCGCGCGGCGGATCATCCGCTTGGTCTGCTCGTCGAGATAGGCGAAATTGTAGGCGGGCGCGTTCATTCCGCGGCCTCCTTCATGGCATCGGGCGCATCGGCCTCGGCAGACGCTTTGGAAAATTCTTGGCGCAGCTTGCGCAAGAGGCCGAGCTCGGACTGGAAGTCGACGTAATGCGGCAGCTTCAGATGCTCGACGAAGCCGGTCGCCTGGACGTTGTCCGAATGCGACATCACGAATTCTTCATCTTGCGCGGGGGCCACGGCCTCTTCGCCGAGCTCGCGGGCACGCAGCGCGCGGTCGACCAGCGCCATCGACATGGTCTTGCGCTCGCTCTGGCCGAAGGCGAGGCCATAGCCGCGGGTGAAGCACGGCGCTTCGGTCGCCGAGCCCTTGAACTGGTTGACCATCTGGCACTCGGTGAGCTCGATCGAGCCGAGCGGCACCGCAAACCCGACGTCTTCCGCGAAGAATTCGACCTCGACCTCGCCGAAGCGGATCTCGCCGGCGAAGGGATGGTTGCGGCCATAGCCGCGCTGGGTCGAATAGCCCATCGCCAGCAGGAAGCCCTCGTCGCCGCGCGCGAGGTTTTGCAAGCGCAGATCGCGATCGGCCGGGAAGTTCAGCGGCTCGCGGGTGAGATCGCCGACGCTGGCGCCATCCTCGGCCTGCGGCGAGGATTCGATCAGCCCATCGCGGCCGAGAATGTCGGTCACGCGCGGCGTCGCCGCAGTCGAGGCTTCGGCCGTTGCGGGCGCCTCCGGCACAAATCCCTCGGCGAGCGTGGGATCGAGCAAACGGTGCGTGTAGTCGAAGGTCGGCCCGAGGATCTGGCCGCCCGGGATGTCCTTGAAGGTCGAGGACACCCGGCGCTGCACGCGCATCGCGCCGGTATCGACCGGCTCGCTGACACCGAAGCGCGGCAAGGTGGCGCGGAAGGCGCGGACCAGGAAGATCGCCTCGATCAAATCGCCGCGCGCCTGCTTGATGGCGAGCGCCGCGAGCTCGCGGTCGTAGAGCGAGCCTTCGCTCATGACGCGATCGACGGCCAACCCAAGCTGCTCCGAGATCTGGTCGAGCGTGACCTCCGGAACGCTCTGGTCGCCGCGCCTGGCATTGGCGAGCAGGCGATGGGCGTTCTCGATGGCGCGTTCGCCGCCTTTGACTGCGACATACATGCTTCAGCTTCCCTTGTTCGCGACACGCGTCGTGCGCGGGATCGCAACCACGGCGTCATCGGCGACCAGAACCACGTCGATGCCGCGCGGAAACAGCGCCTCGTTGAACTTCAGCCGCTCGAACAGATCGGCCGGCTTGATCGAGGCCTGGAGCGTCGCGACGCCGTCGATGCCGGGGCCGCGCAGCTCGAAGCCACGCCCAGAGTCGAGGCTCTCGACCTGGATGATCACCGTGGTCGAACGATCCGGATATTCATTGGTGCCGAGCGCGAAGCGCTCGAGCGGCGGCAGCAGGACGCCGTCGCTGATCAGCGCGAAGCTTGCAATCGACGAATCCTGGATCACCGGCGCGCCGGTGTGGAACTTCAGCCACTTCGTCACGTCGGAGCTTTCCGAGATCCGCGCGTCGAGCCAAAGCGGCGTGTCGTGGTCGAACAGCGTCAGTGCGATCGCGGCGGTGCCGCGCATCATCATGTCAGGCGCGCCCGCCATCGGCACGATGCGCTGGACCGAGCCCGGCCGCGCCATCGCGTCCATCACCGAGCGAAAGGTCGATTGCGCCGACAACACCTTGTCGGCGAACCCCGGCGGCAGTTCCGCAATCGTGGTCATGGCCTCACCCCTCACCGCGCACCATGGTGTAGAAATCAACCTTCGTCGCGGCGGTCTCGGCCGCAACCTGCTTGCGCTCGACCATAAGCTGCTCGCGCAACGGCGCGATTACGTCGCGCTCGACGGCGGCGCCGAAGTCGCGCGACTGCACCAGCGCGTCGCACAGCGCGATCAGCCGCGCCTTCTCGCCGTCGCGTCCGAGCGTGTAGCCGAAGCCGACCTCGCCGCTCGCAAGCCTCACCGCGGCACGCGACACCGTGGCTTCGCCGAGATTGAACGGCGCGCCCTCACCGCCGACCCGGCCGCGCAGCATCACGAGGCCGTTCTCGGGCGCGCGCAGATCCCGATGATCGGGCAGTGCGATAGCGCGGAGGCGGGCGGCGATCTCGCCCGCCTCCGCATGCGCCAGCACGGCCATTGCGGCCTGGCGCTGGGCTTGCTGGTTGTTGTGCTGGGTCACCTGATCCACCGAGCTTTTCGACACAACTTGCCGAATCCAAGTTGTCTATGATAATAGACAACTTGATACGGAAGCGCCATGACTGTTTCGTGACAAACGTGTGATTTCTGGAGTAGGCTTTCCGGCGACATGAGTATGCAGGACACCGCCTCCTCGGGCGTCGCGCTATGGCGCCTCGTTGCCGATGGCATCGAACGCGGCATTGCCGACGGCCGCTTTGTGGCCGGCGACAAATTGCCGGGCGAGATGGAGATCGCCGAAACCTATCGCGTGAACCGCCACACCGTGCGGCGTGCGCTGGCGGCGCTTGCCGAGCGTGGCCTCGTGCGCGCCGAGCGCGGCAGCGGCACCTATGTCGAGGCGCAGAAGCTTGCTTATCCCTTGCGCTCGCGCACGCGCTTCTCCGAGATCGTCGGCGCCGACGGCCGCGAGCCGCATGGCCGCCTGATCGAGGCGACCGGTGACGTCGCAACGCGCGAGCTGGCGCGGGAGCTCGGCCTCAAGACCGGCGCGCCATTGGTGCGGATCGAGGCGATCCGGCTCGCCGACCGCACGCCGATCTGCGTCTCCACGACGTGGCTGTCAGCGGACTTGTTTCCCGGCGCCGGCGAGGTGTTCGCCGAAACGCGCTCGATGACGAAGCTGCTCGAGCATTTCGGCGTGCGCGACTATCGCCGCGGCGCGACGCGCATCACCGCCGGCATCGTCGATGCCACCGACGCCGCACGGCTCGACCTGCCGCTGGGCCGGCCGATCCTGGTGGTGGATGCGACCGACCACGATCTCGGCGGCAAGCCGCTGGTGACGAAGCACTCACGCTTCGCGGCGGAACGGGTGGAGTTCCTGGTGGAGTCGTAGGGGGTCTCTCTCCACGAAACCGGACCCGTAGACCCGTAGGGTGGGCAAAGGCGCACTTGCGCCGTGCCCACGACCTCTCTCAATCATTAAAAGTGGTGGGCACGCTTCGCTTTGCCCACCCTACGGCACCTTTGATCAGGCCACAGCCCGCCGCCCGATGATCGCAAACCGCAGCTTGCCCGAGATGAAGTCGATCGCGGCGACCGCGACCAGGATCATCAGGATCAGGAACGACACCTTCTGCCATTCCAGGACGCGGATCTGCTCGGCGAGCTGGAGGCCGATGCCGCCGGCGCCGACGATGCCGATGATGGTAGCCGAGCGGGTGTTCGACTCGATGAAATAGAGCACCTGGCCGGCGATCACTGGCAGGACCTGCGGCAACAGACCGAAGCGGATCTCGTGCAGCGCACTGCCGCCGGAGGCGCGGATGCCTTCGACCTGCTTCTGGTCGGCACCCTCGATCGCTTCTGAGAACAGTTTTCCGAACGCGCCGAAATCCGACACCGCGATGGCGAGCACGCCGGCGAACGGGCCGAGCCCGACGACGTTGATCCACACCAGCGCCCAGATCAGCGTATCGACGCCGCGGATCGAATCGAGGAAACGCCGCACGGGAAAGCGAAGAATGGTCGACGGCACCACGTTGCGGGCGGCGAGCAGACTGACCGGCAACGCGAACAGTGCCGCGAGCGTGGTGCCGAGCAGCGCGATCGAGAGCGTCTCGCCGAGCGCCTTCAGATAGATCGGCAGCGACGAGCCGGGATCCGGCGGGATCATCATCAAGCTGATCCAGCCGAGCTGGCTCAGGCCTGCGAAGAACCGCGACGGCGAGAAATCGAGGTCGACGAGGCCGTAGATCAGGATCGCGAACGCACCGACGATCATCGCCGGCATGGCCAGCCGCGCCGAAGCCGGCCGGTCGAACACATCAGGGTAGCGCGCGCGCATCTCGCGCGTATCGACCTCCTGCGGCTTCGTCACGTCCGCGCCTCCTTGCCGAACAGCCGGCCGCGTAGCCAGCCGGTGGAGATGTCGATGATGAAGACGGTGATGATGATGAACAGCAGGATCGCACTGACGTCTGAGTAGTAGAACTTGCGGATCGCGACGACGAGCTCCTGACCGATGCCGCCGGCACCGACAAAGCCCATCACCGAAGCCTCACGGACGTTGATCTCGAAGCGCAGCAGCGCATAGCTGGCATAGCCCGCGGTCACCTGCGGCAGGATGGCGAAACGCATGCAGGCGAGCCAGCTCGCGCCGGTCGAGCGAATGCCTTCGACCGGCTTCATGTCGGCGTTCTCGACGATCTCGGAAAACAGCTTGCCGAGCGCGCCGGTGGAGTGGATCGCGATCGCGAGCACGCCGGCCATCGGTCCGAGCCCGAAGGCGATCACGATGACCAGCGCGAACACGATGCCGGGCACGGTGCGCGCGAATTCAAGCAGGCGGCGAACCACGAAGCGCAGCCAGGACGACGGCGAGGTGTTTTCAGCTGCGAAGAAGTTCAGGCCAAAGGCGAAAGTCGCGCCGATCAGCGTGCCGACATAGGAGATCAGCAGGGTCTCGCCCAGCATCTTCAGCCATTTACGCCAGCCCCAGAGCCACTCGCCGAAATCGGTCCAGACCCGCTGGCCGTTGTCGAGCGTGAGGATGCGGTCGAAATAGCTGATGAAATTGCCGAAATGGGTGAACAGCGTGCGCAGGTTCACTTCGGCGCCGATGCCGGCGAGAACCAGCGCGGCGGCGAACACCGCAAATCCGAGCAGGAGACGAAGCCGCTTGCGCGCAACCGCCTGGCGATAGGCGGCGTTCAACGCAGCCAGCTGCTGCTCGGGGAGGATCGAAACCGCGACGGTCATCGGATCGGGAACAGTGCTCAGTCAAAAAAGAGAAAGAGCCGGGTCCATCGACCCGGCTCAAGTGACTCGTCCCGAAAGCTCAGGACGCCTTCTTCTTACGCAGCGCATCGACGAACTTGATCAGCTCGATCGTGCCATCCCAGTCCTTGGTGGTGGCGGGATGAAAACCCTTCTTCTGGCCGTCCTGGAGGCGGTCGAAGGCCGCCTTGTCCTTGGCCGGCGCGTCGAAGAACGCCTTGGCGATCGCGGCCTTGGCGTCTTCCGGCAGGTCTGAGTTATAGGCGTAGGGGCCGTTGATGATCGGCGCCGACTTGTGGATGATGCGGAAATCGTCCTTCTTCATCGGCGAGCCGTCGGCGTTCTTCAGCATGCCCTTGGTCAGCATCTGCGCGAGCGTCGAATCGTCGTCGCTGGTCCACTGGTTGGCGGCAACGTCGACCGTGCCCTGCGCCAGCGCCAGCATCGCGTTCTCATGGCTGCCGGTGAAGACGACCTTGCTGAAATAAGTGTCGGCGTCTGCGATGCCCATCTTGTCGAGCTCGAAGCGCGGCACGTTGTTGCCGGACGTCGAGTTCGGGTCGACGAGGCCGAGGTTCTTGCCCTTGAGGTCATCGATCTTCTTGTAGGGGCTGTTCGCCTTGACGAAGAACACCGAGTAGTAGCCGGTCGAACCGTCGGCGTTGATGTCGTTGGCAAAGGCGTCGGTCTTGACGCCGGTCAGGCGGGCGCGGGCGAACGAGGCCGAGCCGTAGCTGGCGATATGGATGTTGCCGGCGCGCTGGCCTTCGATGACGGCCGCGTAGTCGTTGGCGATGCGTAGCGTGACCTTCACGCCCAGCTCCTTGGAGAGATAGCTCATGAACGGCGCCCAGCGCTCGGTCACGCCCGAGGCGTTTTCCGCCGGAATGACCGCGAATGTCAGCTCGGGATATTTTGCTTTCCAATCCTCGGCGGAGGCAGAAGCGGTGAAGGCGAGCGCGGCAGCGCCGGCAAGAACGAGTCTGCGAGTGATCATGATACCCTCTTCATCGGTTGGGGTCGGTTGACGCAAAACTGGCAATTGAACAGGTGCGATGCGGCTCAGGCCGCCGCAGCGGTTCCGAGCGCCGGAACGCCCTCGGGCGCCGGTGCAGATGTTCCGCCCATGACGTCGGCGGCTTCGAGATCGTAGAGCTCACGCGCAACGAGGTCGGTCAGCGCCGACGGGGCGCCGTCGAACACCACGCGGCCCGCCGCCATGCCGATCAGGCGATCGCAATAGGTGCGCGCCAGATCGAGCGAATGCAGGTTGCAGAGCACGGTGATGCCGAAGTGCTTGTTGATGCGCAAAAGCGCATCCATCACGATCTTGGTGTTGCGCGGATCGAGCGAGGCGATCGGCTCGTCCGCGAGGATGATGTCGGGCTGCTGCACCAGCGCGCGGGCGATCGCGACGCGCTGCTGCTGGCCGCCGGAAAGCTGGTCGGCGCGCTGCGCGGCGAGCGAGGCGATGTCGAACTGCTCGAGCGCGGACATCGCCAGCGCCTTGTCTTGCTCGGGCCAGATCTGCGAGAGCGAGCGCCAGGCCGGAATGGTGGCGAGGCGCCCCATCAGGACATTGGTCAGCACATCGAGCCGGCCGACCAGATTGAACTGCTGGAAGATCATGGCCGAGCGCGCCCGCCACTGCCGCAGTTCCTTGCCGCGCAACGCGGTGACGTCCAGACCGTCGAACAGGATGCGGCCCTGCGTCGGCGTCACGAGACGGTTGATGGTCCGCAGCAGGGTCGACTTGCCGGCGCCGGAGCGCCCGATCACACCGACGAAGCCGCCGGGGGAAATTTGAAACGAAGCGTCGTCCACCGCGGCTTTTGCGCCGAAGCGGCACGTCAGACCTTCAACCACCAGCATGTAGGGCTCCAGAGTAGCTGGAGCCCACCGCTAACCCCGGCGCTTGACACTTGTGTGACACGCGCATTGCGGTGCGGCGATCCTACACACCTCGTCCCCTGTCATCACCGCGTCATGACATCGTCATCAAGCCACTCGAAGACGAGTGCCCGCCCTCGCATTACGGATGTAACATGGCCGGTAAGAAGCTTTCGGTTCAACCGACCATTGATGCTTCCGCAAAACTGCATGAGACCAGGCTCGGCGCCTATACCGAGGTCGGCGCTCGCACCATCCTGCATGAAGTGGCGATGGGCGATTACTCCTATGTCGTGAACGACGCTCAGATCACCTACACGACGATCGGAAAGTTCTGCTCGATCGCCGCGATGACGCGGATCAATCCGGGCAATCATCCGATGCATCGCGCGACGCAAGCGCACTTCACCTATCGTTCCAGCGCCTATTTCGAAGGCGAGAGCGACGACAACGAGTTCTTCGACTGGCGGCGCCAGCACCACGTCCATATCGGCCATGACGTCTGGATCGGCCACGGCGCCATCGTGCTGCCGGGCCGCAACATCGGCACCGGCGCGGTGATCGCGGCCGGCGCCATCGTCACCAAGGACGTGCCGGCCTACACCATCGTCGCCGGCAATCCGGCGCGCATCGTGCGGCGGCGGTTCTCGGAAGAGATCGCCGGACGGCTCGCCAAGCTCGCGTGGTGGGATTGGGATCACGACAAATTGCGTGAAGCCCTGCCCAATTTCCGCAAACTCGGGATTGAAGATTTCCTCGCGACATACGAAGCACGGACGAATTCCACAACCAGCAAACGAAGCGCGGTCGCGTGACAGACATTTTCCTTGAGGGCGGCCGGGCCCTGATCGGCACCGAGCTCGTCCAGACGTCGCTTCTCGTGTCCGGAACGGATATCGTCGAGGTCGATGCCTCGCGCGGCCGGGCGCGGCTTTCGATCGATGCGCGCAATCTCCTGGTGCTTCCCGGCATCGTCGACCTGCATGGCGATGCCTTCGAGCGGCAGATGATGCCGCGGGCCGGCGTCGACTTTCCGATCGACGTCGCGCTCGCCGACAGCGACCGCCAGGCGATCAGCAACGGCATCACCACGGTGTTTCACGCCACGACCTGCTCGTGGGAGCCGGGCCTACGCAGCGCCGACAATGCGCGCGGCCTGATGGAGGCGATCGAGCGGCAGCGTCCGCAATTCGCCGCCGACACCCGTTTCCATTTGCGCCACGAGACCTACAATCTCGACGCCGAGGCCGAGATGACCCAATGGCTCGCCGAGGGCCGCGTCGACCTGTTCGCCTTCAACGACCACATGGACGGGGTCGTTGCCGACATCTCCAATCCGCGCAAGCGCAACCGCATGGTCGAGCGCACCGGACTGTCGAGCGAGGCGTTCGACCGGCTGGTCGGACATGTCGTGTCCCGCGCCTCCGATGTCCCGGCATCCGTATCGCGGCTGGCCGCCGCGGCCCGGGCCGCCGAAGTACGGATGCTCTCGCATGACGATGCGACGCCGGCGATGCGCCAGGAGTTTCGCGAGCTCGGCGCTGACATCGCGGAGTTCCCGATCAACGAGGAGACGGCGCGCGCCGCAGCAAGCCACGGCGATGCCATCGTCTACGGTGCGCCAAACGTCGTGCGCGGCGGCAGCCACACCGGGTGGACCAAGGCATCCGACATGATCGCCAAGGGGCTCTGCTCTGTGCTGGCGTCGGACTATTACTATCCCGCGCAGCTGCTCGCCGCGTTCCGTCTCGCCGCCGACGGCGTGTTGCCGCTGACCGAAGCCTGGAGCCTGATTTCTGCGGGACCTGCGCGCGCAACCGGCCTCACCGATCGCGGCGTGCTTGCAGAAGGTCGCCGCGCCGACATCCTGCTGGTCGACGACACCATGCCGCTGCGGCCGCGGCTGATCGCCGTGATATCAGGCGGCAAGCTCGTGCACCTCACCGATACGACGCGGCTGCACGCAGCAGTGCCGACGCCGCGCGAGGCTGTCGTTGCGGCATAAACCGGTTATGTTCGGGCAATGACAGGCTTTCCCCGCTACGCGATCTATTTTGCGGCCGGCGCCGACAGCGCCCTCACCCGCTTCGGCGCCGAGCTGCTCGGCTATGATGCCTATACAGGCGACGAGCTGCCGTTTCCCGCGGATGCATTGCGCATCGCGCCGGACTGGCGCGACGTCACCAGCGATCCCCGCAAATACGGCTTTCACGCCACGCTGAAGGCGCCGATGGCGCTCGCGCCCGGCAAGTCCGAGGCCGAGTTGTCGGCGGCCTGCGTGAGCTTCGCCGGCAAGGCGCGGCCGATCCCGGCGATCAGCCCGATCGTGGATTCCATCAGCGGCTTCATCGCGGTCATTCCGGCAGCGCCGGTGGATGCGCTTCAACAGCTCGCTGCCGATTGCGTTCGCGAGTTCGATTCCTTGCGTCTGGCCCTGACCGCGGAAGATCGCGCCCGTCGGAGGCCCGAAAGACTGAGTGAGCGCCAGCGCGATTATCTCGACCGCTGGGGCTATCCCTACGTGATGGAAGAATTCCGTTTCCACATGACGCTAACCGGGCGATTGGACGCGGAGCGGCGCGGGCCGATTCTGCAGATGCTGCGCGAGCGATTTGCGGCGCTGAAGCTCGATACGCTGACGGTCGATCGCATCGCGCTGTTCAAGCAGGATGACGCCAAGGCGCGCTTTCGCATCATCGGCGAATGGGCTTTGGCGCGGTGAAGCTCAGCGCCAGCTCGCAAGATTGAAGGCAAGCGCCACCGCGCCGACCAGAACGAGGCTGGACGCCCAGACTGCATCCAGATTGAACCAGCTTCGCGAGACGAACTTCAATCCCAGATAGCGGTAGACCAGCCACGCCAGACATCCGCCGGCGCCGACCATGGCGGTCACGTGAACCAGCGACACGAGCACCGCCATCCCGAGGCGTGCCTTCATCAGCGCGCCCGCCGCCTCATGGCCAGCATCGAGCTCAAAGGCCTGACAGAGCCCGAGATAGATCGGCACGAGCATCAAGGCGGCGCCGTGAGCAATGGCGACGGCAAACGACCAGAGCGCCAATTGCGTCGGCGGAATTCGTGCCAGCGTGCGCGGATGACGTCGGTCGATCAGCCGATAGATGCCAAAGCCGATGACGACAAGGCTCGCGACCAGCTGGATCGGACGCTGCCACGCGGCCAGCACGAGCAGGAAGGCGAATGGCAGCAGCACGAGAAGTGTTGCCAGGAGATGCCCGGCCGCCAGGGCCCACAACGCGCGAAACAGCGCGCGTGGACTCTTGTCCATGAGCCCGGCCGAAACGGCGAGCGGCCATCCCATTCCCGGATTGACCCCGTGGTAGAGACCGCTCGCAACAAGCGCGAGCCACAGCCAGCCGACGGCTGGGCTCGCGTGCCCCCAATCTAGACCGACGGGTAGCAAAAGGAGTCCGTCGAACAATCGCCGCCCTCGAGCCTGATCTGGTGCGCACGATATCCGTCGGGGAAGCTCACGAAATAGTCCTTGTCGAGCTCGAGGCCGCCGTTGCGACCGACATTGGCCATGACCTCCACGCCCGGAACCCCGTCGGGGTAGAACTGGTCGTCCCAGGTGGAATAGAGCGAATTGGTCCAATACACGCGTCTGCCGTCGCGGCTGATCTCGACCATCTGCGGGCCACCCGTATATGCCTTGCCGTTCGGATGCGGCGCGCGGCGCACGATGCCTCCGGTATGCACCGAGCCCGCAAGCTTGGGCTTTCTGGGATCGCTGACATCGTACTGGCGCATCTCGCCGGTGCCCCAACAGGAGACGTAGAGGAATCTATCGTCCATCGACAGGTCGATATCGGTCACCAGTGGCGGCACCGCGCCAAAGCCCTGCAGCAGCGGCGGAAGCTTCTCCTTGTCTGCGGGCTCCGGTGGAATCGTCGCCGTCTTCTCGGCATGGAATTTTCCGCCCTCGCGCCACCAGGTCCAGATCGAACCTTCTAGATTGGTGGTGTCGACCACCACGCCGGCAAAGCCGTACTCGCGAACCGGATCGTGCGCTGGCCGCACCTCCAGCGCCATCTGGTGATTGGCGCCGAGATCGATGGTCTGCACGTTGCGGCGGGCGCGGAGATCCCAGAAGTGGAGACGATGGCCATACTTGTTCGACAGCAGATCCTGCGGCACGATCCCGTTCTCGAACTGCGGCGGCAACGCCCATTCGCTCGTCACCATGTAATCGCGCGGCAGATTCCACCAGAAATCATAATGCAGCGTCTGCAGGCCCCGGTCGATCTCCCATCGTCCAAGGACCTCGAACGTTTCGCAATCCATGATGAAGACACCAGGAGGTCCGTTGGTGCCGTCCTTGCCGCCACCGCCCAGCGTGCTCACATAGACGCCGTCCGGCCCGCAATGGATCGTATGCGGCCGTGAGTAACCGGTCTTCTTGAAGACCTCCTCCGGTTCGATGATCTTGTGGATCTTGGCTTGGGTCGGATCTGGCTTGGTATCGATGATGTAGATCCGCGACGAGCGCAGCCCGGGGATAATGAGATAGCGCCGCTCGATGAAGGCGTGTCCGGTAAGCGGCGACAAGGCGGAGGAGCAGGCATTCCAGCCGAAATGATGAAACTCGTCGCCCTTGTTGGGCATCGTCACGGTGTGAACGATCTGGCTATAGGTCGGCGATCCCGGCTTGACGTCGATGACCGCGAGAGCATCCGGCTTTGAGAAATCCGGACTGAGCAGCAACGTGTAGGCAAAGTTCTCCGCTGGTGCTTCCATCGCAAGCTTTGGCGATGCGTGAAAGGTGGGATCCGGCCTCATCGTCATGGCACTGCCTCCCTGTTCTGTCGGTTCGCGCCAACCTGGCTCGGGATAGCGGCATAATGAAGAACTGTTCCGCGATGTCTTGAGATGCGTCCCGCGGGCTTGGTCGGCGAGCGTACAATATGTCATCGCCGGGCCGCGGGAAACGGCCCGAGCCGCGCCAATTCGACGCCTTTAGCCGAAATGGGCAGACCCCGTCATGCGAAGCAACCCAGATTTCTCCGCAAACTGGATTGCTTCGTCGCTTCCGCCTTCGCTCTTCGAGCTACGGAGGACAAGTCGCTCCTCGCAATGACGGCCTTCGTAGGGTGGGCAAAGCGGAGCGTGCCCACCACCCATCGCCGTCGGTAAAAGTGTGGGCACGGCACTCCGCGCCTTTGCCCACCCTACGACTGCTGAATGTTTGGCGCTACTTGCCCCACCGCAGTGCCAGCGCGTCGCGTTCCTTGGCGAGTTCCAGCAACCCCGCCCGCGTCGCCGGATGCAGCGGCTGCAAGGGATGGCGCACTGCCTCCGACTTGATCACGCCGCCGGCCTGCATCATCGCCTTGCAGGCGATCAGGCCGCATTGACGGTTCTCGTAGTTGATCAGCGGCAGCCAGCGCTCATAGGCGGCTTTCGCCTTTTCGCGGTCGCCGGCGAAATAGGGGTCGATGATCTGGCGGATGCCGTCGGGATAGCCGCCGCCGGTCATCGCGCCGGTCGCGCCGGCGTCGAGATCGGCGAGCAGCGTGATCGCCTCCTCGCCATCCCAGGGACCTTCGATGTCCTTGCCGCCCGCTTCGATCAGGTTGCGGAGCTTTGAGGCGGCGCCGGGCACCTCGATCTTGAAATAGCGGATGTTGGCGAATTCGCGCGACAGCCGCGCCAGCAGCTCGACCGACAGCGGCGTGCCCGCGACCGGTGCATCCTGGATCATGATCGGAATGTTGATCGCGCCGGAGAGCACCTTGAAGAATTCGACGATGCCCTTCTCGGGCACGCGGAACGTCGCACCGTGATAGGGCGGCATCACCATCACCATGGCGGCACCCGCCGCCTCGGCCTGCTTGCTGCGCGCCGCGCAGACGGCGGAGCTGAAATGCGTGGTGGTGACGATGACGGGAACCCGGCCGGCGACATGCTCCAGCACGGCATGCATCACGGTCTCGCGCTCGGCATCGGTGAGCACGAACTGCTCGGAGAAGTTGGCGAGGATGCAGAGGCCGTGCGAGCCAGCATCGATCATGAAATCGATGCAGCGGCGCTGGCCCTCCAGATCGAGCTCGCCGCGCTCGTCGAAGATGGTGGGCGCGACCGGGAACACGCCGCGATAGGGGCGCTGGGCCTTGTGTGGGGTGACCGGCATCGAACTCTCCATCCCTGAGGTGTCTTGCGTCTGGTGCCGCGCTCGCGCGGCGGCACAGGTGTACCCGTCGCGCGGACCGGCGGCAATGCCCGCGCGACGGCGGGATGGAGGATGATCGAAACTAGGCGGTCTTCACCGCGCCGAGGAAGCCCTCGACCGCGACGCGGAGACGATCGGCGTCCGCCGACATCTTCTTCACGGATTCAGACAGCACCGTGCCGGCGTTGCCGGTCTCCTCGTTCAGCCTGGCGACGCTGCCGATGGTGTCGGTGACCTCGCGGGTGCCTTGGGCGGCCTGCTGGAAGTTGCGCGAGATCTCGGTGGTGGCCGCGCGCTGCTGCTCGACCGCCGCCGCAATCGCCGTCATCTTCTCGTCGATGCCGCTGATGGCACCGCCGATCGAGCGGATCGCGGCAACCGCCTCGCCGGTCGCACCCTGGATCTCCTCGACCTGGCGGGAGATCTCTTCGGTCGCGGTCGCGGTCTGCGCCGCAAGGCTCTTGACCTCGCCGGCGACCACGGCGAAGCCGCGGCCCGCTTCGCCCGCGCGCGCGGCCTCGATGGTGGCGTTCAGCGCGAGGAGATTGGTCTGGCCGGCGATGGCGTTGATCATCTTCACGACCTCGCCGATGCGGCTTGCGGTCTGGTCGAGGATCTCGACCGTCGCGTTGGTCTGCTCGGCCTGCGACACGGCCTCGCGCGCCTCGCGGGCGCTGGACTGCACCTGCGCGGAGATCTCGCCGACGGACGCCGAGAGCTCCTCGGTCGCCGCCGCGATGGTCTCGAGATTGTTGGTGGCCTGCTCGGCGGCGGACGAGACCGCCGCGGTCTGGCTGCTCGATTCCGAAACCAGCGAGCGCACGCCGGTTGCGGTGGCATCGAGCTCCTTGGTCGAGGCCACCACGCTCTGGATCACCGCCTGCACGGTGTCGTCGAAGCTGCGGCACGCCGCATCGACAGTGCCGGAGCGGGCGAGCTGCAGCGCCTGCTGCGATTCACGCTCCTGGCCGAGACGCTCGGCGGTTGCCGCGCTCTCGCGCAGGCTTTCGAGCGCCGCGGCCATGGTGCCGAACTCGTCGGGATGTCTGGATTGCGGCACCGGCGTCGCGTAATCGCGGGCGCTGATGCGCGCGATCGCGTCCAGGATGGCGCGCACCGGCCGCATCAGGCGATTGCGCACGACGTACACGCCCGCCAAGGTCACGGCGAGCGCCAGCAGGAAGGCGAGCGACTGCACGATGAGCTTGGTCAGCGCCGTCGTCTGAACGGTCTCGGCGCGCGCGATCGACTGGTCCAGCGCCTTGGTCGCGACGCCGACGATCAGCGGGAACGGCGACTGGCACAGCGTGTTCCATTCGGACGCGGGCATTGCGGGTTTGCCACTGCCGTCAAAATTCTTGGTGAGATCGCCGATCTGCTTGAGGACGGCGTCGGTCTTGACCTTCGCGTCCGACGCTGCCGCCGTCAGCTCTGCCGTCACGTCGGGCGCAGCCAGCAACTCCGCCATGCCCGCCCAGCCGGAGGCGATGGTGCCGTCCCATTGCGCCACCGACCGCTTCTGGGCGTCGTCGAGCGGCCTGCTGCTGTTGACGTTCGAGCGGAGCTGCGAGCAATGGACGCCGTAGCGATCGCGCACCTGCCAGGCGAAGCGGCGGACCTGGATCATGCGGGCGATGTAGGGATCGTTCATCCAGGCGCGGTTCGACACCGCCGTGGAGGCGAGGTTCGCCGTGTCAATCACCTTGGTGACGGCGTCGTACCAGGAATTGGTCCGCTCGATCCTGCGCTCGGCGCGCGGACGCTTGGCTTCGTCGTAGAACAGCTGGAACTGCGGCGCGGCGTCGTTCCAGCGCTGCTTCAGCGTGCCGGCGAGCTCGTCGCGGCGGGCGAATTCAACGGTGGCAAGCGCGGCGATGATGCCATCATAGCCGGCCTGCTCGGCCTTCTCGGCTTCGGCGAGCTTTGCCTTGGGATCGTCCTCGCCGAGGATGGCACTCTGGGCGTCGCCACGATTGTTGCGCAAGGACAGCACGCCATGGAAGATCGCCTTGTCGGCGGCAGCAAGCCGCGCAGTCTCGAGACTGTCGCTGTAGCGGCCGAAGGCCCCGACCATCTGGATCGCCGTCGAGGCCAGCGCGCCCACGGCCAGCAGGGCCATCAAGGTCAGGAGAAGCGAGCTTACCGATTTCTTAAACATTGCCATGGGGTCAGGGGGCCTACTCTTCACGAGTGGCCACCCTGCATCGCAACCTGCCAATGTTTCGTTAAGGTTGTAGTCAAATACCAGCGTTTCGGCCTGCCGCGCCTGCGCCAGGCCGGGGTTCGTTAGGCGACCTTGGTGAAATCCGGCGCGCGGCGCTCGGCAAATGCCGTGAACGCTTCGCGCGCCTCCGCGGTGCGCAGGCGCTGAGCGAAGTGCTCGCCCTCGGCCTGCATCTGCGCCACCAGCGCCTCGCCATTGCGCATCAGCTTCTTGGTCGCGGTGAGCGCGCCGGCGGGCTGGCGGGCAAGGCGCTGCGCCAACGCGAGCGCCTCGGCATCGAGCTTGTCGAGCGGCACCACGCGGTTGGCAAGGCCCCATTCCAGCGCGGACTTCGCCGGCACGGTCTCGCCGAGCGCGAACATCTCGTAGGCGCGGGCATAGCCGATCCGCGCCGGCATCAACAGGCTGGAGGCGGCTTCCGGCACCAGCGCGAGGCTGACGAAGGGCGTCGACAATTGCGCATTGTCGGCGAGCACGACGAGATCGCAATGCAGCAGCATCGTGGCGCCGACGCCGACCGCGCGGCCCTGCACCGCCGCGACCAGCGGCCGGGTACAGCGCGCCAGCGACTGGATGAAGCGCACGACGTTGCGGCTGCCTTCCGACTTGCCGGATGCGACCGCCGCGAACTCGCCGACGTCGTTTCCGGCGGTGAACATGTCGCCCTCGCCGCGGATCAGGATCACGCGGGCTGACGGATCGAATTCGGCGGATTCGATGCTGTCGGCGAGCTTGCCGTACATCGCATCGGTCAGCGCGTTCTTCTTGTCGGGGCGCGCCAAAGTGAGCGTGAGAATTCCGCCGTTGTTCTCGACTCGCACATGCTCGGTCATGGGTCTCTCCTTAGTCCTCTGAATCTCTTTCTCTTGGAAACTTGTCCTGAATGCTCGTCAGCCAACGCGCGACGATGTCGATCTCCGCAGCCGTAAATCCTTCCGTCAGCGCCGCGTTGATCTCTGCAGCTTCAGTCTTCGCCTGGGTCAGCACGGTGCGCCCCTTCGGCGTCAGCCAGACGCGAAAGGCCCGTCCGTCCTCGCGATCGGCCCGCCGCTCGACCAGCCTCGCCGCGGCAGAGCGATCGACCAGCCCCGAGATACCAGCCGGTCCCATATCGAGCGCGGCTGCCGCCTCGCCCATCAGCACGCCGTCCTGCTTGCCGAGGATGAACAACAGCCCCGCCTGCGCCGGCGTCACCTGGTTCGAGGGCTGCGCTGCCATCCAGCGCTGCAGTCGGCGTTGCGCGACGCTCAGCAGGTAGATCAGCCGGTGGTGTCTCGCCTCGGGCATTTTATTTCGCATGCGAAGCATATAACCGCACTCCGGCGGATTGTCAAAACTGCCGCCGCTAGCTGCCCGACGTCCCGCGGCAGCCGTCGAGCAGAATTGCGGCACATACCCGCGCCCGCTTCTCGATCTCCTTGCGCGAAGGCAGTGTCAGGCTGGCGTAGATCGCCGCGCGCTGCGGCGCTGACACCATCATGCCAATCATCATTCCGGCAGCTTCATCGACGTTATCGAGTGCGATGCGCTTCGTCTTGACTTGATCGCGGAGCCAGCCCGCGAGCGCCGCCGCGGTACGGGCGATGCCATCCCTGTAGAAATTCGCGGCAAGGTCGGGGAACGTAGCCGATTGCTGCAGCACCATACGCTGGAGCGCCACGACTTCCGGATCGAGCGCGAGATCAGCACAGGCGACCAGCACGGCGGTCAGGCTGGTTTCGATGTCGGCCTGATTGCTGGCCTGAAGATTGACGTCGGAGAGCAACCGATCGAGCCGGTCCGCGCACATTGCTTCGAACAAGGCCGCCTTGCCCGGAAACAGCCGATAGAGAGTCTTGGTGGAGATGCCGGCGCCGCGCGCCAGCTCTTCGGTGCTGGTGGCTGCGTAGCCGTCGACGGCGAAGGCGTGCCGTGCAGCTTCGAGGACGATTCGCTTCGTCTCGTCGTCGCTGCGCACCGGCGGCCGCCCGCGCGGGCGACATTCTGATGAAGGTTTTGCCTGAGCCATGTTTTTAGATGATGCCTGTCATTCCATTGACAGTCCCAAACCTAGTCCTATTTTGGAAATCGTCAAGTTTCCTAATTCGAGGGAGCCGGCCATGACCGTGCACACCACCCCGTCCAAGACTGAAGCCACGGTGGTTCCGCCCCCTGGGCTGGAGGGCATCCTGCCCGCCCCGTCGCAACCGGCGCGCCGCCAAAAGCTCAATCTTCGCAAGTTGTTGCTGGCAGGCGTGGCCGCCGCCGCTCTCGCCGGCGCGACCTGGTACGGCTACGATTACTGGACCGTCGGCCGCTTCCTCGTCTCCACCGATGACGCCTATGTGAAGGCCGACAACACCACCATCGCGCCGAAAGTCAGCGGCTATCTCGACCGCGTCCTGGTCGGCGATAACGAGCATGTGAAGGCCGGCCAGGTGCTGGCTCGGATCGACGACCGCGACTTCCGCGTCGCCCTCGATCAGGCCAAGGCCGATGTCGCCGCCGCGAATGCGACGGTGACGAGCAAGCAGGCGCAGCTCGACGTCCAGGAGGCCGTGATCGCCGCGGCGAAGGCGACCATCGATGTCGACACGGCCGCGAAGGTCTTCGCGCAGCAGGAGAACAAGCGCTACAGCGATCTCGCCAAGACCGGCTATGGCAGCGTCCAGAACGCGCAGCAGGCGCAGGCGCGTGACGCCGGCGCGGATGCCGCAATCGCGCGCGACAACGCCAATCTCGTCTCCGCGCTCAAACAGGTCGATCTGCTGAAGGCCGAGATCACGCAGGCGCGTGCGGCCGCCGCCCGCGCCGACGCCATTCAGCATCAGGCCGAGCTCAATCTCGGCTACACCACGATCGTCTCGCCGATCGACGGCGTCGTCGGCAACCGCACCTTGCGCGTCGGCCAATATGTGCAGGCCGGAACGCAGCTGATGTCGATCGTGCCGGCCGAGGGCGCCTATGTCGTCGCCAATTTCAAGGAGACCCAGCTCACCCATGTGCACGCGGGCCAGACCGTCGAGATCGAGGTCGACACATTCCCGGGCCAGGTCGTGCACGGCCACGTCGATTCCATCGCGCCGGCCAGCGGCCAGGAATTCGCGCTGCTGCCGCCCGACAACGCCACCGGCAATTTCACCAAGATCGTGCAGCGCATCCCCGTGAAGATCGCGCTCGATGCAGAGACCGCGCCTGCGATCGCGCTGCGGCCCGGCATGTCCGTGATCCCGACGATTGCAACCCGTTCAGCGCCGACCGCGCAAGCGGCAACGACGCCCCAAGCAAAACCCAAGGCAAAGCTCGTTTCCGGAGGGTCGTGCCATGTCAAACAGCCTCTCAATCTCGACGCCCGCACAAGCAATTCCGGCCGCGACGTCTGAGCGCGTCGTCGCCGATCCCAATCGCGCCAGTGCCACGGTCTGGATCGCCGTCTTCGCGGCGATGATCGGCGCCTTCATGGCGATCCTGAACATCCAGATCACCAACGCCTCGCTGCTCAACATCGAGGGCGGCATCGGCACCGGTGTCGACAACGGATCCTGGATCTCGACGTCCTATCTGATCGGCGAGATCATCGTCATTCCGCTGACCGACTACCTGTCGCGGGTGTTCTCGTTCCGCAACATCATCCTGAGCTTCGCGACGCTGTTCGCGGCATTCTCGGTCGCCTGTGCCTTCACCCACGATCTGCCGTCGATGATCGCGATGCGCGGCTTGCAAGGCTTCTTTGGCGGCGTGCTGATCCCGATGGCGTTCACGCTGGTTTTCACCAAGCTGCCGAAGGGCCAGCAGCCGATCGGCCTTGCCATGTTCTCGCTTGCCGTGACCTTCGCTCCGGCCATCGGCCCGACCATCGGCGGCTATCTCACCGAGAATTACGGCTGGCAGACCATCTTCTTCGTCAACGTGCTGCCCACCGCGGTCATGGTGACCACGCTGTTCTTCACGCTGGAGCGCCAGCCGCTGAACCTTGGCCTGTTGCGTGAAGGCGACTGGTTCGGCATCGCCACCATGGCGGTCGGCCTCGCCTCGCTCCAGGCCGTTCTGGAGGAAGGCAACAAGGACGACTGGTTTGGCTCGCCCTTCATCGTGCGGCTTGCGGTCATCTCCGCGGTCAGCCTGTCGCTGTTCGTCTATAACGAGCTCGTGGTCGAGAAGCCGCTGCTCCGCCTGCGCCTGCTGACGCAGTGGAATTTCGGCATCGGCACGTTCGCCGCGATCTTCCTCGGTTTCGCGCTGTTCGGCTCCGTCTATCTGCTGCCCGCCTATCTCGGCCAGGTGCAGGGCTACAATGCCGAGCAGATCGGCAATGTGCTGGCCTGGACCGGCCTGCCGCAGCTCCTGCTGATTCCGCTGGTGCCGAAGCTGATGCAGCGGTTCGATGCGCGCTATATCGCGACGGTTGGCCTCTTGCTGTTCGCGGCGAGCTCGTTCCTGAACATCCAGATGTCGCTCGACTATTCAGGCGATCAGTTCTTCATCCCCAACGTCGTGCGCGCCGTGGGTCAGGCTCTCACCCTGGCGCCGTTGTCTGCGCTCAGCCTCGGCAGCGTCGCGCCGCAAGACGCGCCCGCGGCCTCCGGCATCTCCAACATGATGCGCAACCTCGGCGGCGCCATCGGCACCGCGGTGCTCGCCACCATCGTCACCAAGCGCGAGCAGTTCCACTCCAACATCATCGGCCATTCCGTCACGCTCGGCCGCGAGGAAGTCCGTGACCGCATCGCGCAGATGACCAATTACTTCATCGCGCACGGCGTGCCCGACCCCAACGCCGCGCGCGAGCAGGCCATCATCGCGCTCGGCAAGACCGTCAAGCGCCAGGCGCTGGTGATGGGCTATTCCGACACGTTTGCCGTCATCGGCGTCGTGCTGGTGCTGGCCGCGATCGCGGTGCTTCTGACGCGGCGGGTGAAGGCGGCGGGCGGCGGGGGCGCGCATTAATCTCGCCACCACAACAGGTCGTCATGCCCGGGCTTGGCCCGGGCATCCACGTTCTTCGCGCCGCGCGGCAATGCGTGGATGGCCGGGACAAGCCCGGCCATGACGGTGTGGCACGGTCGGGACCCTACGGCGCGCAGCTGAAGCTCGCAGCCTCGCCCACCGGGCCGCTCCTGTACTGCGGCCAGGCCGGCCAGCGGCACAACGGCAGTGCGCGCAGCACGGCAAATGACGGTGCCTCGACCTTCTGCTCGCTGACCTCCAGATCGCCCGGCACCTTGCCCTTTTCGACCCAATCGACCAGCACGCTCAGCATGTCGATATTGGCCGGCGCGCCGGAACCGACATGGTCGACGCCGGGCGCGGTGTAGAGCCGCGCGAACTCGGCCGTCTCGGCCTTGCCGAGCTTGCGCTCGACGCTCTCGAAATAGCGGATGCCGGCATAGGGGCTCTGCGCGTAGTCGGCCATGTGCTCGAGCATGATCAGCCGGCCGCCGCGCGCGCGAAAGCGGCTTAGATCCGGGTCGGTCGAGTCCATCAGGCTGGAGACCTCGAGCAGCCGCGCCTTGTGGTCCTCCACCTTGTAGGTCGCGACGTCGAGCTGGGGATCGCGCGCGAACACATATTGCATGCCGCCGGCGCCGTAGATCCAGGCGATGCCGTTGTTGGGCGCAGGCGGCTGTGCCGGCGGCGCGGTGCCGAGCCACCACGCGGTCCAGCCGCCGGTCGGCCCGATGGCAGGCGTGTCCTCGCCCGAGATCCCCCAACCCGGATAATCGTCGAGCTCGTTGGCCAGCGCGAACGGGAATTTGTAGGTCCCATGCAGCGTGTGCACCGCCTTGACCTGCGGCTCGGTGAGGCATTGATCGCCTGTCTTGCCGGCCTCACAGCGCAGCGCCTCGACCTTGAAGGCGGCCTTGCAGGCGACGGGATCCCGCACGAGCGCATTGCCAGCGCCATCGGCCTTGTCGCAAGCCGTCCGCACCGCATCGGCGACGAGCTTGACCTGTGCAGGATTAATCCAGCCCTCGCCCATGGTCGCAAGTCCTGAGCGCGTGCCGGCATGCTGCAAGCCGACCCAGTTGATGACGGGCACACGCGAAAAGATGCCGTCGAAATCATCGGGGTAGCGCTGCGCCATGGTGAGGCCTTCGCGGCCGCCTTCGGACGAGCCCATGAAATACATCTTGTCCGGCTTCTTGCCGTAGGCACGCTGCATCAGCGCGACGGCGGCGTCGCGCACCTTCTTGTAGGCGCGGTGCGCGAAATTCTCGAAGGCTTCGTCATTCAGCGCGAACAGCTGCGGCGGCTCGCCCGGCTTGGATTCGTGGCCGGAATCGGTGCCGTAGGTGACGAAGCCGCGCGCCAGCGGCGACGGCTTGTCGAAAGGATAGGCCGGCGGCAGGGTGAGGCCCGTGATCAGCACGCCGTTGAAACCGCCGCCGCCGTATTGCAGCGAGCGGCCGCTCCAGTCGACCGGGAGATTGACCTGGAATTTGATCGGCGGCGCCTTGGGATCGACCGGATCGATATGGCCGAGCACCTTGCAGAAAGCGGGATTGGCCGGCGTGATGCGCCCCGACGGCGTCGGTCCGCGCTCGGCAACAGTGAACTGCGACGGCGCCAGCAATGTCGCGGAATCGATCTTCGCGGCATCGGTCCCGGCGATGAGCCCTTTGCAGACCGTGTCAGCATCCTCCGCCAGCGTCGCCGCCGAGCCGGCGCTTGCACCCATCGCGGCCGCAGCACCGGCGAGCCACGCACACAGCTTCGCAATCTTGCGCGCCATCGTTTCCATCCCCACTGTCTTGATATCGTTCAGCCGATCGGCCGACCAATTCAATGCAACTGACCGCCGCCCGTCAATTGCCACAGCCCGCACCAATCGCGCCAAGGAAGATCGCGGCTTGCGCACCGGAGCGCGTACGCCGCCGCGCTAACGAATTGATGCCAATGTGAAATTTTGCCCCACCCCCGGACTCGGACAGCCTGTGCACCGACTAAGTCCACAGGGCTGTCATCAATCTGTCAGACGAGCCGGGCTTTCCTGCCCAAGCGGCAGGTCGCGATCCTGGCTGCGGCACGAACCAAGGAGCGAGTGGTGAGCGAAACGATCAATGTCCCGGCGCTACCGACCGATGCGTCCGCCGTCGCACGCATCAAGTCCGAGATCGACATTTCGGATCGCTCGCGCCTCGTCACGTTCGGCGAGCGCGCCCAGCGCTCGGTGGTCGAGTTCGCCGACCGCATCCTCGCCCAGACCCAGAACCGCGAGCTCGGCGCCACCGGCAAGCTGCTGACCGACATCCTCGGCAAGGCGCGCGGGCTCGATCCGGCCGACCTCAAGGACGAGGGTTTCCTCACCCGCCTGTTCTCGTCTGCGGAGGCGCGGCTGCGCCGCTTCACCGAACAGTTCAACGACGTCGCCTCGCAGGTCGACCGCGTCTGCGTCGAGCTCGACCGTAACAAGGAGGTCCTGCGCCGCGACATTGCCCTGCTCGACGATCTCTACGAGCAGACAAGGGGCGCGCTCGGCCAGCTCGACATGCACATCGCCGCCGGCAAGTCGTTCACCGAGGAATTCCGCGGCGGCAAGCTGATCGAGATGGAGCGGAACGCGAAGGCGCAAGGCGCCGGCAGTGACGCCATGCTCGCCGCACAGACCTATCAGGATGCGCTCCAGGCGCTCGACCGGCTCGAGAAGCGCGTGTTCTATCTCCAGCAGGCGCGCCAGATCGGCATCCAGCAGCTGCCGCAGATCCGCATCGTCCAGTCCGGCGACGAGACGCTGATCGAGAATTTGCAGGCAACGACCGAGCTGACGATCCCGGTGTGGAAGCAGAAGATGATCCTGCTGCTCGGCCTCAACCGGCAGAGGTCGGCGCTGGAGCTGCAGAAGACGGTCACCGACGCGACCAACGAGATGATGCGCCAGGCTTCCGAGATGATGAAGACCCAGGCGATCGAGATCGAGAAGCAGTCGCAGCGCGGCATCGTCGACATCCAGACCCTGGAGAAGACCAACCGCGACCTGATCGACACCATCTCCGGCGTGCTCACCGTGCAGGAGCAGGGCCGCACCAAGCGCGCCGAGATCGAGCAGCGGATGTCGCAGCTGACGGACGAACTGAAGACCGCGATCGCGAAGGCTGCGCCTTGATGCGTGCGTTGTGACGGTTTCTCCATGAAGCTTCTGCATGAGGGCTGCTGCATGAAGGCTCGCGCATGAGGACTTTCGGTTTCCTGCGGCGTCCGCTGGCGTTGCTCGCCGTGCCCTTGATGGCCGCACTGCTGTCGGGCTGCGGCGGCCCGGGGCCGCAATTCACCATCCTCTCGGGCTCGGAGAACGACATCCTCGAGCCGCTGGTGCAGGAGTTCTGCAAGTCGCGCAACGCGAACTGCACCATGCGCTATCAGGGATCGCTCGACATCGCTTTGGCACTGAAGGCCGGCGATCCCGGAACTGATGCCGTGTGGCCGGCCGCCTCGATCTGGATCGACATGTTCGACACCACGCGGCGCGTGAAGATGGTCAAGTCGATCGTGCAGATGCCGGTCATCCTCGGCGTGCGTCGCTCCAAGGCGCAGGAGCTCGGCTGGATCGGCGCCAAGGTGACCGCCAAGGACATCCTCGGCGCGGTCGAGGGCGGCAAGCTGAAATTCCTGATGACGTCGGCGACGCAGTCGAATTCCGGAGCCGCCGCCTATCTCGCGATGCTCGCGGCCGGCATCGGCAAGCCCGACCTGATCGAGGCCGGCGATCTCGACAAGCCCGAGGTGCTGGCGACGGCGCGCGGCCTCCTGAAGGGCGTCGAGCGCAGTGCCGGCTCCAGCGGCTGGCTCGCCGACCTCTACCGCGACGGCGAGCGCAGCGGCGCGCATTACCAGGCGGTCTGGAACTACGAGGCCGTCATCAAGGAGACCAACGACAAGCTGGTCGCCGACAATCACGAGCCGCTCTATGCGATCTATCCCGCCGACGGCGTGGCGGTCGCCGATTCGCCGCTCGGCTTCGTCGACCGCGGCCGCGGCAAGGAGGTCGAGAGCTTCTTCACCGACCTCCAGGCCTTCCTGCTCAATGGCGATACGCAAGGCAAGATCGCCAAGACCGGCCGGCGCGTCGAGATCGGCCGCGCCACGCCGCTTGCAGCGGATCCGAAGACGAACCTCGATCCGTCGCGCCCCGTGACCGTGATCCGTCCGCCGGAGCCGGCCGTGATCCAGAAGGCGCTCCTGATCTACCAGGAGGCGCTGCGCCGGCCCTCCCTGACCGCGCTCTGCCTCGACGTCTCCGGCAGCATGCAGGGTCCGGGCGAGACCCAATTGCTCGATGCCATGCGCTTCCTGCTCACGCCCGCGCGCACCCGCGAGGTGCTGGTGCAGTGGACCAAATCGGACGAGATCCTGGTGCTGCCGTTCAGCGATCACATCCTTTGGACGGCGCGGGCCACCGGCGACGAGAACGAGCAGACCGGCCTGCTCGCCCGTGCGCTCGAACTGCGCGCCGGCGGCGGCACGGACTTCTACACCTGTGCCGCGCAGGCGCTCGCCCTGATGAAGCCGCGGCTCGCCGACGGCCAGCATCTGCCGGCCATCGTCATCATGACGGACGGCAAGAGTCAGGGCTATATGTCGACCTTCGAGTCGGCCTGGCGCGCGGATGGTCATCGCGTGCCGGTGTTCGGCGTGACGTTCGGCTCCGAGGTCGACCGGGCCCAGCTCGACAATCTGGCAAAGCTGACCGGAGGCCGCGTGTTCGACGGCAGCAAGAGTCTCACCGACGCGTTCCGCGCCGTACGAGGATACAACTGAATGGCCACAATGCCGTCCGGGCTTGGCTGGATCGCGGGTGGGGTGACAGCCGCAGCGCTGTTGCCGTCGCTCGCGATCGGGCTCGGCATGCCGTTCCTGATCGCGCTCGCGATCAGCGCGGTCGCCGGCGGCGGCATCGTCGTGGCACTGGCGCCACGAAACCGATTCGCCGCTCTGGAAGCCAGCGGGGTGGCGCGCGGCAAGATCGAGTTTGCAAACGAGCTCCTCGCCGAAGCGGAGCCGCTCGCCGAGCGGATGGAATATACGGCGTCGGCGATTCGTACCCGCGCGGTCGCCGATCGCATCCGTCACCTCGTGCAGATCGCACGCGACATTTTTGCGGCGATCGAGAGCGATCCCTTGCGGCTCGACCGCGTGCGCCGGTTCCTGACCTACTATCTGCCGCGTGCCGCCGAGATCGCTGAGGCCTACCGTTCGCTGGAGAAGAGCGCGGTGCCCGACACCGCACGCCTCACCGCCACCGGCGACATGATCGAACGGCTCGACGGCGCCTTCACCCGCTATGCGGCCAATCTCAGGGACGCCGACCTCGACAAGCTTGATATCGAGCTGAAACTGCTCAAAAGCTCGCTCGACGAGGACATCGGCCCGGCGCCACCGGCCGCTCCCGCCGAGACCAAGAGAGGAACGTCCTGATGGCTATCTCGCGCCGCGCCTTCGGCATCGGCCTCGTCGCTGCGAGCGCGGCGGCGACCGGCGGCTATGTCTATCTGCGCGAGCACCCTGAAATCGCCGGCCGCTTCGGCGAAGCCAAGCGGCTGTTCGGCTTTGCCGGCGGCGAGAAGGAAGGTTTTCTTGCCAATGCCCGCGTCAAGAATACGCTGGAGCGGCGCTTCGGCCTCGTCCTCGACGGCCGCCGCGCCGGCTCGGTGGAAATGGTGCGCGAGCGTGCGCTGCTCGACCAGAAGCCGCAATTTTTGTGGCCGTCGTCGTCCGTGCTGGTCGAGGTGGCGCGTTCGTCCGGCGTGAAAATCTCGCGCGATCAGGTGATCTTCAACTCGCCGATCGTGCTCTATTCCTGGGATCGCATCGCCGACGGCCTGGTGAAGGGCGGCATCGCCCAGCCCGCCGGCGGACCGCGCTACACGGTGGACTTGTCGAAGCTGCTCAAGGCCATCATCGCCGGCGAGAACTGGTCGGCGATCGGCGTCGCCGATCTGTTCGGCCGCGCCCGCGTGGTCTGCACCGACCCGAACAAGTCCAATTCCGGCTTCATGTTCGCCGGCCTTGCCGCGAGCCTGTTGTCCGGCGACGTGGTGATGCCTGAGACGCTGAGCCGGATCGACGGTGATGTCGCCACCGTGTTCCGCCGCATGGGCTTCAAGCCGCCATCGTCAGGCAAATTGTTCGACGATTATGTCGCGGGCGGCGCCGGCGCGCAGCCGCTGATCGTCGGCTACGAGAACCAGCTGGTCGAATGGGTGCTCCAGGATGCGGAGCGCTGGAAGCGGCTCGAGGCCAATGCACCGGCCAAGCCCGTCGTCCTCTATCCGCAGCCCACCGTGTTCTCGGCCCATCCGCTGATCAGCATCGAGCGCCAGGCCGACGACCTGATCGAGGCGCTGACGAGCGAGAGCCTGCTCGAAATGGCCTGGGAGGACCACGGTTTTCGCGGTCCGCTCGGCACCATCGGTAAGGCGCGCAACGCGCTGTTGCAATCGCGCCTGCTGGAGCGGATCGACGCCGTGCTGCCGATGCCCGACGCGCCGGTCATGCTGGCCCTGCTCGACCGGCTGGCGGCGTAGGCAGTTCGTTCAGAACGAACCAACTGCGCTGCCGAGTGCAATCACGGCCACCAGCGCCACGAGCGACGTCACGATGCCAACCATCACGATGTCGAAATAGCTGTCGCGATGCGTCAGGCCGCAGATCGCGAGCAGGCTGACCACCGCACCATTGTGCGGCAGGATATCGAGGGTACCCGAGCCGATCACGGCCACACGATGCATCAGCGCAAGGTCGATACCGCTGCGCGCGGCGAGCTCGACATAGGTCGGGCCGAGCGCGTCGAGGGCGATGGTGAGGCCGCCTGACGCCGATCCGGTCAGTGCGGCAAGGATGTTGGTCGCGACCGCAAGCGAGACCAGCGGACCACCTTCGATCGCAAGCACCCAGTCGCGCACGATGGCGAAGGCCGGCAGCGCGGCGACCACCGCGCCGAATCCAACGAGGCTGGCGACGCTGAATGCCGGCAGCACCGAGGCATTGGCCCCGGCATCCATGGTCTGCCGCAATGCCGGTAGGCGCGCCCAGTTCAGCGCGATCGTCGTGGCAATGGCGGCGGCCAGCGCGACCGCGACCGACCACACGCCCGCGACCGCGGCGAGCGACGTCGCGCCAAAGCGCTGCTCGGCGAGATAGTAGACATCGAGCCGCGGCAGCACGACGAGCGACATCACGAGATTGACTGCGACGACGACCACCAATGGCAGGATCGCGCTCGTCACCGGCGACGGTCCGCTGCTGCGTTGCCCGCGCCTCAACTCCGCCGGGTCGAACTCGCGCGCCGTCGTCGCGCGCTCGCGCACGAGTTCGTCGGCGGCCGCGCGCTCGGCCGCATCCTCGACATCATCGCCGTAGCCCTCCCCGGCGCGCCTGGCCGCGGCCTCGGCGCGATGCAGCCACCACAATCCCGCACCTAGCATGATGAGGGACGCGATGATGCCGAGGCCCGGCGCGGCAAACGGCGTGGTGCCGAAGAACGGCATCGGAATCGCATTCTGGATCGACGGCGTGCCCGGCAGCGCCGACATGGTGAAAGTGGACGTGCCCAGCACGATGGCCGCCGGGATCAGACGGCGCGGAATCGCTGCCGCGCGAAACAGCGAACGCGCCATCGGGACGATCACGAAGAACGCGACGAACAGGCTGACGCCGCCAAAGGTCACGGCCGCGCCGGCCAGCACGACCGCGAGGATCACGCGGCGCTCGCCGAGGCGCTCGGCCATGAAGCCGGCCACCGACGTGACCGCGCCGCTGTCGTCCATCAGCTTGCCGAACACGGCGCCGAGCAGGAAGATCGGGAAGAACTGCGCGACGAAGCCGCCAGCATTCACCATGAAGACCTGGGTCAGGTTCGCAAGCAACGGCTCGCCGCCGAACAGTGCGGCGACGAGCGCGGCGAACGGCGCGAGCAGGAGCACGCTCCAGCCGCGAAACGCAAACAGCACGAGCAGACCGAGCCCGACGAGGAGGCCGAGCAGACCCATGCCTCAGCACTCCGACAGCAGCACGTCGAGATCGGCCGTCGATTGCCGGCCGATATCCGCGCCATGCTCGCCGAGAAACGCGTCCGCGGCGAGACGCCCCTCGGCGCGCAGCATCGAGACGAACTCCCACTCCGCGTTGAGCTTGGACGACGCGCCGAACTTCGCCAGCATGTCGCTCTTGATCCGATGCGTCCGCATCTTGGCCCAGCGCGCGCCCTCGCCGCTGCCGGGATCGGCGGCCTGGCGCAGCAGCGCGATCATGCGCAGCTCCTTCATCAGCGGCGAGTTGAAGGAGATCTCGTTGAGGCGGTTGAGGATCTCCGCAGCCGTCCGCGGCGCCTCCGGCCGCTCCGTCGGGTTGATCTGGACCAGGATGGTGTCGTGCGCGTCGCTCTCGCGCACCAGCGGCGTGATGGTCGGATTGCCGGCAAAGCCACCGTCCCAATAGGGCTCGCCGTCGATCTCGATGGCGCGGAACATGGTCGGCAGGCAGGCCGATGCGAGCAGGACGTCGGCCGTGATCTCCGAATTGCGGAAGATGCGCCCGCGCCCGGTGCGCACCCTCGTCGCGGTGATGAACAGCATGATCGGCGAGCGCGCCAGCCGCTCGAAATCGATGCTCTCGGCCAGCACCGCGCGCAATGGATTGTAGCCGGTCCAATTGAGATCGTAGGGCGAGAGCACGCGCGACATCAAATCGGTCAAGACGTAGAAGGGCGAGGTGTCGAGCGTCCAGCGTCCCATCAACCGGTCGAGCGGCGAGCGCTGGAGCGGACTGAGGGCCGCGGCCTTCGACACGCGGCGCCAATAGTTCGCGAGCGCCTCACGCGCGCCCTCGGCGCCGCCGGCGGTCCAGCCGTCCGCCAGCACCGCCGCATTCATCGCGCCTGCCGAGGTTCCGGAGATCGCGGCAATACTGAGCCACTTCTCCTCCAGCAGGCGATCGAGCACGCCCCAGGCGAAGGCGCCGTGCGAGCCGCCGCCCTGAAGTGCGAGGTCGACGAGTACGGGATCCCGTTCCATCGCAGCACCGACGCAACTGAAGCTCAAATTCGACGCGAATTGTTCCGCACCGACGATGACGACAGTGTATGGAGCGGAGGCCGCAAAATGCAACCAGAACGTGGTGTCCGCCTAAAGCGCGATGAGATTTGGATGAATCGTCATCGCGCTTTAGGTTGTTGTTTGCGCATGATCTTTTCCGGAAAACCGCTTCGCACTTTTCCGGGTCAGGCTTTAGTGCTCGAACACCAGCCTCGCGCCCACCGTGCCTTCGAGGCTGCGGATCTGCTGAAGCAGGGTTCCGGAATCCTGACCCGCAAGGTCGGCGTCGAGCACGACATAGCCGAGGTCGCCGGCCGTCTCGAGATATTGCGCGGCGATGTTGATGTCGCGCTGGAGGAAGACCTCGTTCAGACGCCGCAGCATGCCCGGCACGTTGCGATGGACGTGGCTGAAGCGCGCGCCGGAGGGGCGTAAGTGCAGCTGCACCTCCGGAAAATTCACCGCGCCCATGGTCGATCCCGTGATGAAATAGTCGACCAGCTTGCGCGCGACCTCGCCGCCGATGCGCTCCTGCGCCTCCTCGGTCGAGCCGCCGATATGCGGGGTGAGGATGACGTTCTCGAGGCCCTGCACCGGGCTCTTGAAGCGGTCGGCGTTCGAGGACGGCTCGACCGGAAACACGTCGATGGCCGCGCCGGCGAGATGGCCGTCGCGTAAAGAGCGCGCGAGCGCGTCGAGATCGACCACGGTGCCGCGGCTGTTGTTGATCAGGAAAGAGCCCGGCTTCATCGCGCGCAGCTCGCTCTCGCCGATCATGCCTGATGTCTCCGGCGTCTCCGGCACGTGCAGGCTGACGACGTCGCTCTGCGCCAAGAGCTCTTCGAGCTTCTCGACCGGCTCGGTGTTGCCGTGGCGGAGCTTGTCGGTGCGGTCGAAATAGATCACGCGCATGCCCATCGCTTCGGCCAGGGTCGAGAGCTGCGAGCCGATATTGCCGTAGCCGACGATGCCGAGCGTGCGGCCGCGCACCTCGCGACTGCCGGTCGCCGACTTGTCCCAGCCGCCTTCATGCGCCGAGACCGAGCGCGGGAAGATCCGCCGCAGCAGCATCACGATCTCGCCGATCACGAGCTCGGCGACGCTGCGGGTGTTGGAGAACGGCGCATTGAACACGGGAATACCGCGCTTGCGCGCCGCCAGGAGATCGACCTGGTTGGTGCCGACACTGAAGCAACCGACCGCGAGGAGCCCGTCCGTGGCCGCGAGCACCTCATCGGTGATCTGGGTGCGCGAGCGGATGCCGAGCAGCGACACGCCCTTGAGCGCTCGGCGCAGGTCCTCGCCGTCCAGCGCCTTGGTCAGCCGCTCGACATTGGTGAAGCCCGCGCTTTTGAACAGGTCGACAGCGCTATCATTGACGCCTTCGAGCAGCAGCGCCTTCGCACTCCGCTCAGGGCTTTGGCCTGGGGCTGGCATAAAATATCTCCATAGGTGACGGCTTTGCCGCAGCTCATAGACCGCGGACGACATCCAGCACAATAGGGTTTGGATACGGGGAGAAGATGGCGGGGCGAGAGGTATGCTTGGCATCCCACCAGCTCAGCTATCCCCGCACGCACAATCGCCGCCCCGTCATCAAATCACGTAAAACCCGTGCGTGCCGTCAAGCCTGAGCTGCTCGACGAGACCATATTCCCAATCGAGATAGGCCTGCATCGCCTTCTCCGCGACATCAGTGCCCTCATAGGGCCGGCGGTAGCGATGCGCCGGGTCGGGCTTCGGCAGCACGCGCGGCGGGCCAATCTCGAGCGCGCCGTCATAGCCGCCTTCGCGCACATAGACCTCCCAGCCCATCTGCGCGAGCCATGACGCCGTCATGTCGGCGCGCACGCTCTTGTCGTCGGTCAGAAGAATGCGCGCGCCGCGCACGGGCGCGGCCATATCGGTTTCCTGGACGAGCTGCCCACCCGGATAGTGGCGGAAGCCGGGAAGATGCCCTGCCGCGTATTCCTCGGCGTCGCGCACGTCGAAGCGATAGAGCGTGCGATCTCGGTCGGCGAGCAGCGCCGCCATCTCGCTCGCGCCGACGTGACGAACGCCGGCGCGATAGGCGACATCGCGCGCATTGGCCGGGCCGCCTTCGAAGGGTCCGATCGCACCGCGCCGGTCGGCGCCATGGTTGAGCGTATGCCGCGCCAGCGTCCAGCCGATGGTGCCGTTGCGCAGTGCGCGGACTTTGTTGGGCACGCCGGCATTGATCAGCGACTGCGTTCCGATGATCGAGCGGGTGCGGCCGGCGCAATTGACGATGATGGTGGTGTCGGGATCAGGTGCGGCCTGCCCTGCCCGCAGCACCAGCTCCGCACCGGGCACGCTGACCGAGCCCGGAATGTTCATGGTCGCATATTCGTCGAAGCGGCGGACGTCGAGGATGGCGATGTCCGCCTTGTCGGCGATCAGCTTTGCCACCTCGTCGGCGCTGAATGAGGGCGTGTGCCGGCGCGCTTCGACCAGCTCACCGAACGCTTTCGAATAGGAATTGACGTCCTCGAACATCTGATAGCCCGCATCGCGCCAGGCCTTCAACCCGCCATCGAGCGCGCTGACATTGGTGTAGCCGAGCGCGGCAAGCCGTTCGGCGCCGGTTGCCACCAGGCCTTCGCCGTCATCATAGAGCACGATTGCCACGTCCTTGCGCGGCAGCCTCAACTCGGCCTCGATCTCGATCCGGTCCGCGGCCATGTTGGCGGCGAACAGCGGATGGCCGGTGGCAAAGCCAGCCTCATGCCTGAGATCAAGCAGCGCGATCTCCTCCCGCAACAGCAGCGCGCGGCGGATATCGGCGGGGGTGGCGGTGGGGAGCTTCATCGGACAGGCAGCCTTCGAAGTTTGAACAGGCCGCTTTTGACCGATTGCAGGTCGCTTGACCAGCTCAACGAAGGCATGCCCCACGGCTCTGCTGCGCGCAATCCCGCGGAGCCGCGGAAAAGAAGCATGTTGTCCGCGGGCGCGGGGCGGGTAAAGTTCCGATTCGTGCGTTGGGGGGCAGCATGCGAATCATAAAATTCCTGGTGGTGTTTCTGGTGCTTCCGGGTGCGGCCATGGCCGCCCTGACCAATGCGGAGCGCAAATCCCAATTCGAGCGGGCGATGGCATCGATCATAGCGGCGACGACGCCGACCGTGTTCGGCTTTGTCCGCGACACGCTGATCAAGGACTACGTCGCCTGCAAGCCCAACAAGGGGCAGGCCGTGGAGCTCGTCAGCGCGAGCTATTTTCGCTCCTGTGAACACGAGAACGCGTCGGTCACCGGCGAGCGCTCACTGGAAGCGTGCCAGTTACGCTATGGCAAACCCTGCGCTCTGCTGGCGGTGAACGAAGAAATCGCCGTGGAAGGTGAGCTGACGGCGCGGGACATGCCGCGACTGCATTATGCGGGCAAGTATGACCTATCCCAGATCCCGATCATCCGGCGGGTGACTAGGCAGCGTCCCGACGTGCAGAATTACGATAAGGCCATGGAGCCCAAGGCGATGGCAATCCACCCCTGGGGAAAGCTGTTTATCTCGACGGGCGATCCGAGCGTGGGAGATGCCCAGGCTTCAGCACTAGCAAAATGCAACAGCGATCCCGCGCGGAATGGCAGGGATGGCGGCTGCTTTGTCTACGCCGTCAACAACGACGTCGTCATTGGTGAACGGCGCATGCAACCGAAGTGACGCGTCCAGCAAATATCACGTCTCGATCCAGGCGGACCTGAACAGCGGCGGGTCGGCTCACTCGCCCGGAGCAAGCCGCCCGAGCGGCGGCTGCGCCGGGCGCCGCAGCTTGCGGCGCGACAGATAAAGCAGAACGCCGGTGACCGAGAACAGCGGCATCAGGGCCGCGGCGATCATGAAGGCGAGCTTGCCCGGCCACCCCAGGATCGCGCCGCGATGAATGTCGTAGATGGCCGCGATGATCTTCTCGCCGAACGTCTTGTCGGCATAACGCTCCGCGGAGACCACCTGACCGGTGACCGCATCGACGCGGAATTCGTCGCGCGTGGTCTCGAGCGTCGAGTCCTTCGGCCACGACCGGATCCGGATCACTGTCCCGGGGCCGGCGGGCAGCGTCAGCAGAGCCCTGGAAAAGCGGTCGCCCTGCTCACGGCGGAGCGTGGTCCATGCCTGATCGAATCCGACCGCTTGAGCCGGTTCGGTCCGGACCGACGCGCGCGGCGTCTTTGCAGCCATCTTGGGCTGCATCTTCGCAGCGGTGACCTCCGGGCGCGCCAGCAGCCAGACGACGCCGTCCTTGTACCAGTCGAACGAGTACCAGAGGCCGGTCAGCGTCATCACCACATAAATCGGCAGGACCCAGGTGCCGATCACGGCGTGCAACGATCGATGCAGGCCGCGGCCGCTGAGCGCCAGATTCGGTTTCAGCCACAGCTTTGCACTCGTGGCGCGACGCGGCCAGCGCAGTACCGGCCCCGAAACCAACATGACGATGAGGCCGAGCGCGGCAACGCCGGTGATCTGGCGGCCCCAACCCTTGGCGTCGCCGGGGATCAGCAGCCAGCGATGCAGCCTGCGGACGGTCGCGAAAAATTCCTCGCCGCGCGGCGAGCCCAGTGCGTGAGCGTCATAGGGATCGACATAGAGCGATGTCGGCCGGCCGCCCTGCTCGTCGCGGGCGAAGCGGACACGCACCGCGGCAGTCGGATCACTCGACAGCATGACAGCGGAGACTTGCCCGACGTCTTGCCCCGCCTTCAGCCGCGCGACCAATTCATCTGGGGTAAGCGCCGGCCTCTCGCGCGGCACGACATGCATGATGCCGGCGTTGAGATGCTCGACGACCTCGTCCTCAAAGCTCATGATCGCGCCGGTCAGCGCGATCAGGGCAAGCAGCAGCGCGAGCACGAGGCCCGCAATGGAATGGATCTGGAGCAGAACCGCCTTGATGCTGTGCCCGAGCCGCGCTGCCATCGCTAGAACTTCACCGTCGCCGACAGCGAGAAGCGCCGCGCATCACCGAGTGCGACGTTCAGAGCGCTTCCGGTGGTAGACGCATAGTAGACCTTGTCGAACAGGTTCTTGACGTTGAACTGATAGGTCACCGGCAGATTGTCGATCCTGGTGTCATAGGTCGCAAAGACATCCGCGACGGTATAGGCCGGCATGAAGAAGGTGTTCGCGGAGTCGCCGGGCCGGTCGCCGACATAGTGCGCGCCACCGCCGAGCCGTAGACGTCCGGGCAACCGCTCGCCGAAATCGTAGACGAGATAGAGCGAGGCTGTGTTCATCGCGGCGTTGAACAGCTTGGCGTTGCCGACATCGGGATCGTTGATCAACCGCGCATCGGTATAGCCGTAACTTCCGATCATGCTCCAATCGTCAGTCAGCTTGCCGGTCACGTCCAACTCGACTCCGCGCGACCGGGCTGCGCCGGACGTTCGCGCCGAAACCGTGCCGTTGCCGAGATCGTCCCGAACCAGCACGTTCTTCTTCTGGATGTCGTAGAACGCCAGGGTACCCGACAGCCGCTTGTTGACGTCAAATTTAAAGCCGGTTTCCCACTGTGTGCCTTCCTCGGGCGGGAGATTTCCGGTGACCACGAAGCCTATGGTGGTGCCCGCGAACTGCGCAATGGTCGAGGTCGGCTTCAGCGATTGCGTGTAGCTCACGTAATACGAGAGCTGGTCGTTCAGCTTGAAGATGACGCCGCCGAGCGGCAGCACCTTGTTTCCCGCGAGATCAGTGTTGGTGATGAATTTGGGCCGGCCTTTTCCAGCAAGCTGCTCGTATTCCATCCAGCGCACGCCGCCGACCACGGACAGCCAGTTGGTCACATGGAACGTGTCCTGGGCGAAGAAGCCGCGGGTGCCGAGCTTGTCGGTCTGCTCGCTGTCGACCCCCGAAACGATCGTGCCCGGTGTGACCAGTCCGTACACCGGGTTGTAGAAATTGAAGCTCGGCGTCGCCTGGCGAATCAAATCGTGGCGATCGATCGTGCGATAGAGTGCCTCGCCGCCGAACAGGATCTCGTTGCGGAAGCCACCCACCCAGACATCGCCCTGCAGATAGGAGGTGCCGTAACTGGCGTTGCTCAGCGAATTCTGCGTGCCGTCATTGCTGCGCGTCTCGACGCCGGTCTTAGCGTTGACGCCGGTGATCCGAAGCTGATTGGCGCTGTAGGTCTCGGTGTTGTAGCTGTAGGCCGCCGTGACCTTCCAATTGTCGTCCAGCTTCTGCTCGACCGAGGCCTGCACCAAGTCGGAGGTGCCCCACATATTGTTGAAGGGCTCGTCGAGCCGGCGCGTTTTCGGGATCGCCAGTGGCGCGCCGTTCACGAAGGCGGTACCGCGGTCGAACGGAGTGATGAACTCGCGATGCTCGTAGGTGAGCTGAACCGTCGTGGTCTCGCCGTACCAGGCCAGCGATGGGTTCACCAGCATCTCGCGGTGACGGCCGAAATTGCGCCAATAGTCCTCACTGACGCCGTAGCCGATGAAGCGATAGGCGAGACCGCCGTCCCCGATCGGGCCGGTGATGTCGAGCGTGCTGTCGGCGCCGCTGTGGTTGTTCGCGTAGGTCGAGCCGAGCAATGTCACCGAGCCGTGCTGATAGAGCTCCGGACGCTTGCTGATGGTGTTGACGATGCCGCCGGGATCCATGATGCCGTAGAGCAGCGAGGCCGGCCCTTTCAGCACTTCGACACTCTCGACTGCGGCGTTCAGGCTGCGGCCCTGCACCAGCGGCATGCCGTTGCGCATGATCGAGCCGTCGCGGTTGTCGCCGAAACCGCGGCGGATGACGGCGTCCTGGGTGCCCGCGAGCGTATTGGTCTGGGTGATGCCGGAGATGTTGACGAGCGCGTCGTCGATGTTGCGCGGGAGCTGGTCCTTCAGCACCTGCGCCGGGACGACGTTGACGGACTGCGACGTATCGAGCGGCGAAGCGCCGCTGCGCAGCGTGGTTGAGCTCGGCATCGCTCGGTAGCCGAGCTTGGCGGCCTGTTGCGCGGCCGCTTCGGCTGCCGCGCGTTCCGACAATGTCGGCGCTGCGGGCGCGGGGCCGCGATTGGGTTGACGGCGCGCAACGGCTTGCGCACGCCGCGGAGATTGGTTCGATGCACGCGCCGGCTTCGGCCGCTGCACCGGGGCTTCCACCGTCACCGGCGGCAGTGCCGATTGCGCCTGCGCGCTCGCGTTGGAGGGGCATTCGGCGAGCAGAACGGCTGCGCCGATGAGAAGACCCGCGCGGCCCTTGCCGGCGCCGGTTCGATGGCCGCTTTCACGGCCATCCAGATGAGCACGCACGTTCGATTCACTTCCAAGTCAGACACAGCATTGAAGTTGGCGCGTCTAACAGCCGCCGGACGTGAAGAGAACCGTAGGCGGGATTGAATCGCTCTAGTGTTGAATCATTCTAAGAGCAGATCGCGGCGTCACGGCAATCACCAATTGCCATCGCACCGAGCGCGACACGCTGCGCGAGAATTCGCGGCAGCATGTCGCGACGTTGCGCGATCTCACGCGACGGCAGGAGCGATCAGCTCGTCGAGCTTCCGCTTGAACGCGGCGCCGTCGGACAGCGCACGAAGCGGCGGACGCACACGCAGCCAGGCTGCGTCACCCGTCTGCGCCGCCAGGATCGCCTTCAGCGTCGGGAGGAACGACGGCGTCTTCAGGACGACGTCGGTTGCGGCTTGCATACGCGCCTCGACATCCCGCCCGTCGATCATGCCCTTGACCAGATCGGGCACGACATTGGCCATGCCGCAGATGGTGCCGGCGCCGCCGGCGGCGATCGCGCGGGCGATGTCGACTTCATTGCCGACGGTGATGGCGAGCTCAGGGGCCGCTGCACGGAACGCCTGGAATTGCTTGAAATCGCCGCTGGAGTCCTTCAGGCCAGCGACCACCTTGCCGTAGCGCTTGCGCAGGTTCGCAGCGACGCTGGTCGGGATCGCAACGCCCGAGACCTGCGGGATGTGATAGAGGTAGGCGCGCAGCCGATCGTCGGCGACGCCGTCGATGATCGCGGCAAACGCATCCTCGATGCCCTCGGGCGTGACGCTGCGATCGAAATAGGGCGGCAGCAACAGGACGTGACGCAGGCCGAGGCCGAGCACGGCGCGCGTCAGCGCGATGCTGTCGCTGATGGCGGGAAAGCCGCCGCCGATGCCGATACGTTCCGCCGCGACCCCGGCCTTGAGCATGGCCTCGATGGTCGCGACGCGCTCGATCACGTTGAACGAGGTGCCCTCGCCGGTGGTGCCGAACAGCACGACGCCGTCGACGCCCTTGCTGAAGAGCTGCTTGGCATGGGCCGCGAGCTTGGCGAAGTCCACGCTCCCGTCAGCCGCCAGCGGCGTCGCCGATGCCACCCAGAACCCGCGAATTGCCTCTGCCATCTCGCAACCCTTCATATCTTCGACCTCGGACCACCCCCTGATCTCCAACGATCTGACGGGCTTTCCCGAGCCTTGTTTTTGCTTTACTTTGCCATCTTGTACCTTACATACAAGGCAGACGCAAACCCTTTCCACCGTCACGGCGCGCATGAGGCGCAGCTGAATTTAGAGGAGGTCTCGCATGAACATGGTGACCCCCATCGAGCATCCCGACCGATTGCTCGGCGCCTTGCGCGACAAGCTCGGCGCCGCGGCGGTGCTGACCGGCACCGACGTGCCCGCGCGCAATTGCAACGACTGGAGCGCGAGCCTGCCGCAGACGCCGCTGGCGGTGATCCGTCCGCTCGACGCGCAGGGCGTTGCGGACGCGATCCTGACCTGCCGGAAGGCGCGGCTGCCATTCGTGCCGCAAGGCGGATTGACCGGACTGTGCCGCGGCGCCTCGCCTGAAGCGGGCTGGGTCGCGATCTCGCTGGAGCGCATGACCGGAATCGAGGAGATCGACCCTGCCTCGATGACGATGACGGTCAAGGCAGGCACCCCGCTGGAGACGATCCAGAAGGCCGCGGACGAGGCCGGCTTCTTCTTTCCGCTCGACCTCGGCTCGCGCGGCTCCTGCGCCATCGGCGGCAATCTCTCCACCAATGCCGGCGGCAACCGCGTGATCCGCTACGGCATGACGCGCGAGCTGGTGCTTGGCCTCGAGGCGGTGCTGCCCGACGGCACCATCACCACGGGCCTCAACAAGCTGATGAAGAACAATGCCGGCTATGACCTGAAGCATCTCTTTATCGGCTCGGAAGGCACGCTCGGCATCATCACCCGCGTGGTGCTCAAGCTGTTCCCGAAGCCGCGCTCGACCATGGCGGCGCTCTGCGCGCTGAAGGACTATGCCGCGGTGATCGACCTGCTCGGCGCCGCGCGCAGCGGGCTCGGCCCGCTGCTGTCGGCGTTCGAGGTGATGTGGCCGGACTATTGGGACGTCATCACGAATCGCGCCGGCGTGAAGCCGCCAGTCGCGGCAGGCCACGGCCTCTACGTGCTGGTGGAAGCGCAGGGCACCGACGAGAGTGTGGACGCGCCGCGCTTCCAGAACTGGCTCGAAGAGCTGATGGAGCGCGGGCTGCTGGCGGATGCGGCCGTGGCGCAATCGCTGGCGCAGACGCAGAGCTTCTGGCGCGTGCGCGACATCTGCGCCGAGTTCGGCCAGGTGCTGGGGCCCCACATCTCCTACGACATCGGCCTTGCGGTGGCGCGCATGGACGAGTTCGCCACGCGCTGCAAGGCGGCGCTGGCTTCCGGCATCAATGGCTGCGAGAGCGTCTATTACGGCCATATCGGCGACGGCAATCTGCATCTCGTCTCCTGGGTCGCGGGCCTGCCCGTCGAGCAGCAGCCGAAGGAGGAGATGGACGCGATCATCTATGGTCTCGTGCGCGAGCTGGGCGGCAGCGTCTCCGCCGAGCACGGCATCGGCACGCTGAAGAAGAGATGGCTGGGCCATGCCAGGAGCGAGGCCGAGATCGCGCTGATGCGGACGCTGAAGGCCGCGCTCGATCCCGATCATCTGCTCAATCCCGGCAAGGTGATCTGAGCGGGCGAGCGCATGAGATCGCTCAAGCTCGATACGCCGAAATCGCTGTCGCAACGGGTGGTGCTGCGGCTGCGGCAGGCCATCATCGACGGCGAGTTCGCGTTGGGCGCCGCCATCTCCGAGGAGATGGTGGCGAACGCCTTCGGCGTCAGCCGCACGCCGGTGCGCGAGGCAATGGGTCAGTTACAGGCGCAAGGTCTCGTGGTGATCCGTCCGCAGGTCGGCAGCTTCGTGTTCACGCCGAGCGCAGAAGATATCGAAGCGCTCTGCACGTTCAGAATCGCGCTCGAGCCCAAGGCCGTCGCGCTCGCCTTTCGCCACGATCGCGATGGCGCAATTGCAGCGATGAGCGAGGCGATCGCGGCGATGGAGCCTGCAGTCGCGGCCAAGGACAACATCGCCTATGGCCGCGCGGACGCCGCCTTTCACGAGGCGCTGTTCACCCATTGCGGCAACCGCTACCTCGCCGAATCCTACCAGCTCGTCTCCGGACGCGTCGCCGCGCTCCGCACCAATCTGACCTCGCCGATCGACGTGCGCACCCGCTCGTCCTTCGACGAGCATCGCAGGCTGCTCGATTTGTTCGCGCGCGGCGAGCTCGCGGCGTTCGAGGCGCTGATGACGACGCACATCACCAATTCGGGCGTGGTCTATGCCAAGGCATTGAAGGTGGAGAGACCGAAGGCGGATTGAGCGCGACTATCGCGCGTCCTTCGATCCCGGCCTGTCCAGAAAGTCCAGCGCGGTGTTGATCTGCTCGAGCTGGTGCTCAATTTTGTCGCGGTCCTCGACGGCTTGCGCCTTTTCGAGCAGTTCCACCAGCTTCTGCTTTCGCGCCAGCAAGTTCTCTATGACCGTACTCACAGCTCCCCCATCGCCCCAAAGCGAGCATCGGGGCAGAAGTCCGGTCACAGGCACTGGCGCCGGAATCGTCGAGGCACGCGCGAGCACGGCTCGCGCGGGTGCCTAGGTCAGAATGTTCGCGGAGACTGTTGGTTCCTGCGAGCGAACCACAATGCTGGGCACATGTGACAATTTCGGCGCTCACCGCACCGTGACCATGCCCGCGAGCTGCACCGGAGCCACATGGGTGCGGGTGACGGAGACCGAGAACACCGCCAGCAGCACGCAGAGCATCGAGAGCCTCATCCGCACCGTCCTGCGATCGGAGACCGGCAGGAACAGGAAAAACAACATCGCCAAGATCAGCAGCGCGTCGATCAGAAACAACATGGATCTCTCCCTTGAAACTGATGCGAGGATGCCGTGGCCCCGCGCGGCCGGTATGTGGATGGTCTCACACAGCGGATGGCGCTGTCCCCGCATGGCGGGCGTGATACGGTCCTGCAAAGCAGGATCACCGTTCGGGCAAATGAAGGAAGCGCGCCATGCGCAAGGTCTGGATCGAGGCGGCACTGAATGGACCGTGGAGCCGCGCGCTTCAGCCCGGCATACCCGACACGATCGAGGCGATCGTCGCCGAGGGCATCGCCTGCGCGGAAGCCGGCGCAGCGATCATTCACACCCATGCCTATGACGGCGGCGGACCGCAGACGTTCGACTGGCAGGTCTACGCCCGCATCATCGAGGGCATTCGCGCCAAGATCGACGTGCCTGTCTATCCCTCCATCCCCGGCCTCGATGCGCGCGGAAATGTCGCCGATCCCAAGGCGCGCTTTGCCCATATCGAGCGACTGGCCGAACGCGGCTTGCTCGAATTCGCGGTGGTCGATCCTGGCAGCGTCAATTTCACGCTGACCGCGGCCAAGGCGCAGGCGAAGCCGGCGGAGACCTATCTCAATCCGGAGACCCATATCCGGCACGGCCTCGACGTCGCCAAACGCCACGGCATCCACCCCGCCTTCGCGATCTACGAGCCGGGCTTCATCCGCGCCGGCGCAGCGCTGGCGCGCGCGAGCGGCGTGAAGACACCGGTCTACCGCTTCATGTTCTCGCAGCAATTCGCCTTCTGCTTTCCGCCGAAGCCATATGGCCTCGCAGCGCTGGTCACGCTGACGGAGGAAGAAGCGCGCGGCGCGCCCTGGATGGTCTCCGGCCTCGGCGTCGACATCACGCCGCTGATCGGCGAAGCGGTGGCGCGCGGCGGCCATGTCCGCGTCGGGCTCGAGGATGCGCTGCTGGGCTCCACAGCGAACAATCTGCGCCTGGTTGAGGACGCCGTGCGGATGGTCCGCGAGCATGGTGGCGAACCGGCCGCGACAGCCGAGGTCCGGCGGGTGCTTGCCGGGGGTTGAAGCGCCCGGATCGCGTTAGGGGAACCTCAATCTTTCACGCGTCCGTCGGTTGAATTCGCGCGCCCGGGGTCTTATCCCTTGGCGCCATGGATATCCAGATCATCACCGCCGAGAAGCCCCTGATGGCGAAGGCGCGCCCGCGCAAGCCGGCGCCGTTCCTCCCCATGAGCCGCGCCGAGATGGACGCGCTCGGCTGGGATGAATGCGACATCGTGCTGGTGACCGGGGACGCCTATGTCGACCATCCGAGCTTCGGCATGGCGATCATCGGCCGCCTGCTGGAGGCGCAGGGATTCCGGGTCGGCATCATCGCGCAGCCGGACTGGCAGTCGGCCGAGCCGTTCAAGGCGCTCGGCAAGCCAAGAGTGTTCTTCGGCGTCACCGGCGGCAACATGGACTCCATGGTGAACCGCTACACCGCCGACCGGCGTATCCGCAGCGACGATGCCTATACGGCGGGCGGCGAAGGCGGCAAGCGGCCGGACCGCTGCACCATCGTCTACGCCCAGCGCTGCCGCGAGGCGTTCAAGGACACCCCGATCGTGCTCGGCGGCATCGAGGCCTCGCTGCGCCGGATCGCGCATTACGATTACTGGTCCGACAAGGTGCGCCGCTCGGTGCTGGCCGACGCCAAGGCGGACTTGCTGCTGTACGGCAATGCCGAGCGCGCCGTGGTCGAGGTAGCGCAGCGGCTCGCCGCCGGCGAGGCGCCGCGCGAGCTCGACGACGTCAGGGGCGTCGCGCTGTTCCGCCGCGTGCCTGAGGACTATTCCGAGTTGCACGCCGACGATCTCGATTCCGCCGACGAGGGCGCAACGCGCCAGAAGGGCGCGACCGTGATCCGGCTGCCGGCGCTGGAGCAGGTCGAGCAGGACAAGGAAGCTTATGCGCGTGCGTCACGCGTGCTGCACCGGGAGAGCAATCCCGGCAACGCGCGGCCGCTGGTGCAGCGTCATGGCGATCGCGATCTCTGGCTCAACCCGCCGCCGATCCCGCTCACCACCGAGGAGATGGACGCGGTCTACGACCTGCCTTACGCCCGCGCGCCGCATCCGTCCTATGGCGAGGCACGCATCCCCGCCTGGGAGATGATCAAATTCTCGGTGACGATCATGCGCGGCTGCTTTGGCGGCTGCACCTTCTGCTCGATCACCGAGCACGAGGGCCGCATCATCCAGAACCGTTCCGAAGGCTCGATCCTGCGCGAGATCGAAAAGATCCGCGACAAGACGCCGGGCTTCACCGGCGTGATCTCCGACATCGGCGGCCCGACCGCCAACATGTACCGAATGGCGTGCAAGGACCCGAAGGTCGAGGCCGCGTGCCGGCGGCCGTCCTGCGTCTTCCCCGAGATCTGCCCGAACCTCAACACCTCGCATGACGATCTGATCCGGCTCTATCGCAAGGTGCGCGAGACCAAGGGCATCAAGAAGGTGATGGTCGCCTCGGGCGTACGCTACGACCTCGCGGTGGAGAGCCCCGAATACATCAAGGAGCTCGTCACCCATCACGTCGGCGGCTATCTCAAGATCGCGCCCGAGCATACCGAGCGCGGCCCGCTCGACAAGATGATGAAGCCGGGCATCGGCGCCTACAACAAGTTCAAGCGGATGTTCGATGAAGCGGCGGAGCGGGCCGGCAAGAAATACTATCTGATCCCCTATTTCATCGCGGCGCATCCGGGCACGACCGACGAGGACATGATGAACCTCGCGCTGTGGCTCAAGAAGAACCGCTATCGTGCCGATCAGGTGCAGACCTTCCTGCCCTCGCCGATGGCGACCGCCACCGCGATGTACCACACCGGCGTCAATCCGCTGCGCGGCGTGCGCCACGGCGGCAGCGACAAGGTCGATGCGATCAAGGGCCTGCGCCAGCGCCGCCTGCACAAGGCGTTCCTGCGCTATCACGATCCCGACAATTGGCCCGTCCTGCGCGAGGCCTTGATTGAGATGGGCCGCCGCGACCTGATCGGCTCGCAGCCCCACCAGTTGGTCCCAGCGCACCAGCCGCCCGGCACGGGCAAGGCCGCCGGCACCAAGCGCCCCGTTCGCCCCGGCGGCAAGACGCAGCGCTTCACGACCAAGGGCCTGCGGGTGATGAAGTAGCGGGCAAGAGCCCGTTGCTTTGGTGCCTCTTAAGATAAAATTCGAAAACAACCCCATGCACAGTAGCCGGGGGCAGCAAAATCAACGACTTGAAGCGCGACGAGCTTGAGATGAGTTGTTGGCTCGCCTTCGCTTGTATCTGCGAGGCGTAGCCCTTCGGGAAAGTCGTTGTTGCGCACTTTCCGATTTTGCGAAATCGGTTGACCCGTCGGGCAAAACAGGCGCAAGATGGCATCATCGCATGCACGGGTTGTTTCGTCGTAGATCAAGCGACTGCCGTCGCGATTGATCCGACAGACCGCACTCCGGCCCGTGCCACCGGCCATACCCTTCACGAACAGAGCGCGCGCAGAAAGCGGTTGACCTCGGCGCCATCATGTAATATATGAAGTTACATGAAACGAGATAGCCGTCTATCCGGCGTACTCCACGTACTCCTGCACATGGCGCAGCAGCCCGGGCCCTTCACGTCCGAGACGCTGGCGAAGGCGATGGACACCAACCCGGTGGTGATCCGCCGCATCATGGCGGGGCTGCGAGACCTCGGTTACGTCCGCTCCGAGAAGGGGCATGGCGGCGGCTGGACGCTTGCCTGCGACTTGTCGAAGGTGACGCTGCGGGACGTCTACGTTGCGCTCGGCAGTCCCTCGCTGCTCGCCATGGGCAACCGAACGGAGGCGCCGGGCTGCCTTGTCGAGCAGGCGGTCAATGCCGCGCTCGATCAGGCCTTTCACGACGCCGAAGCGCTGCTGCTGGCGCGCTTTGGCGAGGTGACGCTGGCGATGTTGAGCGATGATTTGCGCAAGCGGCTCGGGTCTCGAAAGATCCACCATATCAGCGCGCATGGCGCGTGAGCGGCTCCATTCACGGGGACAACATCATGACCGACATTCAAGCTGCGTTCTCGGATCCGCAATTCGTAGCTCGATATACCGAAGGGCCACGGCGGTTCGTGCCGGGCTATGACGCCATGCAGTCCATGGCGTCAATTCTGCTGGCCGAGAGCGTCCCCAGCGATGGGCAGGTGCTCGTCCTCGGCGCCGGCGGCGGCCTGGAGCTCAAAGCCTTTGCACAGGCACATCCCGGTTGGCGCTTCGATGGCGTCGACCCCTCTGGGCCGATGCTGGCGCTGGCCGGGCAGACTCTGGGAGAGCTCGCACCACGTGCGCGCTTTCACCAAGGCTACATCGATGATGCCCCGGAGGGACCGTTCGACGGCGCCACCTGCCTCTTGACCCTCCATTTCGTGGATGTCGCCGAACGACGCCGGATCGCCTCGGAGATCCGCCGCCGGCTCAAACCGCGCGCACCGTTCGTGGTCGCGCATCTGAGCGCACCCGATGGAGAGAAGGAACGTCCGCTGTGGCTGGCGCGGTACTCGGCGTTCCTGGCCGCATCCGGCGTCGAGCCGGAGCAGGCCGCGGCCGCACAGGATGCCGTCAGCAACCATCTGCAGATTCTGGCGCCCACTCACGACGAGGTGATCTTGCGCGAGGCCGGTTTCTCCGAGCCGACGCTGTTCTACACCGGCTTCGCCTTCCGCGGCTGGGTGGCTTACGCCTGAGATAAATCAGCTGTACGGCTTTGCCGGGAGCTGGCGGCCTGCGCAGCGATTGTCAGCCTACCGTTTCGCTGTCTGCACAAAGCGGCGCTTCCGCCAAACGGCTCGCTTGCCAAGCAAAGTCCTCGAACGCTGCAACCGCATCGCGCATGTTGTGACAGCCGCGACTGTCGAGCGACGCATGAACGCTGAGGTCGAACAGCTCCATCCAGAACAACGGGCTCTCGGGCAGTCCCGCCCCAAGCGCTTCAAACATGCTGATCTCGCAATCCCCGACCCGCTCGAGCGCAACCGTCCGGGAGCCATGGGCGATATGAGGAATTCCAAGCAACTTTCCGTAACCTCGTAAAATCTTCACGTTGATGGGCGGCGCGGCGCCGTCACTGCTGGACATCAAGGCCATCGTAACTTTCGGGGAGGGGGTTGCCCCGAGAACGCAAGACCAGTCTGAGGGCAGACAAGCGATTTAAGTCACACGCCCCCCGGTTTCTTGTTATCGTGAGCCAATAAGTTGATTTTTCATGCCGTGGTCACGATCGGCGAGCCCAAAGAGCGAGGCCCGCAGCGGCAACGACGAAAGGGTTCGGTGTGCCGGCTGCCCATTCGCCCCATTTTGAAACAATGCCCAGTGCGACCGGCGGAATGGCCCGCCTGGTATGGGCACGCCTGCGGGCCGCCGGCATCGAGGCGGACGGTCTGCTGTCCAGGGCCGGTTTGACTCTCAAGCAGATCGAGGATCGCAAGGCGCGCCTGAGCGTCGAGAGCCAGATCAGGTTTCTGGAACTTGGGGCCGAGGCGCTGCAGGACGACAGCCTCGGCTTCCACCTGGCACGAGACTTCGACCTTCGTGAAATTGGCCTGCTCTATTACGTGGCAGCATCCTCTGGCACGATCGCCGAAGCCTTCGCAAAGGCCGAGCGCTATTGCCGTCTCGCCAACGAGGGGATTTCGCTGCGATTCGCCGCGAAAGAGATGACGATCACGCTGAAATATGTCGGTGTAGAACGGCACTCGGACCAGCACCAGATCGAATTCTGGCTGACCTCAATCATTCGCATGAACCGCGCCCTGACCAATCGCCGCCTGATCCCGAGCCGGCTCAAAGTGGTACATCGCCGTCGAACGACGCCCACAGAGGTCAGATCGTTCCTGGGGCGCGAGATCGAGTTCGGGTCCGATGTCGACGAGATCGCTTTCCCGGTATCCGTGGGGCCGATGCAGATCGAAAGTGCTGACCACTATCTGAACGATCTGCTGGTGACGTATTGCGAGCAGGCGCTCGCGCACCGGAAATCCGTCGGTGTCCCGCTCAGATCGAGCGTTGAGAATGCAATCGCCCCATTGCTCCCGCATCGTGAGGCACGGGTCGAAGAGATCGCCCGCCGCCTGGGGATGAGTCATCGCACGCTGGTGCGGCGCCTCGCTTTGGAGGGGCTGACCTTCAGTGGCATCCTTGACGAGATGAAGATCGACCTTGCCAAGAGCTATCTGAAGAACGATGAACTGCCTATTTCGCAGACAGCCTGGCTGCTCGGCTACGGCGAAGTCAGCGCGTTCACTCACGCGTTCAAGCGCTGGACCGGAATGACGCCGAGGCAATGGCGCGCCCTGGACACCCCCGAACGGGACCACGACGCAGGCGACGGGCCAGCTCGTGAGCAGGATTCCTCCGAGAGGCCCATCGCAAATCGCCGCGACCATCCCTAAATTGCTCCCATGAAAAAGATCGGATTCCTCTCCTTCGGGCACTGGACGCCCTCGCCGCAATCGCAGACCCGCTCGGCGGCGGACACGCTGCTGCAATCGATCGAGCTAGCGGTCGCGGCGGAACAGCTCGGCGCGGACGGCGCCTATTTTCGCGTGCATCATTTCGCGCGGCAACTGGCTTCGCCCTTCCCGCTGCTCGCGGCCGTCGGCGCCAGGACCAGCAAGATCGAGATCGGCACGGCCGTGATCGACATGCGCTACGAGAACCCGCTCTACATGGTGGAGGATGCAGGAAGCGCCGATCTCATCGCCGGCGGACGGCTCCAGCTCGGCATCAGCCGCGGCTCGGCGGAGCAGGTGATCGATGGCTGGCGCTATTTTGGGTACCGGCCGGCGGAAAGCCAGAGCGATGCCGACATGGGCCGGCGCCACGCTGAAGTGTTCCTCGACCTCCTGCGCGGCGAAGGTTTTGCCGAGCCCAATCCGCAGCCGATGTTTCCCAATCCGCCGGGACTGTTGCGGCTCGAACCGCATTCGGTGGGCTTACGCGAACGGATCTGGTGGGGCGCCGGCTCGAATGCGACCGCGGTGTGGGCGGCCAAGCTCGGCATGAATTTGCAGAGCTCGACGCTGAAGAACGACGAGACCGGCGAAGCCTTTCACGTGCAGCAGGCTGCGCAGATTCGTAGCTATCGCGCCGCATGGAAGGAAGCCGGCCACAGCCGCGAGCCGCGCGTGTCGGTGAGCCGCAGCATCTTCGCGCTGATGGACGATCGCGACCGCGCCTATTTCGGCGGCGAACGCGGCGGCGAAGACCAGATCGGCTTCATCGACCCGCGCACCCGGGCGATCTTCGGCCGCTCCTATGCCGCCGAGCCGGATGTGCTGATCGAGCAGCTCAAGCAGGACGAGGCGATCGCGGAGGCCGACACGCTGCTGTTGACGATTCCGAACCAGCTCGGTGTCGCCTACTGCGTGCACGCGATCGAGGCGATCCTGACGCATGTCGCGCCGGCGCTCGAGTGGCGGTGAGGCGATCGCCGACACACAGGTCAGGCCATCTCTGACTGCCTCCTGATCTTCTCGAGCCAGGCCGTCAGGCGCGGATGTCTGGCGTATCGGGCTTGCAGGTCCGCCAGTTCCTGCTGAAAGACCGGCAGCGACAGCAGCCTTTCGATGTCGGGCTCCCTGATCTTCCATATCTCCGCTGGAAAGAAGCCGTGCACCTTGAGCTCGTAGAGCTCGAAGATCGCGTGGATGATCTCATGCACGGCCCGCTGCTCTTCCGCCGTGATTTCGAGGTCGCCGGCGGCCCCTCGCTCGAGGAACACTCCGACCGGAAGGCGGCGCCGCAGGTCGGAGACCCGGTCGGAATATCGCAGGAAGATGTCCGCGCCCAGGCGCCGGTTGTTGGTATGGAGCGCCGCATAGATCGCCGCCATGCCAACGATGACCGTGCCAAGCGTCATGAATCTGAGAATGTGTTCGATCACGCGTCCGTCTCCTTGCGCGAGGCTTGTGAAGACGATCGTAACCGCCGGCTGCCCAGCTTTCTACTATGAGCAGAATCATGCATTTTTGCCGGCCTCAACGTCAAAAGTCGAATTGGCCGGACATCGCTAGTGCCGCGCCGCCAGCAAGAGCTCAATGACAGCCCGCAACGTGCCAGCGATGGAAACACCAGCCGCTTACTGTGAAGCGGGCCTTCAGCATCTCCGGGCCGGACGGCATCTCGACGCCCGTGCTTGCTGCGAGCAGGCCCTCACGATGGATGCGGAGCACACGGACGCCCAGCATCTCATGGGCCTGCTGTGTCTCCACGACCAACACTACAATGACGCTCTGGAGTGGATCGTCCGCGCGATCCGTCGGGCGCCCAAGCCCGAATATCTTGCAAGCTTCGGGACGGCGTTGCAGCAGCATGGGCGCTTCGAGGAGGCGCTCAACGTCGTCGACAACGCGATCCAGCTCCGGCCTGACGACGCCGGCTTGTGGCGACAGCGCGGCGACATCCTCTCTCAGCTGTCGCGCCTCGATCAGGCCCTCGCGAGCTTCCAGCACGCGCTCAAGCTCGATCCGGATCATCACGACACCCTGCGCAAGAGCGGGACTCTCCTCCACAAGCTCGGCCGGAACGAGGAGGCCATCGCGCATCTGGACCTCAGCGACAAACTATTCCCGAACCATGCCCCGACGCTGCACACGCGCGCATGGATTCTCTACACGCTGAAGCGGTTCGAGGAGTCCGCGACCGAGGGCAAGCGCGCGCACCAGCTCGCTCCCGACAAGGCCGACACCTGCAACAATCTCGGCCTTTCGCTACGGCGGCTCGGCAGGGATGAAGAGGCATTGGCGTGGTTCGAGAAAGCCATCGCGATAGAGCCGCACCTGGTGGCGGCCTTCAACAACAAGCTGACCACGCTGTTCCACCTGCATCGCTTCGACGAGGTCTTCGCGTTGTCCGAGCACATGAAGGCGCTCGGGCTGAACGATACGGTGACAGACTGGAATGTGGCCCTGGCTCGTCTCCTGACAGGCGATTTCGAAGCCGGCTGGCGCGGGCACCAGATCCGATTGAAGCTGCCTTCGGCGAAATACGCCCGCTTTGCGCAACCGACGTGGCTCGGTGACCAAGACATCGCAGGAAAGACGATCCTGGTCGCTGCGGATGAAGGACTGGGGGACACGATTCACTTCGTCCGCTACGTCCCCATGCTGGCGGCGCGGGGGGCGCGCGTTATTCTTGCCGTTCAGGACCCGCTGCGTCGGCTGATGTCTCCTCTAGGCGGCGTATCCCATCACGTCCCGATGTCGGCTGCAGGCACGCTGCCGCATTTCGATTTGCACTGCCCGATATCCAGCCTTCCGCTCGCCTTCGGCACCCGCCTCGATACGATCCCGGCGGACATGCCGTATCTGCCCTCGCCTCCGGACGACCGTATTCAGGCCTGGGACAATCGTCTCGGTCCTCGAACCAGGCTCCGGGTCGGCCTCGCCTGGTCCGGCGATCCGGCCCACGTCAACGATCAGGCGCGCTCCATTCCGCTGCGGACGCTGTCCCGTATCCTCGACGCCGATGCCACTTTTATCAGCCTCCAGAAGGGGCCGCGCCCGAGCGACGCCACGGTGCTGCGGGAGAGACACGACATCGTCGACCTCACCGCCGACCTCACCGATTTCGCCGAGACCGCCGCCCTGATGAGCTGCCTTGATCTCGTGATCACCGTCGACACCAGCATCGCTCATCTGGCCGGCGCCCTTGGCCGCCCGACCTGGCTCCTTTTGCCATGGACGCCCGACTATCGCTGGCTGCTCGACCGCACAGACAGCCCCTGGTACCCCAGCATGCGGCTGTTCCGGCAGACCGAGAGGCGTGAGTATGAGAGCGTGCTCGATCGCGTCAGGGACGAATTGCGCGCACGGGCCAGCTCATTTGAACCCCGCGCGCACTGAGGCATGATCCGGACTGAAGGGCCACGTCAGCGCTGCGAAGAGATCATGCGCAAACGACAGCCGCAAGCGCGCTAACCATTCATCGCGATCCCGATCGCGCTTCGAGCCCGGCATGCACGGCGATCGATGGCCGTCGCTCTTGAACCCGAATAGTGCGAGCGCCGACGAAGGTGGGTTCTGTCGCATCTTCCGCGACACCTCCCGCTGTCGAGCAAAACATGAGAAGGCGAATTTCCGTAATGATCCTCGTTGCCGCCCTGCCGTTGCTGACGGCGTGCGGGCAGCCCGTGCCGGAGGACAAGGCCGCTTATGTCGGCGAGTGGCACGCGCCGGCGATGGACGTCGAGCTCACCAAGGACGGGATGGTGCGCTACAAGCGCGTCAGGCACGGCACCGCGATCGGCGAGGCCACGACGACGATCAAGGCCCCGCTGCGGCGGTTCGAGGGCGACAATTTCGTCGTCGGGATTCCATTCATTTCGACGACCTTCGAGGTGTCGACGCCGCCTCATCAGGATGCGGGGACATGGAAGATGGTGGTCGACGGCGTAGAGCTGACCCGCGATCCGTAGCTCGACATGTCCATGATCAACGTCGGGAGCAAGGTTGGAAGTTCCTGCGTGGCGCCGAAAATCCCCACCCGGCGGTCCTCCCCCTTTGGGACTGCGACGAAACACTGCACCAGACGATGTGAACTGATGCGGGGGCGACGGCATTTGGCTTAAAGCGCGATGAGATCAGGACGAATCGTCATCGCGCTTTAGGTTATTGTTTGAGCATGATCTTTTCGGAAAGCCGCTACGCACTTTTCCGGATCATGCTCTAGGTTGATCGGCCCCCGGGTTCCGCGCACCGAAGGGAATACATATGCCAACCAAACCGACCATCGCGCGCATCTGGCGCGGCCGCACCCGCCGCGATGTCGCTGACGCCTACCAGGCCTATCTGCAAGCCGAGGGCATTCCCCCGCTGATGAAGACGGCTCTCGGCGTGCAGCAGTTGCGCGAGGACCGTGATGAGGAGACGTGGTTCACGACCATCTCCTACTGGGCCGATATCATGGCGATGACGGCATTCACCAAGGGCGAGCCGAGCAAGGTGCATCATCTCGCACGCGATCCGGAATTCCTGATCGAGCTGCCGGAGCGCATCGAGATCCATCGCATTCTCATCGACGAACAGGGTCTGCGCTGAACGCCGGCGATAGCGTGGAGCTGACCCGCGCCCCGTAACGCGTATCAGCTCGGAATGCCGAACCTATTGCACCTCGATGTTGGCGTCCTTGACCAGCTTGCGCCAGCGCTCCTCCTCCTGCCCGACATAGCGATCGAGCTCTTCCGGAGCGCTTCCAACCATGATGAGGCCTTCGTTCGCCTCCAGCTGCTTGAAACCACCTGACTTGACCGCCTTTGCGACTGCCTGGTTCAGCCGCGCAATCACCGGAGCCGGCGTTTTGGCCGGAGCGTACAATCCGTACCAGGACTCGGCGGCGTAGCCGGGCACGCCGGCCTCAGCGACGGTCGGCAATTGCGGAAACGCTGCCGAACGTTCGGCCGATGTGACGGCCAGCGCCCGGAGCTGACCTGCAGCCACCAGCGAGGCCGCACTTGCCACGGTGGTGAACATCACGTCGATCTGCCCGCCGAGGAGATCGCTGATCGCAGGCGCCGCGCCCTTGTAGGGCACCGCCGTCATCTTGACCTTCGCCATGGAGTTGAACAGCTCGCCGGCGAGATGAGCCGAGGTGCCGGTGCCGAACGTGCCGAAATTGAGCTTGCCCGGATTGGCCTTGGCCTCCGCGATCAGATCGGCGATCGAGTTGATCTTGGATGCCGGGTTCACGACGACGATGTTGAAGGAGCGCGCGATCAGCGAGACCGCCGAAAAATCCTTGTGCGGATCGAACGGCAGCTTGTTGTACAGGCTCGGATTGACCGCATGCGCGAAGGTCGCCATCAGCAGCGAGTAACCGTCGGGATCGCTGGTGGCCACCGTCTGGGTGCCGATGATGGTGCCGGCGCCCGGCTTGTTCTCGATGATGACGGATTTGCCGAGGTCCGTCTGGATTTCCTGGGCCGTCGTTCGCGCGATGATGTCGGTTCCGCCACCGGCCGCGAACGGCACCACGATCTTGATGATCTTCTCGGGAAATTCGGCGCGCGCCGGCGCCGCTCCCATGCCGGCAACGACTGGCAAGGCAGTACAGGCGAGGATGGCGAGGCTCAGCCAGCGCCTCGCGGCAAAGCCCTTCCCGCGAGCGCCGTCGTGATTGATGATTTCGCCAAAGGCCATCTGGAGCTCCATCCGGTTTCGTTCAGACATTGAGAACAACCAATCCGTCTGCCGCCTTCACGCCCTGGCCCGCCGGCAGCACGAAGACCGGATTGATTTCGGCCTCGACAAGGCGGTCGCCGAGCTGCGCAACCATGCGTGAGAAGGCAACGATCGTTGCTGCGAGCGCTTCGACATCGCATTTCGGCCGGCCCCGAAAACCGTCCAGCAACGGCCACGTGACGAGATCGCGCGCCATCGTGCGAGCCTCTTCCAGGCTGAGGCCGCCCTCCGGTGGAAGCAGGCGCATCGTCGTGTCCTTGAACAGCTCGGCGGTGACGCCGCCCATTCCGAGCAGGATCGCTGTGCCTAAGGGATCGCGATGCATCCCGAGAATGATCTCGACGCCGCCTGAGATCATCTCCTGAACCAGGAAGCGTTCAGGCCGATTGCCGGTCCTGAGCGCGACCTCGTCAGCCATCGCCGCCAGGCGGGCGCCAATCGTTTCAGCGGTCAGGTTGACCGCGACGCCGCCGACGTCACTCTTGTGCGAGATCTCGTGCGAGAGAATCTTGAGCACGACCCGGCCACCGAAATCGCGCGCCGCCTGTTCCGCTTCGCCTGATGTTGCGACCACTTTCTCCGTCACGACCGGAACACCGAAACGGGCGAAGAGTGCTTTCGCCTGTGCCTCATCCAGCGATCCCGCCGGAAAGTCGCTGACATTGGCCGTCGTCGCAATCGAGCCGGAGGTCTGGACCTCGTTCGGCATTCCGGCCTGCAAGAGTCCATCGAGCGCAGCGGCGCAGCTTTCGGCGGATGTGTAGGCCGGGACGCCGCGCCGGGTGAGGACGGAGACCACGTCGGGCGCGTAGGGGCTCACATAGGCAATGACGGGCTTGTCGCTGAGCGGCAGGCAATCGTGAATGGCATCGGCCATCAAAGCCGGCGATCCCACCGCCGACGAGCCGGCAATGACCGCGAGCGCATCGTAGGAGGGACTGGCGAGCAGGATCTTGATTGCGGCGCGGAGCAGACCCGGCTGCAGGCCGGCCAGGGTCACGTCGATCGGATTGCGATCGAGCGCGGCATGCGATCCCGACTGCAATGCGCGCAATTGCGCGGCCGTCTCGGCATCGGGGGCGGGCGTTGTGAAGCCTGCGACGCCCAGACTGTCGGACACGATCGTGCCTGCGCCGCCGGTGGAGGTGAGGATCGCCACGCGCCGGCCGCGCAGCGTCCGTCCGGCCGCAAGCAGTGCAGGAATGTCGAGCAGATCTTCGAACGTCCTGGCGCGGATCACGCCGAGTTGCCTGAACAGGGCGTCGTACATGCGATCGGAGCCCGCGAGCGCCCCGGTGTGCGAGACCGCCGCCTTCGCGCCCGCCTCCGACCGCCCGATCTTGAAGGCGACGATAGGTTTGCCGGCGCGTTGCGCCTTGAGAACGGCTTCGCGAAAGCGAGCCGGATTGCGGATCGCCTCGACATAGAGCGCGACGACCGTGGTCGCATTGTCATCGGCCAGAAAGTCGATGAAGTCGGCGAGCTCGAGATCGGCTTCGTTGCTGGTCGATACCAGCTTGGACAGTCCGATGCCGCGCGCCGCAGCGCGCGACAGCAAGGCTCCCAAAATGCCTCCGCTTTGCGAGACGAGGCCGATGGGGCCCGACGGAAAGTGATCCATCGCCAGCGCGCCCGACGCCGAAAGGACGATGTTGTCCGAGATATTGACGAGACCGATCGTGTTCGGCCCGAGCAGGCGCATTGATCCGGCGGCTTGCATTAACTGCTGCTGGCGCGCGGCGCCTTCCGCCCCCATTTCAGTGAAGCCGCTGGCGAGAACGATCGCCGCGGCAGCCCCGCGCTCGGACAATTCGCGCACCGCGATGTGGGCGCGCTCCGCGCCTAACAGGACAATGCCGACATCGGGCACATCAGGCAGCGACGCGATGTCGGGGTAGCAGGCGAGACCGCCGATCTCCGCGACCTTCGGATTGACGGGATAGATGTCACCCGCAAAGCCATGCTTCTGGAGATAGGCGACCGGCCGCCCCGACGTCTTGGTCGGGTCCGCGGATGCGCCGATGATTGCTACGCTGCGCGGCCGGATCAGGCGTTCGATTGCGTCCATGGCTCAATCCTTCGACGAGGATTGCGCGAGGAACGCCGTCACGGCGTCGCGATGCTCGGTGCTGGTGTAGCAGATCGCCTGCGCCTGGCTGCCGAGACTGAAGATATCGTGCGCGGAATGCTCGAAGGTCTCGTTCAGGATCTTCTTGCCCAGCGCCAGCGCCGTGGGCGAGCCCTGTGCCAGCTCGGCCGCCCAGGCCTGTGCGGCGGGCAGGAGCTCGGCCGAGGCCACCTTGCGATCGACGATCCCGAGCGCGAGCGCTTCGTCAGCATCGACGACGCGGCCGGTGAAGATCAGCTCCTTTGCCTTGGGAAGCCCGACCCGGCGCGGCAGGAAATACAGCCCGCCGCCGTCGGGGATCAAACCGCGCTTGATGTAGGACCAGGTGAATTTCGATCGTTCCGTTCCCATCACGAAGTCGCAGGCGAGCGCGGTATCGGCACCAAGCCCCGCCGCGGCGCCGTTGACGGCGGCAATCGTCGGCTTCGGCAGGCCCAGCAGGAACGATTGAACGTGGTGCACGCCCTGCTGACGGCTCCAGCCGTTGAAGGCAACCTCGCCCTGCGGCGCGGCGAGCCGGCGCTTCATGCCGCTGATATCCCCACCGGCACAGAAGGCGTTGCCGCGCCCGGTCAGCACCAGGGCCTTGATCGCCTTGTCGCGGGCGACGGTTTCGAGCGCACTGACGAACTCCGCGCGCATCTCGTCGCTCATGGCGTTGCGCCGCTCGGGACGGTTGAATGCGATGGTCGCGACGCCGGCTTCGACGGAAAATTCGATGAGCTGATAGGACATGGCAAGGCCCGTGGTTGGCGTGCGCGGCGAGGCATTGGTCGTGTCTTGAAAGTATCGCGGCTTGCGTCATCCCGAACATCCCCCTATTCCACTGAGTGGAAATGCCGGGAGGGTGGGTTTGGCACAGGCGCGCAGATATGCGGGCGGGGTTGACGTCAACCGGTCGCTCGAAAGGGGCATCGAGATCCTCCGGGCGTTCCGGCCCGGCGTCGACACGCTGGGCAACGGCGAGATTGCGGAGCGAACAGGATTGCCGCGATCGACGGTCAGCCGGCTGACACGAACGCTGGTCAATTCCGGGATGCTCGACGAGGTGCGCGCCGAGCGGACCTACCGCCTTGCCGCGTCCGTCATCAGCATCGGCCACGCCATGCGGACGGGATCACCGGTGCTCAACGCGATCGGCCCGATGATGCGGGCGGAGTCGGCGAAGCGCCGGCTGAACGTCGGGCTAGCTGCCGCTGATAGGACCATGATGGTTTACCTGGAGTCGATCCGCTACAGCCCGCGCGCGGCGCTGCGCAACGTGGTCGCCGGCCAGCAGTCCCGATGGAGCTGACGTCGCTCGGTCGCGCTTACCTCGCCGGCATTGCCGAGACCGAGCGCGAGCGATTGCTGAGACTGTTCAAGCGGCGCAGCACGGCTGCCACCAAGGCGCTGCTTGCAGACGTCAGGACGTCGATCCGCTCCGTCGAACGCGACGGCTATTGCGCGGTGTCGTGGCAGCCCGGCGTTCTTGCCGTCGCAACGCCCATCGTGCTGGACGGGCTTCCGGTCTACGCACTCAACATGAGCCTGCAGAATGTCGACCGCTCCGACGCGCTGGCGAGCGAGATCGGCTCGTACCTCAACGCCTTCGCGGCCAAGTGCAAGGAGGTGCTGGCGGGCCGGTGATGCCCCTATGGGAACGGCGGTCACACGCGGCAGCTGGCCCAGCAGCACCACCAATCCCGGTTGAATTCATGAGCTTATGGCATATTATGCCATAAGCGCGAGCCCGCTTTCAACGATCAGAGGACGCCAGTGCCCACGAGAAATGTCGTACTGACGGAGCGTCAGGAAGAGCTCCTCGAGACCCTCGTCAAGTCCGGCCGCTACCAGAACGCCAGCGAGGTGCTCCGTGATGGGTTGCGGCTCGTGGAGCAACGCGAGGCGGAGGATGCGGGCAGACTGAAGGCCTTGAGAGCAGCTGCTCGCACCGGCGTAGGAGCGCTGGATCGAGGAGAATTCAAGCAGTTTGACGATATCGAGGAACTTCAGACCTATTTGAATGGCCTCTCGGAGACGATCATCTCCGGAACGACAGAATAGAGGCCCTCATGGCCGAGCGGAGATGGCGCGTTCGCCTCGGCGCTGCCGCAGAAGTCGACTTTGCCAACATCCTCAAATGGACCGCTGAGAATTTTGGCGCGCGACAAGCACGCGTCTATCGCGATACGCTCATTCAGGCGATTGGCGAACTCGCCGACGGTCCCGATGCCGCAGGCTCAAAGGCCCGTGACGAGATCATGTCAGGCCTTCGTACGCTTCACGTCGCGCGACGAGGTCGCCGCGGAAGTCACTTCCTGATGTACCGGGCTGCGGACAGAACGATCGAAATCGTGCGTATCCTCCACGATAGAATGGACCTGCAGCGCCACGTTCCATCTGCTCCCGACGAGCGTAGCGAATAGAGCAAATGCCGCCGCATGTCAGCCGACCTTCGGCGTCTCGCCCGCCAAGATCCGCAAATAGACCGATGCATCGATATTGCCGCCGGACAAAATCACTGCAACCCTCTTTCCGGCCATGCGGGCGCGCTCTTGCATAAGCCCAGCAAGCGGGGCGGCGCCCGCGCCTTCCGCAACGTTGTGAGTATTCTGGAAATAGGACCGTACCGCTTCAGCGATATCGTCCTCGCTGAGCTGCAAGACGCGGGCAGCGCCGCGTTTGATGATGGCGACGGCCTCTTGACACGGATCGCGTGTCGCCACCCCATCGGCAAACGTTTGCGCCGAGTTTGTTGGAACTGGCTCTCCGGCAGCGAACGACAGCGCCATTGCCGGAGCTTGGCGGGCTACGACGGCAACAATTTCGGTCTTGAGGCCGAGAAGATCGCGGGTCGTGATCAAACCACAGATGCCAGATCCCATGCCGATCGGCACATACACGGTATCGAGGTCGGCGATGGCGCGAAACAATTCGAGCGCGTATGTCGCGACGCCCTTGACTTGGTCTCGGTTGAACGGCGGGATGAAATGCAGCCCTTGCTCATGCGCGACCCGATGGCATTCGGCGAGCGCCTCGTCGAAATCTCTGCCGAATTCGACAACGGCGGCACCGAATGCGCGCATGGCGGCATTCTGGTCCGTTGAGTTGCCGCAAGGCACGTAGATCGTGGCCGGAATACCTGCCCGAGAGGCGGAGAATGCGATGGATTGGCCATGATTGCCTCTCGTGGCCGAGATAACCCCCGTCACTTTTGTCGGTGAGCGGCTCAGATTGTCCATGTAGACGATGCCGCCACGTACTTTGAAAGCGCAAGTCGGCGTGTGATTCTCGTGCTTCACCCACACCTCGCAACCCGTCCGCTTGGCAAGAAGCGGCCAAGCATACTGCGGGGTCGGTGGTACCGCACGATGCACGAGTTGAGCCGCAGCTTCCAATTCGCCGAGAGTAAAGAGCGGGTCGGACATAGCCATCGAAAACCTCCGAGCAAGCCCGTCGATATTAGCTCGATGGGCTCGATGCGCTTTCACGTGCTTGATCTATAATGGCGCATGGGCCCGACCGCGCGTTGAGACCATTGCTGTCGCGAGCGCTTCGGGCTAGGGCGGATGTCATGTCGGAAACAGGAGCTGAATTTGGTAACTGCGCCGCATCGGTCGGCTTTGCACTGTGAGGAACCGGGGTTTGCGGTTACGGTGCTGCCGGCGTCGCCCTACCAGGTGAGCTACGTGCCCACTCGCCACGTGATTGGGTTCACGTTCGAGCGGCAGCGGGGTGTCGACGCCTTCGGTGGCGCGCGGCGGCGCCCCTTTGACGCGGAGCCTTGGCGGCTCGCCTTCACGCCGGCAGGCTGCGACGTTTTTTCGGCCTCGGACAGGGGCGGAGAGTACTTGGTGTTGAGCGTTGCGCCGGAGACATTTGCACGACTTGCACCGGGGATTGCGACCAGTCACCTACAACAGTTTACCAACGTGGCTGATCCCCTCTTCACTCCGTTGGCCACTGGCTTGCGGCGAGCCACCGTGCTTGGCGCGGTAGCGCCACGTTTGGCGATGGAAACCTTAGTCGCTGCTACGGTCGAACGGATCTCGGTGCTGTTCGCCGCCGGCGCGCAGAGAGCCCAACCCGAACGTTGCATGACTTCTCGACGCTTGAAGCGAATTCTCGACCATTTCGAGGCTCGACTCGCCGAAGATATCCGCCTCGTGGACCTTGCAAGCGACACCGGCCTCTCGGAATGCTATCTCGCACGCACGTTCCGGGCAGCAACTGGCACGACGCTGCATGCGGCGCTGATGGAGCGGCGGATCGCACGAGCCCGCTCGCTGATCGAAGCTGCCACACGCCGCGGTACCCGCACAAACCTCGCAGAGGTTGCGGCCGCGACCGGATTCTCAAGCCACGCCCACATGACGACGGCTTTCCGCCGCATGCTGGGTATCACTCCGAGCGAGTGGATGCGGGTGTTGGCCAGCGGTTCAGCACTCGAACCGACCGATCACAGCACCGTCGGCTGATGGTGCGCGCGGGCGAATCTTCTCTGGTGATCACCATGAAACTGTCTTTTTTTCTGGTTTTGGGCGTTCTCGTCGTTGCCAACCTTTGTCCCGTGCATGCGCTTGACTGCGGGAAGGCATCCCTGCCGGTCGAAAAGCTATTCTGTGCCACCCCGGAGCTGAAGAAGGCCGACGAGGCGATGAGCACCGCATATTCCAAACTCTTGCGCGACACCACGGACCCGGATTTCCACGAGGCGCTGATCCGCAGCCAGCGGCGATGGTTGGAGGTGCGTTCGCATGGTGCTGACAGATTTGGAGCGGCGGAAAACGACAGAACCGACGACAGCAAGGTTCTGCTGGCAATAACGCGCGACCGGCTCACCTTCCTCCGAACAGCCAAGCCGATCCGCGCGATGGAGGAACAGCGGAAAATCGCGGCGAATGACAGCGGCGGTTCGTTCGCTGGCTACCAGACTTCCTCGTGCTTCTTCTCACCCCCGCCCTATGGCAATTGGAGTTACGTCTGCCTGGGCGCTGCGCATCGCCAGCATAACGGCCGAGTTTGCAGCGTCGCAACGGAATGGGCCAGCGGTCACACGACGGAATACCGGCTCGTCAGCGTCCTGAGAAACGGCGAGCCTCGGCCCGTGGCGAGTTGCTCCACCGGCTATGCCGAGACGAGCGAGCAATGTCCCGAGCCTGACGACGACGCCGCAGCCAAGGCCTTTGCTCACTGGAACGCGGACCCGAAGCCATCCAACGAGTTGCCAGCCCCGCACGCGGGCGGTCTCTGGAGATACGACCCGGATATTCAACCAAGGATGACCGATCAGCAGTGGATGCGTGATTGCTTGTTCGCTTCGACTTATCCACCGCCGGAAGTCAGCCGTGCCAATTCGTCTCCCCAAAAGTAGAACCTGCACGGACTTGCAACGTCACTTGCGGTTTTCGTCGGAAAAGGGCAGCGATGATAGTTCGGCGTAGCAGCCCGGAACCCACAGGAGCGCATCGTTGGCGAGGCAAAATATCTCATCGGGGTATGCGTTTGAAGATGCCTATGGCTACTCCCGTGCCGTCCGCGTCGGAAACCAGGTCTTTGTCTCCGGCACAACAGCTCGTCCGCCGCACCTCGACGGCGATGCCTACCTGCAAGCCAGGGCTGCACTGGCACTGATCGCCGACGTATTGGCCGAGGCTGGCGCCGGTATGCAGCATGTCGTCCGTACCGTGGTGTATGTGATCGACATGGCGGACACAGAGCGTGTGGCGCGTGCCCACTCTGAAGCCTTTGATGCCGTGCGCCCAGCGAGCACGCTCGTCCAGGTCAGCGCCCTCACACCCGCTTCGGCCCGGGTCGAGATCGAAGTAGCGGCGATCATCGCGGACTGACGGGCCTCAGCGTTACGATCCGCTATGGAGTGCTGCCGATGCGGCACGGAGGACACCCGACGCTGAACGCAAAGGAGCACATGGATCTCGCCTGGTGAATGGCGATCGCACTCGCGGTTAGTGGCGAACGTTTTGCGTAGGTGGTGCGGGGAGACAGCCAATGGCCCTGGCGCGGAAGATCGCAGAGGGCAAGCTACAAGCGCACGCCCCGACAATGTCACGCGGCGCCGTTACAGTTTTCCATAGACTCGCGCGGCGACAGCTTTCAGGCGCTCGACCGAGCCGGACTCGGGATGCGGCTTGACCGGGGCGAACAGGATCGAAGCCTGCCTGCCGTTCCTCCAGACATAGATGTTGACGGCGTTGCCGTTGCCCTTGGTGCAGGAATGCTCGCCGAACGCTTCACTGCCGAGCTCGGGTATCGCCACGTGCTTGCAGGGGCCCGCGCGTTTCATCATGCTGACGGCGGTATCGCGCGAGGTCGCGATCACCGCGGCGGTCATGGTGTTGGCCTCGCGATCGAACATCATGCAGCTGCCCGCGCCGGTCCGCTGCACCGTCAGCGTGCTCTTGTCCAGAAAGCCGTCGGCATCGGCGGCCATGAGCCACTCGCAATCGCCGAACCGCTCGCTGCTCTTGCTCACGTTGACGATGGCGAGGCGCGCTGTTTCGGTGAGCGGTCCGAGCAGCGCATCGTCGGCACGCCGGCCGATCGGATAGACGGTGATCTGCAGAATGGTATCGCCGGACACGGCGACGACCGAGGCCTCCTGGCGCTCTGCGCCGGCGGCGCTGGTCCCGCGCTGGCCTTCGTCGCCGATCCCCGCGACTGCGTTGAGCGGCATGCGCTCGCCGAGCGTCTTGACGAAGGTCGCGTACAATTCCCTGGCGCGGTCCTTGTCGGGATTGCGGAACACGGTCAGCATCATCGTGTCGCCGCGCCCACCCTGGTAGATGCAGCCGCGGCCGTCCTGATTTGAGATCAGCGACCATTTGAGCGCAGGCATCGCACCGGCGAGCTCCCGTGCGCTGATGAACGGGCAGGTCTCCGCCGCGCGCGCGGGGAGCACCGGGACGGTTGCGATTGCAAGGAGCAGAACGAGGCAGGAGAACAGGCGATCGATAGGAGGCATGGGAGTACTTACTACCGCAAATGGCGCGCCACGGCCAATGAAGGTGGGCACTATTGCTTCGCCGCGGCGCCATGATGAATCTCGCCGAGCCGCGCACGGCAATCCCGCAGCGACGAAGCTTACCCAGCTCTTCGCACGTAGAGCGAGATGAACCGGTCGATCATCGGGTTGATCTGCTCCGGTACTTCCAGCGACAGGAAATGCCCGGAGCCGACGGCTTTGGCCGTGACCAGTTGCGGGCACAGCGCCGCAAAGCGATCCAGATCCGCGAGCCGATGGGCCGCTTCGATGTAGAGCACCGGGACCCGACACGCCTGGGCGCACTCACGCGCCCGATGCACATCCCAGGGGAACAGACTTGTAAACGTGGACACCAGCACATGCTGCGGCGTCGCCAGAAAGGTCTGTTCGACATGGGCGCGGCATCTGTCGGTCGGCAGACAGGAATCCGCCACGATCTTCCGCGCCTCGTCCGCAAAATTGGCGCCCTTCAAGCCCTCCAGATATCCGGCGAACACGGTCCCTGCTGAGGCGGGGAAGAGCACCCCTGAATCGAGCAGCACCAGGCCCGCAGGAAAGTCCGGATAGCGGGCGGCGATTTCGAGCGCCATGTTGCCACCCATGCTTTGACCCACGATGACCGGCTTGGTGATCTGCTGTCGATTGCACAGAAAGACGAGATCATCGGCGAAGCCTTCGATCGAATACGCCTGTTGCGGCTTGTCGCTCTCACCATGTCCCCGCAGCTCGGCATTCAACGCCCGACCTTGACGGGCGAAATACTCCATTTGCGGCGCAAAATGCGTGCGATCCCCGCCCAGGCCATGGACGAACAGGAATTGAAGCGGTCCTGCCCCGGCGACGTCGAAGGACAGCTGGATGCCGTCATGCGCGAGTTTCATGGGTCATCTCCGGATTCACCGACATGTCCAGGCGTCTCTGGCGAGTACCTAGTCTAAGTGACGCGCCACGGCCCATAAAGATGGGCACTACGGGTTCGCCGCGGCGCCATGATGCTGTAGCCGAGCAAGCGTTCCGGCCGCGGTTACGAATAGTGAGCAGCCGTGCGACGATCTCGTCCGGCGCAGAAACGGCAGGTTCTGGAGTGCCCGGTTTTGGACTGAAACGGGCGCCTCCTTCAGAATACAATCACGAACTCATACACAATTGAAATTCCTCGTCATTTTGCAGAGCACCAAATGACGCGATGGTCGTTGGCACCGATTTTCCGCCCCAAGCGCCTCACAACTCCGCGCGCCATGACGGCTGCGGAATGCTAATATCGTCGAAGCCGCAAGACCGACGATTTCGCCGAGGCGATTGAAACGCGGTCAAGAAGATGCGCTCGAAGAGGCGCACTCCAAGAACAACGCCCGACCGTCATTGCGGTTCGTCGGCTGGGACATGGAGGACGCTATGGCATGGCGCGACGACAAGGCCCGGGCAACTCTGATCCGCGAAGCAGCCGGAAGCGTGCAGCCGGGCAAGGCTCCCCCAAGCTTTGCCGAGCTTCTGTTCGCCTTCACCAATGTCGAGGATCTCGCCAGTCACGATGCCTCCTCGCTTGCCTTCCTGGCAGAGCAAGCCTGGGAGCATGTGCAGCGGCGCACGGCGGGGCGTGCCGATATCCGCGTCGTCAATCCGCTGATGCCGGACGGGCGCGAGATCTCCGTGCTCGAAATCCTCAACGACAACATGCCCTTCCTGTTCGATTCCACCATGGCGGAGCTCACCGAGCAGGGCATCGAAGTCGCCCTCGTCGCTCACCCCATCATCGCGGTGGAGCGCGATGACGAAGGCAAGCTCCTGCGCTTCTACGGCGAGACACTGCCGGAAGGGGTAAAGGGCGCGCGAGAGAGCCTGATTCACCTCCACATCACCCGCCTGGACGCCGACGCGGACCGCGAGAGGCTGATTGACGGCCTCACCAGGACGCTGAGCGACGTGCGCGCCTGCGTCACGGACTGGCGCGCCATGCGCGACCGCGTCGAGGATGCGATCAAGACGTTCTCGTCCAATCCGCCACCGCTGCCGATCGACGAGGTCGCCGAGGCCAACCAGTTCCTGCAATGGCTGTGCGCGGACAATTTCACCTTTCTCGGCGTGCGCGAATATCGCTTCCTGCCCGGCCGCGATGCGTCGGACGACATCACGACGGCCGAGGGCCTCGGCATCCTCCGCGATCCCGATGTTAAGGTCCTGCGGCGCGGCAGCGAAATGGTGGTGATGACGTCGGAGATTCGCGAGTTCATGCGCGAGCCGACCCTGCTCATCGTCATCAAGGCCAATGTGAGCAGCCGCGTTCATCGCCGCATCCGGATGGATTATGTCGGCATCAAGCTCTATACGCCCGACGGCCGGCTCGAGGGCGAATTGCGAGTCGTCGGCCTGTTCACCTCGGGTGCCTATACGCGCTCGGCACGACAGATCCCCTATGTTCGCCACAAGGTATCGCGGGTGCTCCAGCGCGCCGGCTTCGACCCGAACAGCCATTCCGGCAAGGCTCTCCAGCATATTCTCGAGGAATATCCGCGCGACGAGCTGTTCCAGATCGACGTCGACACCCTCTTCGATTTCGTCATGGAGATCCTGATCCTCTATGAGCGCCCCCGCGTCCGGGCGCTCGCGCGGGTCGACAAGTTCGACCGCTTCGTTTCCATCCTCGTGTTCATTCCGCGCGACAAATACGACACCGACGTGCGCATGCGCGTCGGCGCCTTCCTGTCGCAGCGCTACAAGGGGACACTGTCGGCCTCCTACGTGTCCTTCCCCGAAGGAGCATTGGCGCGCGTCCACTACATCATCGGACGCTATGAAGGTAAGACCCCCGCCGTCGAGCGCGCTACGCTGGAAGCCGGGATCAGCGCCATTGCCGCGACCTGGGCCGACAAGCTGAAGGCCGCGCTGACTGCGTCGACTGACGGCATGCGGGCGCGCATGCTCGCAAATCGCTACGCCCAAGCCTTCAGCGGCGGCTATACCGAGGCTTCCACGGCGGAACAGGCGATCGCCGATATCGCCACCGTCGAGAGGCTCACGCCAGCCCGCCCGGTGACGATTTCGGTTCACCGCTTCGAGGAGGACGATCCCAGGCGCTTCGGCCTGAAGGTATTTTCGGATGCCGCGCCGCTGTCGCTGTCCTACCGCGTGCCGGTGATCGAAAATCACGGCCTGCGCGTGGTCAACGAACGCACCTATCAGATCGTGCCCGGCAACAGGCCCGAGCCGGTCTGGCTGCACGACATGACGATCGAGACCAGCGACGGCCAGCCGATCGAGATCAGCAGGGACTTCAGCCACCGCCTGGAGGCCTCGATCATGGCGGTGGTCACCGATCGCGCCGAATCCGACGGGTACAATGCCTTGATCCTGCGAACGGCTCTGGGCTGGCGGGAAGTCTCGACCATCCGGGCGCTGTCGCGCTACTTGCACCAGATCCGCGCACCGTTCACCCAGGACTATATGTGGGAGACCTTGCGCAAGAACGCCGCGATCACGGCCAACCTCGTCGCGCTGTTCCAGGCCCGCCGCGATCCGCGCCTCGTCCTGACCGATCGCGAGCGTTCGGCGCGCGAGATAACTCTCCTTGCCGAGATCGAGGAGCAGCTCAAATCCGTCGCCTCGCTCGATGAAGACCGCATCCTGCGCCGTTTCACCAATCTGGTGCAGTCGACCATCCGCACCAATTTGTGGCAGGTCGGCGCGGACGGACATCCGCGCCCGGTGATCTCCTTCAAGTTCGACGCGCGCAAGATCGAGGATCTGCCCCCTCCCCGACCGCTCTACGAGATTTTCGTCTATTCACCGCGCGTCGAAGGCATTCACCTGCGCTTCGGCAAGGTTGCGCGCGGCGGCTTGCGCTGGTCCGACCGGCCGCAGGATTTCCGCACCGAGATCCTCGGCCTCGTGAAAGCGCAGCAAGTCAAGAACGCCGTGATCGTGCCGGTCGGCGCCAAGGGCGGCTTCGTGCCCAAGCGCCTGCCGCCGCCCTCCGATCGCGAGGCGTGGCTCGCGGAGGGCACCGAAGCCTATCGCATCTTCGTGCGCTCGCTGCTCGAACTCACCGACAATCTCGACGGCGACATCGTGGTGCCGCCCGACTTGACCGTGCGGCATGACGGCGACGATCCCTATCTGGTCGTCGCCGCCGACAAGGGCACCGCCACCTTCTCCGACGTCGCCAACGCGATCTCGGCCGAGAAGAACCATTGGCTCGGCGATGCCTTCGCCTCCGGCGGCAGCCAGGGCTACGACCACAAGAAGATGGGGATCACGGCGCGCGGCGCCTGGGAGGCGGTCAAGCGCCACTTCCGCGAGCTCGGCACCGACATTCAGACCATGCCTTTCACCGTGGTCGGCGTCGGCGACATGTCCGGCGACGTCTTCGGCAACGGCATGCTGCTCTCGCCGGCGACGAAGCTCGTTGCCGCGTTCGATCACCGCGACATCTTCATCGATCCCTCGCCGGATCCGGCGATCAGCTTCACCGAACGCAAGCGCCTGTTCGACCTGCCGCGATCGAGCTGGCAGGACTACAACAAATCGCTGATCTCGCAGGGCGGCGGCGTGTTCTCGCGCTCGCTCAAGGCGATCCCGCTCGCGGGCGAAGTGCGCGCCCTGCTCGATCTCGACAAGGAGCAGGCCACGCCCTTCGAGGTGATGACGGCGATCCTGAAGGCGCGCGCGGACCTCTTGTGGTTCGGCGGCATCGGCACCTATGTCCGGTCGTCGGCGGAGAGCGACGATCAGGCCGGCGACCGCGCCAACGATCCGATCCGCATTAGCGGGAGCGACGTTCGCGCCAGGGTGATCGGCGAAGGCGCCAATCTCGGCGTCACCCAGCGCGGCCGCATCGAAGCGGCGCAGAAGGGCGTCAAGCTCAACACCGACGCGATCGACAATTCGGCCGGCGTGAATACGTCCGACGTCGAGGTCAACATCAAGATCGCATTGGCGCGCCCCGAGCGCGAGGGACGCCTCAGCCCGGCTGACCGCAACACCTTGCTTGCCGCGATGACCGGCGAAGTCGGTGAGCTGGTCCTGCGCAACAACTATCTGCAGACGCTGGCGCTCTCGCTCGCCGAACGCAAGGGCGTGGCCGAGACCGGCTTCCTCACGCGCCTGATGCAGTCGCTCGAGCAACGCAGCCTGCTCAGCCGCGCCGTCGAATTCCTGCCTGACGACGCCGCGATCGCCGAACGGACCAGGCGCGGGCTGTCCCTGACACGGCCCGAGCTCGCCGTGCTGCTCGCCTATGCCAAGCTGACGCTCTACAGTGACCTGCTCGAAACCGGCGTGCCTGACGATCCTTATCTCGCCCGCAGACTGTCGCTGTATTTTCCGCGCGAGGTTCTCGACAAATTCCCGGCCGCGGTCGAGCTCCATCGACTGCGACGCGAGATCATCGCGACCAGTCTCGTCAATGCCGTGATCAACCGCGGGGGCCCGGCCTGCATCGTGCGCCTGACCGACGAGACCGACGCCGATATCTCGACCATCGTCATGGCCCAGGTGGCGGTGGACGCGATCTACGAGCTCAGGCGGCTTAATGACGCGATCGACGCGCTCGACACTCTCATCGACGGACAGTTGCAGCTCAGCCTCTACGCGGCGATCCAGGATCTCCTGCTCTCCCGCATGGTCTGGTACGTGCGCAATGTCGATTTTGGGGATGGCCTGGAGGCAGTGATCGCGCGTTTCGGCCCGGGTATCCGGGAGATCAGAGCCTCCCTCGACAATTCCTTGCCACCGGACATGCAGGCCGTGCGCAGCAAGCGTCGGCAGGATCTCACCGAAGCTGGCGTCCCGGCCGGCCTTGCCGGCGAGCTCGCCGATCTCGATGCCCTGGTCTCGGCGCCTGATATCGTGACGGTCGCCGAGCGCACCGGCCGTAGCATCGGTGATGCCGCCGCGACGTTCTTTGCCGCCGAGGCCAATTTCCGTCTCGACCGCATCACCGCCGCTGCGCGCAACGTGCCGGCAGGCGATCATTTCGAACGCCTCGCCATCGACCGCGCCGTCGACCTGATCGCGGCTGCCGAAAGACGCCTGGCCGCAGACATGCTGACGATCGGCCAATCCGGTCAGCAGGCTGCGGAGACCTGGCTTGCAGCTCATCCCGAGGCGACGCGCATCCGCCGTGCGGTCGAAGAGATTGCCGCCGGCGGCCTGACGCTCGCCAAGCTGATGGTGGCGGCGAACCTGCTGGGGGACCTGGTCAAAGCCTGAGGGCGTGCGAGACGTGCAATGCTAGAGCGCGATGGCATGAAGATGAATCATCATCGCGCTTTAGGTTGTTGTTTGAGCATGATCTTTTCGGAAAACCGCTACGCACTTTTCCGGATCATGCTTTAGCGCAGGACGGCGGAATCCAATGATCCACGCCACTTGCCATACCGCCGACAATGTCCGCTGCATCGAGTTCGATGCCACGCCGTGGTTCAGCGAGGCTGATCCTCCGAGCATCGTCGATTTGGCCCAACGAGGATGGACCAGCACGGCGATTGCAGAGTCCCTCGAGCACCGACGGGGATACGAAGGCCTGCACGACCTCGTCGAATATGCGGTGAAGCGACTGCAATCGGAATCCCTGGAGGACCCGACCTGGGAAACCTTCGAGTGCGTCGTCGATGGACCCGAGGCCGTTGCCTGGCTCAAACAGAACCGGCCCAACGTCGCCGCAAGGATCCCGTAAGCCACGGGAAGCGCAGCAAAGGCCACCATTGATTGGCGGCATCGCAAGCGAAGCGGAAATGGCGCGCCACGGCCGATGAAGATGCGCACTATTACTTCGCCGTAGCGCTGTGATGCGATGGCCGACTACTCGCTCCAGCCGCGACGGCCTACGATCCTTCCGCTGCTCGTCATCGCCGGCTGTCTCCCCTGTTTCGCAGGGTGGTCCGGTTAGGTTACCCCTCGACAGCGGCCTTCTTGGTCAATCCCAGGATCGACTGCCTGCGCTATCCGGTGGAACCGGAGTCTAGAAGCTTCACAGTCGAAATCGGCCACTTGCCGTCGTGGCCACCGATCGAGATCCGGAGCCCGTGCACCTCGTCAAGGAAGACGTGATCAACCGTCCCCGCCTTACCGTCGGTCAGGATAATACCCCTGCCGATTAGCTCTGCCTCAGCAGCATGAAGTTCTCGAAGGATGCTCGTCGCTCGTTTGGTCCAGTCATCGGACATAGTCATGCCATACCCGGCCGGCGGGTTGGTGAAGACCAGTCAGAGCGGCGGATGCATTGAGGACATCGCCGCTTCGTGCAAGTCGACCAACCGTTCTTGTCGAGCTCACCCCTGAAACCTTCTGGCAGCCGCGGCATCTCGCCTTCGGCCACGACTTGCAGCGTGGGTTACTTCCGTGGGTGTAAATCGCCTTGAAGCCAGCGGCCAAGGGCCTTGGAATGCATTGCATCTTCATGCGCTGCGAAGATCGTAAGTTCGTGATTGCAAACAGCGCATCGAAACATGTGCAAGTCCACGCTTGGGCTTTCTGGCTCGATGCTGACGAGCATCATCTGGGCCTTGCACCTCGGACAGGCGGGGCGCACAAATGGAGCCGGTGGAACGGGTCGCGCCAATCTGGCGGCCCACCGTTGTTCGAACTTTCTTTCGAGGTCCGCAGGGATCGTGCTCATGATCCGAACTCCGGGGTTCGCGGTCCTGCCCCGGTGCTATCGACTTAACGCTCGCCGCGCCCCAAAGGTCCTAAACAATACCAGAGGGAACCATGCCCGCCGGCTGGCGTATTGGTGCCCAGGTACAGTGCGCAAAACTCGAAGAGCGTCGTCAGCATTTCCTGGTCAATAAAGCCCCGAACAGACCTCCTCGTCGACGATGAGGTCCCAGCGGTCGCCGCGCTTCCTGTAGACATGCGCGATGCCAAACATTCCCCTGACGACCGCGGGTCGGAGCCGCCATCGCCGCGATGCCACGTGTTGACGTCGCGCCCGACGATGACAATCGCCGTGTGGACCGCGGCATCGAATACCGGGAATGCATAGCCGAGGGTCAGGTGGACGGTCCGCTCTCCCGGCCGAAGGGTGGCGACCGCCGCGTCGCGACGTGCGCGACTTTCCTGTTTGCTGCAAAAGACTTCGCGTCGCGCGCCGTCCGGGTCAAGCGTAGCGATCGGCGGGGGCGGCGGCACGGGGGCAACGTCCTCGTGCGCCCTCAGGCGGAGGTATTTTCGTGCGAGGCCGACGGGAACCGCATATTCCATCCATGTATCGCCGTCGATGAGGCACGGACCGAGCGTCTTTTCGGCAGCAAGTTCGGCGACAAAGATCGCAAGCGCAGCAGCTAGGCGCGCCCGGCTGCCCGCAGCCTGCGCAAAGTTTGCACAGACGAACACGGTCAGAACGATGAGGCCGGCGCGCATGGTGGAGGGGAGGACAATCGAATGCGCCTATGGCGCATGTACGGAGAATGAAATGGCGCGCCATTCGGAATAAGACTGCGAACTCGTTTGTATTTGAAATTACATTATAGTTTCTGGATCTCTCACCACTGATAGCGAACGGCGCCCTTGCCGGCATAGCTGCGGGTGAGGTTGGAGAACTCGCCTTCGAAGGTTGCCGCCACCGACCAGCCGTTGATCCATTTCATTTCGGCGGAGGCGGTGGTGAGCGCGGAATTGGCGGCCTGGGCCGCGCCGTTGACGACGAAGCTCGCGCCGGGCAGCGTCTGGAAGGTGGCGCCGATGGCGCGGTCCGGATTGAAGTCGTGGGCCCATGCGGCCCGCCCCCGCAAGGTGAGGACGGCGTTCGGCATCGCGTAGGATTTATCGGCGCGCAGGCCGAGCTCGCCGCGGGTGTCGGTGACGCTCTGCGCGCCGTAGGCCAGCGCGAAGGTATTGGCGCCGGAGACGGCCCGTTCGGCGTAAGCGGGCAGATCGAAGGTCGTGAACTGCGCGGCAGCGTAAGGCGTGAGGCCGACGCCGCCGATCCACGGCGTCACGTAGCGGTAGCCGCCTTCGGCACGGCCGGAGAAGGCGTTGGCGTTGAACTGCGCGCGCAACCGGTCGACGCCGGCAATCGTCACCGTGCGATCGGTGGTGACATCCTGCCAGCCATAGGCCAGCGCGCCCGAGAGATAGGCCGCGCCGACCGTGTGGCGGACGAAGGCGCCGGCCTGGAACAGGTCGGAGCGGCCGCTGCCGCCACCCGTCACGCTGAAGCTGGTGCCGCCGCCGGCCAGCGCGAAGCCGGCGAGCGTCCGTGGCGAAACCCAGTAATCGGCGCCGGCGGCGGTCCCGACCAGACGGCTCGTGGTGGCGTTGGATCCCAGCGCATTGTTGCCATCCGTGCTCTGCGATCCACCAAAGCCCGCCGCCCAGACGTTCCAGCGCGGATCGTCATGGTTGGCGAGCGGCGCCTTGGTGAACATCGCATAGGCGTTCGCGACCGAATGCTCTTCGGCATAAGCAAGCGGAGGCGCGCCGACGGCGTCGCCGCGCCCGGCGACGAACGGATCGGTCATGATGCCCATGAACTGGTTCATCGCGCCGAACGTGGTCTGCTGCGAACCCGTTGCACCCTCGCCGGAGGCCTGCGTCAATTGTCCCGGCGTCAGCGCCGCGAACGTCATGGGGATGCCGCCGGTCGTGTTGAAGAAATTGGTCAGCGCGTTGCCGACCTTCGTCTGGTTGCCCTGGAGGCCCGACGGGATCGCGAAGCTCAACGCCAGGTTCAGAAAGACGTTGCCGGCGTCGTAACTCAACGTGGTGTGTAAGTTCGACGGCAGGTTGGTGTTGGCCACGGTGTTGAACGTGCCGCTGACGCTGCCGGCCGTCAAAATGGTGTATTGCCTGGCGACATAACTGCCCGGGGCGAATGCCGCATTGACCGTCGCGCCGCCCAGTGTCGCCGTGCCGGTGACGTTGGCGAAGCTCGCCGTCGCCGGATTGATCCGCACCAGGTATTGCGCGACAGACTGGAACGCGAGGTTGCCGACCATTGCCATGGACGAGCCCGGCGTGCCGTTGCCCGGCGCGAACGTCCCGGTGATCGTGCTGTTGGCGCCGGTAACGGTACCGGCGCCGCTCAAGGAACCGAACGTCCTATTGAAACCATTCAGATCCAGGAACGAGCCGGCGGCGATGGCGAACGTGCTGCTGGCCCCGAACGCATCCGCGGATCCAGCGCGCAACGTTCCGCTGTTGACCGTAGTGGCCCCGGTATAGGTGTTGACGCCCGATAGCGTCAGCGTGCCCGTGCCACTCTGCTGCAACGCGCCGGTGCCGGAGATCACGCCGCCGAAGCTCACAGCGTCCGACCGGTTGAAGGCGAGCGTGCCGTTGTCGGCGACATTCCCGACGATCGAACCGGTGGTGCCGCCATTGCCGATCTGCAGCGTGCCGGCCGAGACGGTCGTGCCCCCGGTGTAGGTGTTGATACCCGACAGGATCATGGTGCCGGTGCCGGCCTTCACCAGCGAGCCGCCAAGGCCGCCGTCGTTGATGACGCCGGTGACGTTGGTCGAGCGATTGTTGCCGCCGACCGTCAGTTCGTTTCGTCCGAGGCTGAAGGTGCCGCTGCCGTCGAGCGAGCCGGCGCTGAGCTTGTGATCGTTGTTGGGCCCGGTCGAGGCGGTGAAATCCACGCTGCCGGAAGCGGTATTGGTGATGGCAGCGTTGCCGGCCGTACTGTTGTCTAGGAACTGCACAGTGCCGCTATTGGTGATAACGGCGTTGCCGGCCGTACTGTTGTCCAGGAACTGCACAGTGCCGCTATTGGTGATAACGGCGTTGCCGGCCGTACTGTTGTCCAGGAACTGCACAGTGCCGCTATTGGTATTGGTGATAACAGCGCTGCCGGCGGTGGTTGAGGCCGCAAAAAACAGACTGGCGAAGCTGCCATTGGTAATGGTGGCGCTGCCGGCGGTGGTGGCGTCAAAAAAAATTAGGCCGCGGTTGTTGGTGATGGCGGCGTTGCCGGCTGTGCTGGTGTCAAAAAAATTCAGGGCGCTGTTATTGGTGATGGCGACACTGCCGGCGGTGGCGGTGTTGGTGAAACGCAGTTCGCCGGTATTGGTGATGGCGGCGCTGCCGCCCTGAATGTCTATGCCGGCGCCCTGGAAAAGGAGAAGATGGCCGGTGAAGAAGCGATAGTTCGACGCGCCCGCGTTGAACGTCCAGCCGCCAACCGAGGTGTCGGCCGAGAACGTCAGCAGGGTCCTGTTGGAGGCGCCGAAGACGGCGGTGCCGGTCGGCACCGTCGCGGGGACCCAGTTGGCGGCGGTGTTGAAGTCGCCGGTGGCCGGGTTGAGCAGCCAGGTCGCGTTCTGTGCACGCGCCGGCCCCGTGGCCGGCAGCATCACCGCCAGGGCCGTCGAGGCCAGCAAGGCGGCTCGCAACGCACTCTTTTTATGCTTTACAATCCGCGACATCACGCCCCTCGCACAGCCCCGCGCGCCGGGCAGCCGAAGATTCGAGGCTGCCGCGGCAGCCTCTACGTCTCATTCGGGCGGGGGGACGTCCAGACAAAGCGACGGGAACATTCTGAAATTTTTTGAAATCTGCCTTTCAGCGTTTCCGTTGGCGAGACGTTCGCGAGAGCGACGGAGGCTAACAAGCCCGGCACTCCAGGGAGACCACGTCAAAGCCGTAAACCATCCCGCAGGGAATGCCGGTCGTTCCGGCTGAACCTGTGGTGACTGCCACCTGCGCTTTCTTTGTTGCAAGCGGGCCATGGGTGCGGCCTGCACCCGGCATTCCCTGCGCCCTCCTCTTGGGGAAGGCGATGCAAGCAAGCGCAACTCGGGTAGATTCCCGTCGCGAGAACGCGACGTGCTGCGCCCGCTTAGGCTCTTTGACATTTGAATGGGACTATCAGCGGAAACGTTGCTGCCGCCGCGCAGGCGGTGAAATGGCGCGCCACGGCCGATGAAGATGGGCACTATTGCTTCGCCGTGGCGCTATGATGCAGCGACCGATCAAGCGCTCCGACCTCACAATCTGCGATGATCTCCGATCCTGCTCACAGGCGGCGGTCTTCCCGATCTCGCGGCTGGTCCGGTTACCCTTCGACAGCGGCCCTTACGATTGATCCCGGTAACGGCGTGATGGGCCAAGAGGCGACGGTATCGTCCGCAAGATATGCGATCAAAGGGATTTCCGTTTTGGTTGACCGTCCGACTTCATTCCATCACTGCATCGACGCCTTCTATTCGGCTAAGGAAACTATGCTACGAGCACTTTTCATCGCTTCGGCATTCGTGTGCGTGCTGTCTGGGTGCGTGCGTGATCCTGGTCCACAGCTTCAGCCGCTTCTTCCGCGACCAGTTCCAGCTTGAGTTTTACGTCCGCCGGCTGGCCAAGAACGGCGTCCGTCTGGTGTCGATCACCCAGGAGCTCGGCGATGATCCGATGAGCAACATGATCCGCCAGATCATGGCGCTGGTCGACGAATACCAGTCCAAGGAGAACGCCAAGCACACGCTGCGGGCGATGAAGGAGAATGCGCGGCAAGGCTTCTGGAATGGCGCGCTACCGCCGATCGGCTACCGCGTCGTGGAAGCCGCCGAACAGCGCGGCCACTGGCTCAGCGCGTCGAAGTGGACGCGAAAGAAGTTCGCATCATGGGGTCGAAAAGCGCGCTCCTACGCACGCTCGTCGCTGCTTCGAGCGCAAAAACGGCAAGTTTTGGAGTGCCCAGTGTTGTACCGAAATGGCGCGCCCGGAACGATTCGAACGTCCGACCCTCAGATTCGTAGTCTGATGCTCTATCCAGCTGAGCTACGGGCGCGTTTTTCGCTGATTGTGCGGGCTTTAGCCCACACGCAGCCTCCGGACAGCGCCGGAGGGGTGCGAAAGAGCGCTCTGACTAACCGCTCTTGTCCCGATTGGCAAGGTCCGGGATGGGGAGATTTTGCAGGGAGATGACGGTTTGGCCGTCATTCCGGGATGGCCCGAAGGGCCAGGCCCGGAATCCATAACCCCAGCTGGTGGTTATGGATTCCGGGCTCGCGACTTCGTCGCGCCCCGGAATGACGAGGAGAGAGCTGGGATTGCCCCCGGAATGACGTCGTTACTCGGCCTCCGGCCGACTACGCCCTCTGCCGCTCGTTGCGGATGGAGAGGAGTTCCACGGGGCGGTCGGGGATGACGATGCGGAAGGTGGCGCCGATGGTGCCTTCGACCAGATGGATCTCGCCGCCATGGGCGCGCACCAGCTCGGCGGCGATCGCAAGGCCGAGCCCGCTGCCGCCGGGGCGGCCGGAGGTCTGGAACGCCTCGAACAGGTGTTCCCTCGTCTTCTGCGGCACGCCGGGGCCGGTATCGGAGACCTCCAAAATCGCGACGGCGCCTTCGCGCTTTCCCGTGATCCGGATCTGCTGCGCGCCGCCATCGCCCGAGGAATGGCTTTCAAGCGCCTGGGCGGCGTTGCGGACGAGGTTGAGCAGCACGCGGAACAGCTGATCGGGATCGGCATCGATGGCGAGCCCGCGCTCGATCGCGGCGACCCAGGCGATCGAGGCATCGCTGGCAAGCCCCGCCGTTTCGCGCACCTCGAGCACGACAGGCTCGATCAGGATCATGCGGCGGTCGGGCGCGGCCTCCTGGGCGCGGCCGTAGGACAGCGTCGACTGGCAGAAGGCGATGGCCCGCTCGAGCGAGCGCACCAGTTTTGGCGCAAAGCGCTGCACCCGCGGATCGGGCACGCTGGCGAGCTGGTCGGACAGAAGCTGCGCCGAGGCGAGCAGATTGCGCAGATCGTGGTTGATCTTGGACACGGCAAGACCAAGCGCGGCGAGCCGGCTCTTCTGATTCAGCATCGACATCAGGTCGCGCTGCATGTCCGACAATTCGCGTTCGGCGACGCCGATCTCGTCGCTGCGCTGGCTCGGCACGATGATGCGCGCCGAGCTCTCCGGGTTCTCGTGGAAGCCGACCAGGCTCGCGGTCAGCCGCCGCATCGGCCGCACGAACAGATAATGGAGCGCGAGATAGACGAGGCCCGCGGTCAGGACGCCGATGATCAGCGCCACCACCACGACGTTGCGGGAGAAGCGGTACATCGACTGCCGCAGCGGCAATTCGTCGGTCACGATCTCGACGAACTGGGCATTGCCGACGCCGGGCCCGACGATGCGGATCGGCTGGTTGCCGGTCTCCAGCATCATCTGGAACGAGCCGGTGATCGCCTCCCACACGCTCATGTCGCGCAGGTCGACGTCATGCTCGATCGTGGTAGGCAGATTGTCGCTGGCGAGCAGACGGCGCTGCTGGCCCATCTTGATGGCGACGGCGCGGGCATTGATGCTCTTGAGGATCTCGCGCGACAGCGAATCGGGGACCATGCCGAGCGGGGCTGCATCCAGCACCAGCGCCGCCGTGTTGGCGGCCGCGACGCGGTCGTTGAGGCGGTTGACCCAGAAGTTGGCGATGGCGGGCACGTAGAGCAGGATGGCCGCGATCATCACCAGGGGCACGGTGAGCAGCAGCAGCTTGCCCGACAGCCCAAGCCCGTCAGGCCCCCGCGGCCGCGTCGCCGCCGGGTCCCGCTGATCCGCATCCTGGATCGGCTGGAGGTCTGTCGCTGCCACGAAATTCGTCCTCGCTGCCTTGCCGAGTGAACAACTTGCTTGGTGAACGATCTGGCTGAGGAAGGATGCGGTCCGCTCCCCGCCCGGTCAAATTACAGATCGCTAATCTGCCGAGGTGGGATGTAATCACGGACGCGGCGAGTCGCCACCTCAAGGGTTAAAAACCCCGCACAAACAGCGATATTCACCGGAACAGCGCGTTCTTGCGGCGTTGACGAAAACAAGACGCTCCCTTATAAGCCGCGCGAATTGTCCGCGATGACCCGGTGTGACGCCGGGAGCGGCTCTCTTGGGGCCGAAAAGGGCCCGTTTTGGGCCGCATCTTCCGGACTTTACCATCAATTCTACAGGCAAATTGCCCGGTCAGCGGAGAAAAACCCGTGAAGCGGACTTATCAACCCAGCAAACTGGTGCGCAAGCGCCGTCACGGTTTCCGTGCCCGTCTCGCCACTGCCGGCGGCCGCAAGGTCCTCGCCGCCCGCCGCGCCCGCGGCCGCAAGCGTCTGAGCGCCTGAGCCGGACCCCCATTTTTGGGATTTCATCATGGATCGGCTGAGGCAGCGGGCGGATTTCCTCGCCGTTGCCAATGGCGCGCGGGCGAATAGTCCCGCGTTCGTCCTGCAAAGCCGCCGCCGCGACGATTCTGGTCCGATCCGGATCGGCTTCACCGTTACAAAAAAGAACGGCAACGCCCCCGAGCGCAATCGCATCCGGCGCCGGCTTCGCGAATTGGTGAAGCGGCTCGATCCGGTGTCGATGCAGCCCCATCATGACTATGTACTGGTCGGCCGGAGGGACGCGCTCTCGCGCGACTTCGCCACCATGCTCGACGATCTGCGCATAGCGTTCACGAAGCCCGCGCGGCATACGGCCAAAGCACCCGCAAAGGGACGCGGCCAGAGGCCAGGCGCCACCGCGCCTGCCGGCCGCAAACCGGATTGATGACGAGACATTAGAGATGACCGACAATCGCAATACCATCCTCGCCGTCATTCTGTCGGGCCTCGTCCTGATCGCCTGGCAATATTTCTACAACGTGCCGCAGATGGAGAAGCAGCGCGCCCAGCAGCAGGCGCAGGCCGAGCTCCAGAAGAACACGCCGCAGCCGACCGCCACCGCAACGCCGGGCGCGACGCCGCAGGCCGGCAATGCGCCCGCGCCCGCCGCGGCGCCGGGCAACCAGCAGGCCCAGCCGGTCGTTGCCCGCAGCGCCGCGATCGAAGCCAGCCCGCGCGTGAAGATCGACACGCCGCGGCTTGCCGGCAGCGTCTCGCTGAAGGGCGGCCGCATCGACGACCTCGCGCTGGTGCAATACCGCGAGACGGTCGACCCGAAATCGCCACCGATCATCCTCTATTCGCCCTCGGGCACGGCTGAGCCCTATTACGCCGAGTTCGGCTGGGTGGCCGCCACGGGCGTGACCGCCAAGATGCCTGATGCCCAGACCATCTGGCAGCAGGACGGCAGCGGCAGCCTGACCCCGACGACGCCTGTGGTCTTGAAGTGGGACAACGGCGAAGGTCTCACCTTCCGCCGCACCATCTCGGTCGACGACCACTATCTCTTCTCCATCAAGGACGACGTGAGCAATGTCGGCAATGCGCCGGTCACGCTCTACCCTTACGCGCTGATCTCCCGCCACGGCACGCCGCAGGTCTCGGGCTACTACATCCTGCATGAGGGCCTGATAGGCTATCTCGGCGAGCACGGCCTGCAGGAATACGCCTACAAAAAGATCGACGAAGCCAAGACGGTCAACTTCAAGGCCACCAATGGCTGGCTCGGCATCACCGACAAGTACTGGGCCTCGGCGCTGCTGCCCGACACCAGCGCGCAACTTCAGGCGAAGTTCTCCTCGAACCTCACCGGCAACGTCCACACCTACCAGACCGACTATCTGCTCGATCCCGTCACCGTCGCGATCGGTGGCACGGCCACCGCGAACGCGCGGCTGTTCGCGGGTGCCAAGGAAGCCGGCGTCGTCGGCGTGTTCCCGTTCGCCGGCCTCGGCGGCTACAACAAGGAGCTCGGCCTCAACCATTTCGATCTGTTGATCGACTGGGGCTGGTTCTACTTCATCACCAAGCCGATGTTCCTCGGCCTCGACTTCTTCTACCGCTTCTTCGGCAATTTCGGCATCTCGATCCTGCTCGTGACCGTGATCGTGAAGCTGTTGTTCTTCCCGCTGGCGAACAAGTCCTACGCCTCGATGGCGAAGATGAAGTCGATCCAGCCGCAGCTTCAGGCGCTGAAGGAGCGCTATCCCGATGACAAGGTGAAGCAGCAGCAGGAGATGATGGAGATCTACCGCAAGGAGAAGATCAATCCGGTCGCCGGCTGTCTTCCCGTGGTGATCCAGATCCCGGTGTTCTTCTCGCTCTACAAGGTGCTGTTCGTCACTATCGAGATGCGGCACGCGCCGTTCTTCGGCTGGATCAAGGATCTCTCCGCGCCGGATCCGACCAACCTCTTCAACCTGTTCGGGCTGATCCCGGTCGATCCGACCACGATCCCGGTGTTCGGCCACTACCTCGCGCTCGGCATCTGGCCGATCATCATGGGCATCACGATGTGGTTCCAGATGAAGCTGAACCCGACGCCGCCGGATCCGACGCAGCAGATCATCTTCAACTGGATGCCGCTGATCTTCACCTTCATGCTGGCGGGCTTCCCGGCGGGTCTCGTCATCTACTGGGCCTGGAACAACTTGCTCTCGGTGCTGCAGCAGAGCTTCATCATGCGCCGCAACGGCGTGAAGGTGGAGTTATTCGACAATCTCAAGGCGACGTTCGCCAGGAAGGCGACGTAGCTTCACACGAAGCGTGCCCGGTCATGCGGGCACAATGCCTCCACATCGTCATGCCCGGGCTTGTCCCGGGCATCCACGTTTTGGAAGCTGGCTCCGTGAAGACGTGGATGGCCGGGACATTTGGTTGGGAAAGACGCGCTTCGCGCTTTTGCCCGGCCATGACGAGAGGATAGACCCTTCTCATGGACGAGAAGAGAGACGAGCGACTGATCGAAGCCGGACGAAAGCTGTTCGCGCGCGACTGGCAGTTCATCTGGGCCTCGCCGTCGATTCAAACGCTGCCGCCGATGGCGGGGCTGGAGATCGCCTTTGCCGGACGGTCCAATGTCGGCAAGTCCAGCCTGATCAACGCGCTCACCGGTCGCAATGCGCTGGCACGCACCTCGCATACGCCGGGCCGCACCCAGGAGTTGATCTTCTTCGAGGTCCCCGGGAAGAGCGACCTCCGCCTCGTTGACATGCCCGGCTACGGCTATGCCAAGGCGCCGAAGAGCCAGGTCGCGTCCTGGACCGAGCTGATCCACAAATTCCTGCTGGGCCGCGCCAGCCTCGCGCGCGTCTACGTGCTGATCGACGCGCGGCATGGGCTGAAGGACGTCGATCTCGAAGTCCTGAAGACGCTCGATCGCTCCGCGGTCAGCTACCAGATCGTGCTGACCAAGGCCGACCAGGTGAAGGCCTCCGAGCTGCAATCACGCATCGCCGAGACCGAGGCCGCATTGGCAAAGCATCCGGCCGCGTTCCCGAACGTGCTCGCGACCTCCTCGCGCAGCTCAACCGGCATGGCCGAGCTGCGCGCCGCGATGGCGAAGCTGCTGGAAGAGCGGGCGTCGTGATGCTGGCGCACCGCCTGCTGATTGGGCTTGCCGGTTTGATGGGCGCCGTCGGCGTCGCGCTGGCCGCCGCCTCCGCGCACGGCGCGGATGCGAGCCGGCTTGCCGCCGCCAGCGCCATGCTGCTGTTTCATGCGACTGCCATACTCGCGACCGCGGCCCTGCTCGCGCGCGGCCTTCTGCATGGCGGAATTGGGCTCATTGCCGCATTCGGTTTCGTGATCGGCGCGGCGCTGTTCGCGGGCGACCTCACCTTGCGGCAATATGCCGGGCACTCGCTGTTTCCCATGGCCGCACCGACCGGCGGGACGGTGATGATTTTGGGCTGGCTCGCGGTGACGCTGTCCGCGGTGGCGGCGAAGCGCAGTCCGTAGCCCGGATGGAGCGAAGCGCAATCCGGGGTTCTTACCGCAGACACCGGCCCCGGATTTCGCTTCGCTCCATCCGGGCTACGCTCGGCATGCCAGCCACACTTTGCGCCGCGCCCGCCAATCGGATAGAACGCGCACCGACAGTCCCGCCAGCGAGATCCGCCCCATGACCGACATCTCCCCGCTCGACCAGGCCCGCATCCTGTCCGAAGCGCTGCCGCACATGCAGCAGTATGACGAGGAAACCATCGTCATCAAATATGGCGGCCATGCCATGGGCGACGAGGAGACCGCGAAGAACTTTGCCCGCGATATCGTGCTGCTGGAGCAGACCGCGATCAATCCCGTGGTCGTGCATGGCGGCGGGCCCCAGATCGCGACCATGCTCAAGCGCCTCGGCATCGTCTCGGAATTCGCCGCTGGCCTGCGCATCACCGACAAGGCCACCATCGAGATCGTCGAGATGGTGCTGGCCGGCTCGGTCAACAAGCAGATCGTCGGCTACATCAACGAGGCCGGCGGCAAGGCCGTGGGGCTGTCGGGCAAGGACGGCAACATGGTGAAGGCGTCGAAGACGACGCGCACCATCATCGATCCGGACTCGCATATCGAGAAGGCGGTCGATCTCGGCTTCGTCGGCGACCCCGGGAAGGTCGACCTCACGCTGCTCAACCAGCTGATCGGCTACGAGTTGATCCCGGTGCTGGCGCCGCTCGCGACCTCGCAGGACGGCCAGACGCTGAACATCAACGCCGACACCTTTGCCGGTGCCGTCGCGGGCGCGCTCAAGGCAAAACGCTTGCTGCTGCTCACCGACGTGCCGGGCGTGCTCGACAAGTCGAAGAAGCTGATTCCGCAATTGTCGGTGAAGGACGCGCGCAAGCTGATCGCCGACGGCACCATTTCCGGCGGCATGATCCCGAAGGTCGAGACCTGCATCTACGCGCTCGAGCAGGGCGTCGAGGGCGTCGTCATCATCGACGGCAAGATGCAGCACGCCGTGCTGCTCGAGCTCTTCACCAACCAGGGCACCGGCACGCTGATCCACAAGTGAGGAACGCAAAGACGAGAGGCGCCGTGGTGGCCGGGCAAGAGCGCGAAGCGCGTCTTCGCGAAGATGTCCCGGCCATCCACGATCTTTCTCGCAGCGAAAACGTGGATGCCCGGGTCAAGCCCGGGCATGACGAGCGGAGAGTTCAGCGCCCCCGCCGCTCCGCCCTCACCCGCTTCCTGATGACGCTGCCTGCCGCAGCCATCTCGTTCTTCTTCTCCTCCGCGCCGGCCTTCGCCGATCTCAAGATCTGCAACCGCATGTCCTATGTCGTCGAGGCTGCGATCGGCATCGACGACAAGGCGGCGACCGCGACGCGCGGCTGGTTCAGGATCGATCCCGCCGCCTGCCGCGTGGTGGTCCAGGGCACGCTGACCGCCGACCGTATTCTGCTCAACGCGCGCGCGCTGGGCATCTATGGCGCCTCCCCGATCCCGCAGAACGGCAGCGACATGCTGTGCGTGGCGCAGGACAATTTCGTCATCGCCGCCGCGCGGCAGTGCCGCAGCGGCCAGACACAGGTCCCCTTCACACAAATCACGCCGACGCGTGGCGACGACGGCAATGCCGTCGCCTATCTCGCCGAGGATTCCGAATATGACGACGAGCAGGCGCGCCTCGCCGGCATCCAGCGCCTCCTCGTGATCATCGGCTACGACGTCGGCGCCATCGACGGCGTCGATGGACCGAAGACGCAAGGGGCGCTCGCCGCATTCCTGAAGAGCCGCGGCCTGCCGTCCGACACCATATCGTCGCCGAATTTCTTCAAGACCATGGTCGATGCGACGCAGACGCCGTCTTCGAGCGGCCTGACCTGGTGCAACGACACGCCGCACAAGGTGATGGCGGCGGTCGCCACCGACGACGGCAAGTCGGTGACGAGCCGCGGCTGGTATCGCATCGATCCCAAGACCTGCCTGCACCCCGACGTGACGGGTACGCCGAAGCAGATCTTCAGCTTCGCGGAGGCGATCGACGCGGACAACCGAATCATCAAGCTGAAGGACAAGCCGCTGAACTGGGGCGGCGACAAGCAGCTCTGCACGCGCGAGACCAAGTTCGAGACCGTTGAGCAGACCGATTGTGCCGCGCGCGGATTTGCGGCGACGGGCTTTGGTGCGGTGGATATGTCGAGTGGCGGCAAGACGCTGCGCTTTGCGATGCCGTGATGGGTGCTGTGATCGAGGATCAAGGCAGTGGGGCCACAAACTCCGCCGTCGTCCCCGCGAACGCGGGGACCCATAACCCCAGGGAGCAGTGTGGCGCACGATGGTAGTTGCCAGTCTTCGTCAAACCACTCCCTGGGGGTATGGGTCCCGGATCGGCGCTCACTTCGTTCGCTTGTCCGGGACGACAGCAGGAATGTGGCTACGCGTGTCCGGAACGACGAATTGAGAATGCCGATATGACATCTCCCCGCACCTTCACCCACGTCGACACCTGGGTGTTCGACCTCGACAACACGCTCTATCCGCATCACGTCAATCTTTGGCAGCAGGTCGATGCGCGGATCGGCGAGTTCGTGTGCAACTGGCTGAACGTCGGCGCGGAGGAATCGCGCAGGATCCAGAAGGATTATTATCGGCGCTTCGGCACCACGATGCGCGGCATGATGACCCTGCACGGCGTGCGCGCCGACGATTACCTCGCCTATGTGCACAAGATCGACCATTCGCCGCTGGAGCCGAACCCGCAGCTCGGCGAAGCCATCGCAAAGCTGCCGGGGCGAAAACTGATCCTGACCAACGGCTCGGTCGACCATGTCGATGCAGTGCTGGCACGGCTCGGCCTTGCCGGCCATTTCGACGGCGTGTTCGACATCATCGCGGCGGAGTTTGAACCGAAGCCGGCGCCGCAGACCTATCGGAAATTTCTTGCCGACCATGCGGTCGATCCGACCCGGGCGGCGATGTTCGAAGACCTCGCCCGCAACCTCACCGTCCCGCACGCGCTCGGCATGACCACGGTGCTGGTGGTGCCTGACGGCACCAAGGAGGTGGTGCGCGAGGATTGGGAGCTGGAAGGCCGGGACGCGGCCCATGTCGATCACGTCACGGATGATCTGACGGGGTTTTTGGCGCGGTTGTCGCAGTGAGACCGTAGCCCCACAATGAGGGGTCATACCCCGCGAAGGCGGGGTATCCAGTAATCGCCGCCGCCTCGTTTCATCATGACCGCCGCGGCGTACTGGATCACCCGCTTTCGCGGGTGATGACAGTGAGGCCAAGCTTGACTCCGCCCCCTCAAATCCCGAAAAAGCGCCCCAATCCCTCAAAATTCCCTGATCCGAAGAGGAAAGCCCGATGTCCCTGTCCGCCCTCGAATCCACCATCAACAGCGCTTTCGACGCGCGTGACGGCATCTCGACCTCGACCAAGGGCGAGGTCCGCGAGGCTGTGGACCAGGCGCTGGAGACGCTGGACAAGGGCGAGGCGCGGGTTGCCGAGCGCGGCGCTGACGGCAAGTGGAAGGTCAATCAGTGGCTGAAGAAGGCGGTGCTGCTCTCCTTCCGCCTCAACGACATGGACGTGATTCCCGGCGGTCCGGGCAAGGCCAGCTGGTGGGACAAGGTGCCCTCGAAGTTCGAAGGCTGGGGCCCGAACCGTTTTCGCGACGCGGGCTTTCGCGCAGTGCCCGGTGCGGTGGTGCGCCGCTCGGCCTTCATTGCCAAGAACGTCGTGCTGATGCCGTCCTTCGTCAATCTCGGTGCCTATGTCGATGAGAGCACCATGGTGGACACCTGGGCCACGGTCGGCTCCTGCGCGCAGATCGGCAAGCGCGTGCACATCTCCGGCGGCGCCGGCATCGGCGGCGTGCTCGAGCCGCTGCAGGCGGAGCCCGTCATCATCGAGGACGACTGCTTCATCGGCGCGCGCTCGGAAGTCGCCGAAGGCGTGATCGTGCGCAAAGGCGCGGTGCTGGCGATGGGCGTGTTCCTGGGCGCTTCGACCAAGATCGTCGACCGCGAGACCGGCGAGGTCTTCATGGGCGAGGTGCCGGAGTATTCGGTGGTGGTGCCCGGCGCGCTGCCCGGCAAGCCGATGAAGAACGGCCAGATCGGCCCGAGCACCGCCTGCGCCGTGATCGTCAAGCGCGTCGACGAGCGCACGCGTTCGAAGACCAGCATCAACGAGCTGCTGCGGGATTGATCTCTCTCCACCCCCTCTCCCCGTTCTTACGGGGCCGCGACGAGCTTCGCTCGCGCTGAGAGGGTGGGGGTGTGGGGCCTCTCTCCACGGATGAGATGGCCGCGAGACCTGTACCCCCTCACCCGGATTGCTTCGGACGATGCTTCGCATCGCCGTCCGCGGCGGCCCCTTCATCGAACCCTCCCTCCCTCCATCGCGACCAATCACCGGGCGGCCATTCCCGCCCGGAGCCTCTCGCATGGACTGGACCTGGTACTTCTTTCGCTTCGACGGCCGCATCAACCGTGCCCTGCTGTGGCAGGCGCTGCTGATCGTCGTGCTGCTGACGAGCTTGCTGGACGTCGTCGGTCAAGTCATCCGATCGCTCGAAGCGGGCACATCGATCGCCCTCAAGCTCGGCTTGGATATCAATTTCGACTTCAGCACCGACGGCCTGTTCAAGGCGATCGACCCGCGCGCCTACCGCTTGCTGCCAACCGCCGACCGTCCGACCCTGATCCTGAAGGTGCTCGGCACCTCGCTGTTTTTCTGGATCCTCCTCGCGACCACGATCAAGCGGCTGCACGATCGCGATCGGAGCGGCTGGTGGCTCGTGCCCCTCTTCTTCGTTCCCCGGCTGCTGCTTCATTTCAACGAGCTGCTGCCCGACAGCTCCTGGTTCGTTCCGTTCGACCTGGCCATCGATGCGCTGTGGTTGTGGGGGTTCGTCGAATTGTTCATCGCGCCCGGCACGTCCGGCGACAACCGGTTTGGTCCGGATCCACTCGCCAAGGACGAGGACCGTCCTGCCGCGCCACCTGCACAAAGCTGGGACCAGCAGCGCGAGATCGATTTTGTCCCGCCCAGCGCTAGCCCACCCGGCGGCATGCATGTTAAGCGGAGCGCATGACCGATGCTCTCTCGATTGCCCGCGATCTCATCCGCTGCCCCTCGGTAACCCCTGAAGATGCCGGTGCGCTGGGGGTGCTTGAAAAGGCCCTCGCCGCCGCCGGCTTTACTTGCCACCGCGTGACCTTCAGCGAAGAAGGCACCCCCGATGTCGACAATCTCTATGCGCGGATCGGCACCGAAGGACCGCACATCACCTTCGCCGGCCACACCGACGTGGTGCCGCCGGGCGACGAGAGCGCCTGGAGCGTCGGCGCGTTCTCCGGCGAGGTGAAGGACGGTTTTCTGCACGGCCGCGGCGCGGTGGACATGAAGGGCGGCATCGCCTGCTCGGTCGCAGCCGTGCTGGAGCATCTCGCCGCCAATGCCGGCAAGCCGCGCGCCGACGGGACGGGCTCGATCTCGTTCCTGATCACGGGCGACGAGGAAGACGTCTCGATCAACGGCACCATCAAGCTGCTCAAATGGGCTGCCGAGCGCGGCGAGAAGTTCGATCATTGCGTGCTCGGCGAGCCCTCCAACGTCGAGACCCTCGGCGACACCATCAAGGTCGGCCGCCGCGGCTCGCAATCCGGCACGCTTTATGTCGACGGCGTGCAGGGCCATGTCGCCTATCCGCACCGCGCCTCCAATCCGGTGCCGGATATCTCAAGGTTGATCGTGGCGATCTCCGACGAGCCGCTCGACCATGGCAGCGCGCAATTCCAGGCCTCCAATCTCGAATTCACTTCAGTGGACGTCGGCAACAAGGCTTCCAACGTCATCCCCGGCGAGGCCCGCGCAAAATTCAACATCCGCTACAACGACAACCACACCCAGGCGAGCCTGCGCGAGCTGGTCGAGACGCGCCTCGCAAAGGCCTGCGGCAACCGCATCAAGGCCCGCATCGTCTGGGAGCCCTCGAACTCCAACGTGTTCGTCACCAAACCCGGCCCGTTCACCGATCTCGCGGTCTCCGCGATCGAGGAGGTGACGGGACGCAAGCCGGAGCTGTCGACGAGCGGTGGGACTTCGGATGCACGCTTCATCTCGAGCTACTGCCCGGTGATCGAGTTCGGCCTGGTCGGCCAGACCATGCACCAGGTCGACGAGCGCGTGCCGGTGACGGATCTGGAGAAGCTGACGCGGGTGTATCGCGGGATTTTGCAAAGGTATTTTGGGTAGGAGCTGCCGTCTTCCGCTCCGTCGTCGCCCCTACTCCGCTGTCATCGCCCGCGAAGGCGGGCGATCCAGTATTCCAGAGACGGTAGTGATTGAGCCGAGAGGCCGCGGCGTACTGGATGCCCCGCCTTCGCGGGGCATGACACCGATAATGAGGCGAGAGCTCCCGCCTCGCTAATAATCCACCTTCATCAAATACAGCCCCTCCGGCGGGGCGACGATGCCGCAGGCGGCGCGGTTGCGGGCTTCCAGCGCCGCGGAGAGATCGTCCGCGGTCCAGCGTCCTTCGCCGACCCAGACCAGCGAGCCCACCATCGAGCGGACCTGGCTATGCAGGAACGAGCGTGCCGACGTCACGATGGTGATCTCGCGGCCGTCGCGCAGCACGTCGAGTTGGTCGAGCGTCTTCTCCGGCGACTTGGCCTGGCACTCGGTATCGCGAAAGGTAGTGAAATCGTGCTTGCCGAGCAGGCGCTTTGCTGCCGCATGCATCGCATCGGCATCGAGTTTCCGCGGCACGCGCCAGGCGTGACCGACATCGAGCGCGAGATTGGCGCGGGTGTTGATGACGCGATAGCGGTAGTGGCGCTTCACCGCCGAGAAGCGCGCCTCGAATGCATCAGGGACGATCTCGGCCTCGAGCACCGCAATCGGATGCGGGCGCAGATGCGCATTGAGCCCGTCGCGAAAACGGCCCGGCGGAAACTGCTTCTCGACATCGACATGCGCGACCTGGCCGCGCGCATGCACGCCGGCATCGGTGCGGCCGGCGCCATGCACGCGCAGATCCGCGCCGGTCATCGCCTTCACGGCCGCTTCCAGCGCGCCCTGCACCGACGGCAGCGTCTCCTGGATCTGCCAGCCGAAGAACGGCGCGCCGTCATATTCGATGGTGAGCTTGTAGCGGGGCATCAGGAAAGCCGCATCGGCGGCTTCACAGGCACGCCGCGCAGGAAGTCCGCCGCCTGCATCCGGCCTTTGCCCTCGCGCTGCAGCTCGAGGATGCGGATGGCGCCGTCGCCGCAGGCGATGGTGAGATGATCATCGAGCACCGCACCCGGATCGCCCGCGCCCTTCGCCAGCTCGCAGCGCAGAATTTTGACGCGCGCATTCTCAAGCTCCGCCCATGCGCCGGGGAACGGCGACAGGCCGTGGATGTGGCGGAGCACCGCGCGCGCCGGCTTCGTCCAGTCGATCCGCGCCTCGGCCTTGTCGATCTTGGCCGCATAGGTGACGCCGTCCTCGCTCTGCTTTTTGAGCTGCAGCCCGCCGCGGTCGAGCGCGGCCATCGCGCGCACCATCAGATCGGCACCGAGACGGGAGAGACGATCATGCAGATCGACCGCGGTCATATTGTCCCTGATCGCAATCCTCTCGGCCATGGCGACGTCGCCGGTGTCGAGACCGACATCCATCTTCATCACCATCACGCCGCTCTCGGCATCGCCTGCCATGATCGCGCGGTTGATCGGAGCAGCGCCGCGCCAGCGCGGCAGCAGCGAAGCGTGCAGATTGTAGCAGCCGAGCTTCGGCGCATCGAGGATCGCCTGCGGCAGGATCATGCCGTAGGCGACGACCACGGCCGCATCGGCGTCGAAGGCGCGGAATTCTTCCAGCGCTTCCGGTGTCTTCAGCGTCTTCGGCGTCAGCACGGGCACGCCCAGCTTTCGCGCGGCTTCTTCAACTGGAGTCGGCTGCAATTGCAGGCCGCGACGCCCGCCGGGTTTCGGCGCACGGGTGCAAACGGCCACGATCTCGTGGCCGTGCGCGACCAGCTCGAGCAGCGTCGGCACGGAGAAATCGGGCGTGCCCATGAAGATCAGACGGAGGGGCATCAACAGAACTCGCTGCGTTCCCTCCCCCCTTGCGGGGGAGGGCTAGGGAGAGGGGTGCCACACGACGCGCTCTCTCTGCTTGAGCGCGGATTGGTTCTCGTCCCCGTTAGAACTTTTGCTGGGCTACCCCTCTCCCCCGCCCTCCCCCGCAAGGGGGGAGGGAGCGCACCGAGGGTGGGGCGGCTCCGATGACTCACTCCCCCGCGCGCTTGGCGGCTTTCTCGAATTTCTTGATGACGCGGTCGCGCTTGAGCTTCGACAAATAGTCGACGAACAGCACGCCGTTGAGATGATCGATCTCATGCTGGATGCAGGTGGCGTAGAGGCCTTCGGCATCCTCTTCGTGCAGCTTGCCGTCGAGATCGGTGAAACGCACCCGCACCTTCGCAGGGCGCTCGACCTCCTCGTAATATTCGGGAATCGAGAGGCAGCCTTCCTCGTAAATGGACAGCTCCTCGGACGAGGCGATGATCTCGGGGTTGATGAACACGCGCGGCTCCGGCTTGGTCTCGCCGTCCGGGTTGGGCTTGGCGAGGTCCATGGTGATCAGCCGCAGCGGCTGCGCGACCTGGATCGCCGCAAGCCCGATGCCGGGCGCGTCGTACATGGTCTCGAACATGTCGTCGGCAAGCTTGCGGATCTCCGGCGTGACCTTCTCGATCGGCTTGGAGACCAGGCGCAGCTGCTTGTCGGGCAGAATGATGATTTCTCGTAGAGCCATGGCGGCGATTTAAGCCGCGCGCCGGATGCGGTCAATGCGGCCAGGAACCCGGTTCACGCTCCGCTCACGATAAAGCTTCAGGTTTCGTTAACCATAAAACTTAAGGGTTTCTTTACCGAAAACGTTCCCCCTTCGTTCGCGACCGGACGCGAATCGGATAGAAGGGCTGGCATGAACGAGATCATTTTCATGGCCGGCGACTGGCCGGTGCGCACCATCGATGCGCTGATCGGCTTCGGCGCGCTGGTCCTCATCCTGCTGGTTGTGATTGCGGTCGTGATCGCGCGCTCGGGACGGCGCGGCGCGGAACTCGCGATGGCCCACGCGATCCGGGCCGACGAGCTCGAGGAGCGCCTCGCCCAGGTGCTGCACGCCCAAGCTGAAGCCTCCGGCCGGGTCGATGCCATGACCCAGGCGCTGGCCGGCCGCCAGGCCGAGATGGCGCGGGCGGTCAACGAGCGGCTGGATTCGGTGACCCACCGCGTCGGCCAGTCCATGGAACATTCGACCCGCAACACCATGGAGAGCCTGCGCGCGCTGCACGAGCGGCTCGGCATCATCGACAACGCGCACAAGAACCTCACCGACCTCACCACGCAGGTGACGACCTTGCGCGATGTCCTCGCCAACAAGCAGTCGCGCGGCGCCTTCGGCCAGGCGCGGATGGAGGCGATCGTCCAGGACGGCCTTCCCAAAGGCTCCTACGAGTTCCAGTTCACGCTCTCGACCGGCAAGCGGCCCGACTGTGTCGTGTTCCTGCCCGACCAGCGTCCGCTCTGCATCGATGCCAAATTTCCGCTGGAAGCGATGACGGCGCTGCACGACGCCCGCACCGACGAGGAGCGGCGCGTCGCCACGCAGCGGCTGCGCGGCGACGTGATGAAGCATGTCAGCGACATCGCCGAAAAATATCTCGTCGCCGGCGAGACCCAGGAGATGGCGTTGATGTTCGTGCCGTCGGAATCGGTCTATGCGGAAATCCATGACGGTTTCGACGACGTGATCCAGAAGGCCTATCGCGCCCGCGTAGTGCTGGTGTCGCCCTCGCTCCTGATGCTGGCGATCCAGGTGATGCAGCAGATCATGAAGGACGCGCGCATGCGCGATGCCGCCGACCAGATCCGCACCGAGGTGATCAAGCTCGGCGACGATCTGGGACGTCTCAGGGATCGCGTGCTGAAGCTGCAAAAGCATTTTGCCGACGTGAACGAGGACGTCCGCCAAGTGCTGATTTCCGCCGACAAGATCGAGAAACGTGCCGGGCGGATCGAGGAGCTCGATTTCAGCAAGAGCGATGCGCCGGAAGGCCCGCGGCTGGTGGCGACGGGCGCGGGCGAGCTGTTTCCGCGGAAGCTCCAGGCGGGGGAGTGATTCTAGGACAATGTCATGCCCCGCGAAGGCGGGGCATCCAGTACGCTGTGACAGTCGTTTTTGAACCGAGGTGCTGGTGAGTACTGGATCGTCCGCCTTCGCGGACGATGACACCGTTGAGGTGGTCACATGGGGGCACGCCACTACTACGTTTACATTCTCGCCTCCAAGATCGGCGGCACGCTCTATATTGGCATGACGAACGACCTCATCCGTCGCGTCGCTCAGCACAAGTCCAAGCTGATCGAGAGCTTCACCGAGAAGTATGATGTCGCTCGGCTCGTCTACTTCGAGCAGTTCGACGACCCCGAGAACGTGATCAAACGCGAGAAGCGGCTGAAGGGAACAGGGCCTGGAAGGTCCGATTGATCGAGCAACACAATCCGAATTGGGATGACCTGTATCACGAGAGCGCCGGGCCGCCATAAAGCTGCCATGCCCCGCCGCGCTGTCATACCCCGCGAAGGCGGGGTATCCAGTACGCCGCGGCAGTTGTGGTTGAACCGAGATGCCGGTGGTTACTAGATCGTCCGCCTTCGCGGACGATGACACCGAGAGGGCGACGACACCTCCTTTGCCGCTGGCAGCGACGACAGCTCCCTTGTGGCCCCCAGAATCTGCTAACACCACCCGATGACCGCACCCGAGGTGACCTCCCCCGCCGCTAGCCCCGCCCCCGCGACCTCCTGGCGCGAGAGCCTGGCCGTGTACCTGCAACCGCGGGTGCTGATCGTGCTGTTCCTCGGCTTCTCCTCCGGGCTGCCGCTGGCATTGTCGGGGTCGACGCTGCTGGTGTGGATGCGCGAGGCCGGGGTCGATCTCAAGACCATCGGACTGTTTGCGCTGGTCGGCACGCCCTACACGCTGAAATTCCTGTGGGCGCCGCTGGTGGATGCGCTCCACGTGCCGCTGTTCACCCGCACGTTCGGACGGCGGCGCGGCTGGCTGGTGTTCTCGCAATTGCTGCTGATCATCGCGATCCTGTTGCTGGCGATGACCGATCCAGCGCGCTCGCCGTTCTACGTCGCGCTCGGCGCGCTGCTGGTGGCGACGACATCGTCGACCCAGGACATCGTGGTCGACGCGTTCCGGGTCGAGAGCCTGCCCGAGAGCGGGCAGGCCGCCGGCATGGCGGCTTACGTCGCGGCCTATCGCATCGGCATGCTGGTCTCGACCGCGGGCGCGCTGTTCATCGTCTCGGGCTTCGAGGACACCGGCATTGCGCGCAGCTCGGCCTGGATGTGGGGCTATGTGGTGATGGCGGCGATGGTGCTGATCGGAACGATCACGGCGCTGGCCGCGACCGAGCCTGAGCAATCGGTGCGGGCGGAAGCCGCGACACAGGCCGAGACCGCGTTCACGCGCGTGCTGCATGCGGCGATCGGCGCCTTCTCGGAGTTCCTGTCGCGCAAGGATGCTCTTGCCGCGCTCGCCTTCGTCGTGCTGTTCAAGTTCACCGACGCGTTCTCCGGCACGATGACGGCGCCGTTCGTGATCGACCTCGGCTTCACCCGCAACGACTATGCGGCGATCGTGAAGGGCGTCGGCCTCGCCGCGACGCTGATTGGCGGCTTCGCCGGCGGTTTTGTGGCGCGGCGGTATTCGCTGGCGACATCGCTCTGGATCGGGGGCGTGGTGCAGGCGCTGGCGAACCTGTCCTTCTCATGGCTTGCGGTGGTCGGTACCAACCAATGGGCGCTGGCGCTCGCCATCTGCGCCGAGAACTTCACCAGCGCCATCGGCACCGTGATCTTCGTCGCCTATCTCTCGGCGCTGTGCCAGAATCCGCTGCACACAGCGACCCAATACGCGCTGCTCACCGCGCTCGCGGCGGTGGGACGGACGTATCTGTCGTCCGGTGCCGGCTTCGTGGCGGAGACGACCGGCTGGGCGCTGTTCTTCGTGATCTGCGTGCTGGTGGCGATCCCGAGCCTGATGCTGCTGGCCTGGCTGCAGAAGCGCGGGCATTTCGATGCGCTGGGGCCGGTGAGGGTTTGACGCTATGCGCGCCCCACCCCCGCTGCCGTAGGGTGGGCAAAGCGAAGCGTGCCCACCATCACGCCATGAATTAGAAGCAGGTGGTGGGCACGGCGCGGTGCGCCTTTGCCCACCCTACGCCTTCGGGGGCGATGACACCGGAATCGCGGAGACGCCCCCTACTGCTTCCTGATCAGGCTCCACTTCGTGATCACGGCCTCGCTCATCTGGCCGGGATCGCTGGCGCAGGCGACCTCGTCGACCTTGACCGAGATCTCCTTGCCGACGAACGATTTCAACTGCGCGGCCTGCGCGTCGCTGGAGGTGACGAGCTGGAAGGTCTCAGGTCCGGTCTCGAGATTGCACAGCCCGTTCGGCGCCGGCAGGCGGCGCGGCTCGGAGGTGATCTGGTACATCGCGATCCGCTTGCCGGCGTTCTTGACGTCGCGCACCTTCATCGTGTTCAGCTCGCCCGAGAGCACGTCGCCATTGTTGATCGGCTTGCCGGGCTTGGACGGCGGCGGGGCCCCATCGTCCTGCTGCGCCGAGACGGCCGGGGTCACCACCGTCATCATCGTCAGGGCCAAAGCCAGCCGTTTGGCGAATCGTTTCGTCATGTCGTCCGTTCCGTGAAGTCTGGATAGCTAGAACAGCGTCCGCTGCCGCATGGCGGCCGATAGCGTACCTTCATCGAGATAATCAAGCTCGCCGCCGACCGGCACACCGTGCGCTAACCGGGTTACTTTGACGTTGGCGTCCTGAAGCAGGTCGGTGATGTAATGCGCCGTGGTCTGGCCGTCCACCGTTGCATTCAGCGCCAGAATGATCTCGTGCACCTCGGCGGCATGGGCCCGCGCGACCAGCGCGTCGATGGTGAGGTCCTGCGGGCCGACGCCGTCGAGCGGCGACAGGGTCGCGCCCAGCACGTGGTAGCGACCCTGGGTGGCATTGGCCCGCTCCAGCGCCCAGAGATCGGCGACGTCGGCGACCACGACGATGATGGCAGGATCGCGCTTCGGATCGGTGCAGACGGTGCAGGGATTTTGCGTGTCGATGTTGCCGCAGGTCTTGCAGACCTGGACCTTGTCGAGCGCCACCTGCAAGGCAGAGGACAGCGGCATCATCAGCGCTTCGCGCTTCTTGATCAGATGCAGCGCCGCGCGCCGCGCCGAGCGCGGGCCAAGGCCCGGCAGCCGCGCGAGAAGCTGGACCAGCCGCTCGATCTCGGGACCTGCAACCGCGCCCATCTTACTGGCCGAACAGCCCCGGCGGCAGGCCGAGCCCGCCGGTGAGCGACTGCATCTTCTCCTGCATCGCCGTCTCCGCCTTGCGGCGGGCATCGCCAAAGGCGGTGACGAGCAGGTCTTCCAGCACCTCGCGCTCTTCCGGCTTCATCAGCGAGGGATCGATCTTGACGCCCTTCACGTCCATCTTCGCGGTCATGCGCACGGCGACGAGACCGCCGCCGGAGATGCCCTCGACCTCTACATTGCCGAGCTGCTCCTGCATCTCCTGCATCTTGGATTGCAGCTGCGCCGCCTGCTTCATCATGCCGAGAAAGTCAGCCATGGGTGCTCGTCCTTAAAACTGGCCAAAGCGCGATGAAGCGCGCTTTTGCTTTTTTGTTCGAGCATGATCTCTCGGAAAACCGCCGCACACTTTTCCGGATCATGCTCAAAGATCGTCGTCGGCGTCGGAACCGTCGGGCGGATCGTCAGTGCCATAGTCGGCATTAATATTGGATTCCGGCGCCTCGGGGGCAAGCCTGCGGACCTCGACGACCTTCGCGCCGGGGAAACGCGACAGCACCTCCTGCACGCGCGGATCGGCCTCCGCGGTGCGGGCATGCTCCTGCTTGGCGGCCTGGTTCACCGAGCGCAGCGTCGGCTGGCCCTGCTCGTTGGAGACGATCACGGTCCAGCGCCGGCCGGTCCAGAGCTCGAATTTCTTCGCAAGCTCCGAGATCATGGTCTTGGAGGCGTTGGGCTCGAGCGCGACCTCCAGCCGGCCCTCCTCGAAACGGACGAGGCGCATGTCGCCCTCGAGGGCGCCCTTGGTCATGAGGTCGCGCTTCTGCCCGGCAAGCGCGACGAGCTGGGTGAAGCTGGTGATGCGCAGCTGGGGCGCCGCACCTTGGGTATTCGGCGCGGGCGCCGCCATTTGCGGCCGGGCGCCGCCACCGAAGGAAGTCGGCGACGAGGTCGGCATGCGAACCGGCGCCGCCGAGGCAACCGGCGCTGCGGACGCCATCGGTGCGGCCGGCGCGCTGCTACGCGCGCTACTTCCGCCACTCACGACTGGCGAGCCGCCGCCGTTCTGCTCCAGCATCCGGATCGCTTCGTCCGGCGTCGGCAGGTCGGCGACATAGGCGATGCGCACCAGCACCATCTCGGCGGCCGCGGCGGGACGCGTCGCAGCCTGCACCTCGGTGATGCCCTTGAGCAGCATCTGCCACATCCGCGACAGCACCCGCATCGAGATCTTCGAGGCGAAATCCTTCGCCCGCACCCGCTCGGTCTCGCCATAGGCGACGTTGTCGGCGGTCGCCGGCACGATCTTCACGCGGGTGACGAAGTTCACGAACTCCGCGAGGTCGGAGAGCACGACGATCGGATCGGCGCCGACGTCGTACTGATCCCGGAACTCCTTGAAGGCGGCGGCGATGTCGCCGCGCGCCAGCGAATCGAACAGGTCGATGACGCGGGTGCGGTCGGCGAGCCCCAGCATCTGCCTGACCGCGTCGGCCTTCACCTGCCCCGCCGCATGCGCGATCGCCTGGTCGAGCAGCGACAGTGAGTCGCGCACCGAGCCTTCCGCGGCGCGGGCGATGATGCCGAGCGCCTCCGGCTCGATCTCGACGTTTTCCTTCGCGGCGATATTGGCGAGGTGCTTCATCAGCACGTCGGCCTCGACCCGGCGCAGGTCGAAGCGCTGGCAACGCGACAGCACGGTGACCGGAACCTTGCGGATCTCGGTCGTCGCAAACACGAATTTGGCGTGCTCCGGCGGTTCCTCCAGCGTCTTCAGGAAGGCGTTGAACGCCGCCGTCGACAGCATGTGGACTTCGTCGATGATGTAGACCTTGTAGCGGGCGCTGGCCGGCGCGTAGCGCACGCTGTCATTGATCTGGCGGACGTCGTCGACGCCGGTGTGCGAGGCCGCGTCCATCTCCAGCACGTCCATGTGCCGGCTTTCCATGATCGCCTGGCAATGCACGCCCAAGGTCGGCAAGTGGATGGTCGGCCCTTTCACCGAGCCATCCGGCATCTCGTAGTTGAGCGCCCGGGCAAGAATGCGCGCAGTGGTGGTCTTGCCGACGCCGCGGACGCCGGTGAGGATCCAGGCCTGCGGAATGCGGCCGGTCTCGAAGGCGTTGGAGACGGTGCGGACCACGGCCTCCTGGCCGATCAGGTCGTCGAATGAGGAGGGGCGGTATTTGCGCGCCAGCACCCGGTAGGGCGCGTTGCCGGCCGGGCCGGCGCTATCGGGATTGGGAGGGGCGCCAGCGTCGGTCATCGGTCGATCCGCAATGAAATGTCTCTCGGCCGGCTTTTGCGGAAAGGAGCGCGCTGGCGGGGAGCCCGCCGGCGCAATTCGCTCGGAAAAACAGGTAGGAGACTGACGAGCGACCCGATCCGGACCTCGTTAGGGCTGCTTCCTTCCGGACCTGACCCGGTTGGCGAGTGGCTCGTCCACCGCCAATCTCCCGGTCCCTATTTGGGGCCAAAGGAAGCGGAAAGCAAGCGGGTATCGGTTCGAACGGTCGGGGTTTGCCCAGCATCCGGGCAAACCCGGATCTGCCCAGCCGATAGGCTGTGCTTTCACTGATGGGACCACCTTGCTAAGAACGCTGCCGGAACTCCACCCAACCAGAAGAGCGATTGATCCCAATGGTTACACGTCGTGATGTTGCATCGATTGTCGGACTTGGCGCGGTCACCGCAGCCGCGCTGGCCGCCCCGGCCGTGGCCCAGACCGCGGCCGACCCGAACGAATCGACCTTCGCCCGCATCCGTCGCACCAAGAAGATGCGGATCGGCGCGGTCGGCGGCGGCGCGCCCTATTACATGAAGGACCTCGCCACCGGCCAGTGGAAGGGTTTTTACATCGACATCGCCAAGGGGCTTGCCGACGACATGGAGGCCGAGCTCGAGATCACCGAGACGACCTGGGGCAATTCGGTGCTCGACCTTCAGTCCAACAAGATCGACATCTTCTTCGGCCTCAACCCGACCCCGAAGCGCGCGCTGGTGGTCGATTTCTCGGTGCCGGTCTTCAACAACGCCTTCGGCATCCTCTGCAAGAAGGACTTCAAGCCGAAGAGCTGGGCCGAGCTGAACTCGCCCGACATCAAGATCGCCGTCGACCAGGGCTCCTCGCACGACCAGGTCGTCAGCCGTCTGACGCCGAAGGCGCAGATCTCGCGCCTGAAGACCGCCGACGATGCCACCGCCGCTCTGCAGACCGGCCGCGTCGATGCGCAGTGCCTGATCACCATGCTGTCGCTGACCGTCTTGAAGAAGAATCCCTCGCTCGGCCAGTTCGTGCTGCCGACGCCGATCTTCGCGACGACGTCCAACGCCGGCTTCCGCCGCGAGAACGACAAGACTTTCCGCGACTACGTCAACACCTGGATCGACTTCAACAAGGGCCTCGGCTTCATCCGCAACGCGATCATCACCAACATGGAGCTGGTGGGCGTGACGGAAGCGGATATTCCGCCGGGCGTGTCGTTGTAAGTTGATGTTCGCGGCAGGCTCGCTCCGCGGACTCCGCTCCGCCCCCTCCCACGCTTGCGGGGGAGGGTCGGGGAGAGGGTGCTTCCGCAAAGAGACTCCCCTAGAGGACAGAGCCCTCACCCGCCTCGCATCTTCGATGCGAGCCGACCTCTCCCGCAAGCGGGAGAGGTGAAGGAAGAAAGCACGCATGTATCAGTGGGACTTCGGCATCCTCTGGAGCTATCGCTGGCTCTTTCTCAACGGGCTTGGCGTCACTGTCGGCTTCACCGTGGTGATCGTGCTGCTTGGCCTCGTGTTCGGCCTGCTCGGCGCGTTCGGCAGCCTGTCGCGCTTCAAGGCCGTACGTCTCGTCGCGCTCGCCTTCATCGAGGCGTTCCGCTGCACGCCGATCCTGGTGCAGCTGATCTGGTTCTATTACGCGCTGCCGATCCTCGCCGGCGTCGAGATGACGCCGATCACCGCCTCGGCGCTGGCGCTCTCGCTCTATGGCGGCTCGTTCTATTCGGAGATCATCCGCGGCGGCATCATCTCGATCGACAAGGGCCAGTCGGAAGCCGGCGCCGCGCTCGGCATGACGCCGGGCCAGACCATGCGGCGCATCGTGCTGCCGCAGGCGATCAAGCGCATGATCCCGGCGCTGATGAACCAGTCGATCATCCAGTTCAAGAACACCTCGCTGGTCTCGGTGCTGGCGGTGCCTGACCTCGTCTATCAAAGCCAGGTCGCAGCCCATGACAGCTACCGGCCGCTGGAGACTTACACCGCGGTCGCGGTCGCCTATGCGGCGATCCTGATCCCGCTCACCATCATCGTCCGCCGCGGCGAGAAGCGACTGGCGGTGAGCGAATGAGCGAGACGTCCAAGAACACTTCGAAAATCGAGATCCGCAGCCTTCGCAAGAGCTTTGGCAGCAACGAGGTTTTGAAGAACATCAACCTCGACGTCGCCAAGGGCGGCGTCGTCGCGCTGATCGGACCATCGGGCTCCGGCAAATCGACTTTGCTCCGCTGCATCAACCTGCTGGTCGAGCCCGACGGCGGCAGCGTCCGCGTCGGCGACACACGCTTCTCGTTCGGTGAAGGCACAAAGCTCCCCGACGTGAAAACGCTGGCAAAATTTCGCGCCACCACCGGCATGGTGTTCCAGCATTTCAATCTGTTCCCGCACATGACGACGCTCCAGAATGTGATGGAGGGCCCGGTCACGGTGCGGCGCATGGCCAGGGCTGACGCCGAGAAGCTCGCGCGGGCGCAGCTCGCCAAAGTCGGCCTTGCCGAGAAGGCCGACCAATATCCGGCGACGCTCTCCGGCGGCCAGAAGCAGCGCGTTGCGATCGCACGCGCGCTGGCGATGGAGCCTGACGTCATGCTGTTCGACGAGGCCACCTCGGCGCTCGACCCCGAGCTCGTCGGCGAGGTGCTCAACGTGATGCAGCGCCTCGCCTCCGAAGGCATGACCATGGTGATCGTGACCCACGAGATCGCATTCGCCCGCGAGGTCGCCGACCGTCTGATCTTCATGCGCGACGGTGTGGTCGTGGAGGAAGGTCCGGCGCGGCAGGTGATCGACAACCCGCAGCAAGCGGCGACGCGCGCCTTCCTCAGCCATTTCCACCGCACCGGCGCGCTGCCGCCGGCCAACGCGACACCGTGATGCCTGATATCGATCGCGCCTATCTCGTCACCGGTGCCGCCAGCGGCATCGGCCGCGCCACCGCAAAACTGCTCGCAGCGCCCGGCACCGCGCTGCTGCTGCACACGCGCTCGAACGCGGAAGGTCTCGACGCCACCGCGGCCGAAACTGAAGCAAAAGGTGCTGCGGTCGCGAAGTGCCTCGGCGATCTTGCCGAGCAAGCGGCCGTCACCGACGCGATCGCCGCCGCGCAGGCCGCCTTCGGCCGGCTCGATGGATTGATCCTGGTCGGCGGCCACGCCCGCCGCGGCAGCGCCATCGGCACGCCGGCGGATCAATTCCGGCAGGCGATGGATGAATCCGCGCTGGCCTTCACACGTCTCGTTGACGCCGCGCTGCCGCTGCTGCGCGCCGGACAGGATGCGCGAATCGTGGCGGTGTCGTCCTTCGTAGCGCATGCGATCCGGCCTGAGTTCGCGCCCTTCGCGGCCACCGCCGCGAGCCGCTCCGCGCTGGAAGCGCTGGTGCGCCTCACCGCGATGGAGCTTGCGAAAGACGGCATCACCGTCAACGCGGTTTCGCCAGGCCTCATCGTCAAGGACAAGCCGAGCGAGAGCCGGCTGTCGCCCGAACAGATCGCCGCGACCGAGGCGCTGATCCCGATGCGCCGCCGCGGGCGGCCGGAGGAAGTCGCCGAAATCATCGCCTTCCTGGCATCCCCGAAGGCGTCCTACGTCACCGGCCAGGTCTGGCACGTCAATGGAGGCCTGACATGACCGAAGCAACCGTCGCACGTATCAGGCTGTTCCTGATCGAAAGCCCGATCAAGATGGCGCGCCTGCAGGGCGTCGGCAACGTCAAGGGCACGGTGAAGCGCGTGCTGATCGAACTGACCTCCAGCGACGGCGTGGTCGGTTGGGGTGAAGCGGCGCCGTGGGAGGTGTTCACGGGAACGCCGGAAGCGGCATTCTCCGCGCTCGACATCTATCTGCGGCCGATCCTGCTCGGCAAACCCGTGCGCCGCATCCGTGCGCTGATGGCCGAGCTCGACCGCGCGCTGGTCGGCCATGCCGAGGCCAAGGTCGGGATCGAGATGGCGCTGCTCGACATCGTCGGCAAATCGTCGGGGCTGTCGGTCGCCGACCTGCTGGGCGGCCGTGTGCGCGACACCATTCCCCTCTCCTTCTCGATCGCCGATCCCGATTTCGCCGCCGATCTCGAACGCATGCGAAAGATGGTTCCTGAGGGGAACGTCATCTACAAGGTCAAGACCGGCGTGAAGCCGCATCGCGAGGACCTCGACCATCTCGAAGCGATCCGCAAAGAGTTTGGCGACAAGGTCGATCTGCGCGTCGACTACAACCAGGCGCTGGCGCCGTTCGGCGCGATCAAGATCCTGCGCGATGTCGAAGAGTTTGCGCCGACCTTCATCGAGCAGCCGGTGCCACGCAAATTTCTCGACGTGATGGCGCAGCTCACCGCGGCGCTGGAAACGCCGGTGCTCGCCGACGAAAGCTGCTTCGACCGCCGCGACATGATGGAGGTGGTGCGCCGCGAGGCGGCCGATGCCGTCTCGATCAAGCTGATGAAGGCCGGCGGCCTGTTCGAGGCGCAGGCGATCATGGCGATCGCCGACATCGCCGGCCTCCCCGGCTATGGCGGCACGCTGTGGGAGGGCGGCATTGGCCTTGCTGCCGGCACGCAGCTGATCGCGGCGACGCCAGGCATCTCGCTCGGCTGCGAATTCTACATGCCGCATCACGTGCTGACCGAGGACGTGCTGGAGGAGCGTGTGGCGAACCGCGCCGGTCACGTCGTGGTGCCCGACGGTCCCGGCCTCGGCATCCGCGTCAGCGAAGCCTCGGTCCGCGCCAATGCGCGGGTGTTGGCGGAGGCGTAGTTTCCGTCATTCCGGGGCGCGCGCAGCGCGAGCCCGGAATCCATAACCACAGGATCGAGTTTGGCGAAGATTCGCAGTTGCCAGCTCGGGCCACACTTCTCCCTGTGGTTATGGGTCCCGGATCTGCGCTCCGCTTCGCTGCGCTTGTCCGGGACGACGATCGCGTATGCGGTGACAGCGTAGCGCAATCCTTCCCCTATTGGACCCCGTATCGTATGGTCGGACCCAACACGCCCGTCCTACGGGCCATCCGGAAACGCATATGTCTGATCCCGCCTGGTCGCTGCACTCCCGTCTGAAAGAGGACACCATCGACATCGGCGATCTGCCGCTGTCGAAGGTGCTGGTCATCAAGGACGCGCATTATCCCTGGCTCTTGCTGGTGCCGCGGCGCCCCGACGCGGTCGAGATCATCGATCTCGACGAAGTCCAGCAGGCGCAATTGATGACGGAGATCTCCCGCGTCTCGCGCGCGCTCAAGGAGATCACCAAATGCGACAAGCTCAATGTCGCGGCCCTCGGCAACCTCGTGCCGCAGCTTCACGTTCACATCATCGCGCGCCGGACCAGCGACGCCGCCTGGCCGCGGCCGGTGTGGGGCGTGATGCCGCCGCTGGCACACGATGCCGCGGAGGTTCAGAATTTCATCAGCGCGCTTCGCCGAAAAATCTGGTTGGGTTGAAAGAATAACAATGTCAGCATTCGATGCGTTTCCGCTGGGACAGCCGGCCTTCGTCACCAACGTGCTCGACCGCGCCGCGCATCTGCGCCGCGACGACGAAAAACTATTCGCGCTGGAGCAGAAATCCTCATCGCGCGCCTATGTCGTCTACCGCGACTCGCTGCTGGTGAAGCGCGACGGCGACAAGGCCCGCGCGCTGCTCGGAATCGACGAGGCGCTGAAATGCGGCGCCAATCCCGGCACGATCTTTTTGGGTCTGCGCGACGGCGCCGCGGTCTTCGGCATGGGGATGTCGCAGGCCGCCGCCGAGAAGCTGATCGGCCGTGAGGACTACACCGTCACCGAGCTGCGCGGCATGGCAATGCAGGGCGCGATCCCGCCCGACGAGCTCTCGGCGGTCGCGATGGCGAAGTCGATGGTCAGCTGGCACCAGCGCCACGGCTATTGCGCCAATTGCGGCGCCCGCAGCGCGATGAAGGAAGGCGGCTGGAAGCGCGAATGTCCCGCTTGCAAAGCCGAGCACTTTCCGCGCACCGATCCGGTCGTGATCATGCACGTGGCATCCGGCGAGAAATGCCTGCTTGGCCGCCAGAAGCAGTTTCCGTCGGGCATGTTTTCGTGCCTCGCCGGCTTCGTCGAGGCCGCCGAGACGATCGAGGACGCGGTGCGCCGCGAGATCCTCGAAGAATCCGGCATCCGCTGCACCGACGTGCAATATTACATGACGCAGCCCTGGCCCTATCCGTCGTCGCTGATGATCGGCTGCAGCGCGCGAGCGCTGAACGAGGACATCGTGGTCGACCACTCGGAGCTGGAAGACGCGCGCTGGTTCACGCGCGAGGAGGCGGCAAAGATGCTGACGCGGACCCATCCGGACGGGCTCGCCGGCCCGCATCCCTTCGCCATCGCCCATCACCTGCTCGGCCGCTGGGTGCACGACAAGAGCTGACCGCCGATGGCGCTACCTGCGACCGCGCCGCGCATCCTCTGCATCGGCATTCCCGTGCGCGACCTGACCTTCCGGGTCGATTCCGTGCCCGCGCGCGGCAGCAAGGCCAACGCCAGCCATCTTGCGGAGATCTGTGGCGGCAATGCGCTCAACGCTGCCATCGCGATGGCGCGACTTGGCGGCCGCGTCGCATTCGCAGGTCCCATGGGCGATGCGCGCGAGACGTCGAGCGATTTCATTCCGACGCAGATGGCGCGGGAGCACATCGACACCACCCATATCGTGCGCATGCCCGGACTGACCACACCGGTCTCCGCGATCATGATCGAGCCCTCCGGCGAGCGAACGCTCACGATCTATCGCGATCCCGCGCTGTGGAGCGTGAAGCTGCCGGCCGCTGACGAGTTGCTGGCCGATTGTCAGGCGGTCCTGATCGAGAGCCGCTGTGGCGCCTTTTGCAGCGACCTCTGTGCTGAAGCACGCCGGCGCGGCATTGCCGTCATCGTCGGCGTCGATCGCGCCATGTCGTTGCAGGACGGCCTGCTCACCACCGCTTCGCACCTGCTATTCTCGAGCGAGCAGGTGCAGGAGACCGCCGGTATTGCCGATGATGGTGAAGCCCTGAAGCGCCTCGCCGCCCTGACGCCAGCCTTCCTCGCCGCCACCCGCGGGCCCCGCGGCACGATCTGGCTGAACCAGGCGGGCGAGCTCGAGGAGACGGCGGCATTTCCGGTGGAGGCGGTCGATACGCTCGGCGCTGGCGACGTCTTCCATGGCGCCTTCACGCTTCGCCTCGCCGAGCGGGGCGACGTGCGGGAGGCGCTGCGATTCGCCGCGGCGGCCGCCGCGCTGAAATGCAGCCGCCATGGCGGCGGCCCAGCCGCCCCACAACGCGTTGAAGTTGAAGAGCTTTTGCTCCGCGGCCCCTAGAGCAATTCCACCGCCGCGCCGAGAATATGGGCTTGCTATAGAAAGTTTTTCTCTATATCAGGGAAATCAGGCCCTGAAATGGAACAAAGTTCTTCAAATGAGTGACCTTGCCGTCCAGATCCCCGAGACTAGCCGCCGCCTCGATGCCATCGACCGCAAGATCCTGATGGTACTCCAGGAGGATGCCTCCCTGTCCGTCGCCGAGATCGGCGACCGTGTCGGCCTGTCCTCGACCCCTTGCTGGAAGCGCATCCAGCGCCTTGAGGCCGACGGCGTGATCCTGAAGCGGGTCGCCCTGGTCGACCAGAACAAGATCGGGCTTGGCATCTCCGTGTTCGTCTCGGTGGAGAGCTCCGATCATTCCGACGCCTGGCTGAAGAAGTTCGCCGAAGCCGTCAGCGCCATGCCCGAGGTGATGGAATTCTACCGCATGGCCGGCGACGTCGACTACATGCTGCGCGTCGTGGTCGCGGACATGCAGGCCTACGACGTCTTCTACAAAAAGCTGATCAGCGCCGTGCCGCTGAAGAACGTCACCTCGCGCTTCGCGATGGAGAAGATCAAGTCGGTGACAGCGCTGCCGATCCCGGCGGTGGTGGCGGCGTAGCCTTCACCTCTCCCCGCTTGCGGGGAGAGGTCGGATTGCGCTCGGCGATGCGAAGCATCGTCCGATGCAATCCGGGTGAGGGGATACAGGTCCCTCGGCGATCTCACGTGCGGAGAGAGGCCCCTCACCCCAGCCCTCTCCCCGTAAGAACGGGGCGAGGGAGTGGACCGCCGTCGGAGCGCTCAACCCACCTCAAATCGTCTGGTTGTACGCGCCGACCTCGGGATGCGTGCGCAGCACGCTGTTCACCATCTCGAACATGTCGTGCATGCGCTGCTCGGAGACCGGGCTTTCGACCACGACGACGAGTTCGGGCTTGTTGGAGGAGGCCCGCATCAGGCCCCAGCTGCCATCCTCCACCGTAACGCGCACGCCGTTGACGGTGACGAGATCGCGGATCGCCTGGCCGCCGATCTTCGCGCCCTTCGCCTGCAGATCCTCGAAGTGCTTCACCACCTTGTCGATGACGCCGTATTTGACCTCGTCGGCGCAATGCGGCGACATCGTCGGCGACGACCAGGTCTTGGGCAGCGCGTTCTTCAGGTCCGCCATCGACTTGCCGGGGGCGCGGTCGAGCATGTCGCAGATCGCGATTGCCGAGACCAGGCCGTCGTCATAGCCGCGGCCGTAGGGCTTGTTGAAGAAGAAGTGTCCGGACTTCTCGAAGCCCGCGAGCGCGCCCGTCTCGTTGGTGCGGCGCTTCATGTAGGAATGGCCGGTCTTCCAATAGGCGGTCTTCGCGCCCTGCTTCTGCAGAACCGGATCGGTGACGAACAGGCCGGTCGACTTCACGTCGACGATGAACTGCGCGTCCTTGTGGATCGCCGACATGTCGCGCGCCAGCATCACGCCGACCTTGTCGGCAAAAATCTCCTCGCCGGTATTGTCGACGACGCCGCAGCGGTCGCCGTCGCCGTCGAAGCCGAGACCGACATCGGCCTTGTGATGCAGCACCGCGTCGCGGATCGCGTGCAGCATCTCCATGTCTTCTGGGTTCGGATTGTATTTCGGGAAGGTGTGGTCGAGGTCGGTGTCGAGCGGGATCACCTCGCAGCCGATCGCCTCCAGCACCTGCGGCGCGAACGCGCCGGCCGTGCCGTTGCCGCAGGCGGCGACCACCTTGAGCTTGCGCGTCAGCTTCGGACGATTGGTGAGATCGGCGATGTAGCGCGCCGGATAGTTCTCATGGAACTGGTAGGAGCCGCCCGCCTTGTTCTTGAATTCGGCATTGAGGACGATCTCCTTCAACCGCGTCATCTCGTCGGGGCCGAAGGTCAGCGGACGGTTGGCGCCCATCTTCACGCCGGTCCAGCCATTGTCGTTGTGCGAGGCGGTGACCATGGCAACGCAGGGCACGTCGAGATCGAACTGCGCGAAATAGGCCATCGGCGTCACGGCGAGGCCGATGTCGTGCACTTTGCAACCCGCCGCCATCAGGCCCGAGATCAGCGCGTATTTGATCGAGGCCGAATAGCCGCGGAAATCATGGCCGGTGACGATCTCCTGTTTGACGCCAAGCTCGGCGATCAGCGCGCCCAGCCCCATGCCGAGCGCCTGGATTCCCATCAGGTTGATTTCCTTCTGGAACAGCCAGCGCGCGTCGTATTCGCGAAAGCCGGTCGGCTTCACCATCGGCTCGGATTCGAAGCCGTAGGTATTGGGCAAAAGTACGGATTTCGGCTTGGGAAACATTGAGACAATCTCGCGGGAGGGGCAGGAATTGGTGCAGCCTTAGCGAATGCCGGGCTGCAGCGGAAGGAGGGAATGGCAGCTTATGGCTGATAATTGCGGCAGTTTGGTAACGGAAAAACCTTACTGCTGCCTCGCAATGCGCGCGATCGCGCGCAAGAGTGGTTGATCTGTCATGATCGATCGCACCCTCAGATGCGCCGTCGCGCCTCACAGTGTCTGATCGAGGGATCGTATTGAAGCCGTCCGGGCCGGCCGCGGATATCCACTCAGGGTTACTCCGCCTCGCTCGCTAATTTATCCGCAAGCGCCATGGCGCAGCACGCGGCCTGACTGATCATTTGGATCATTAACGGAAGCCTCGTCTCAAGCTCTCTCCACACGTCACGCGTAGGAGACAAGCGATGCGCACGGTGTCGATCCTAGTCGCAATCGCGGCCGGCACGGTCTTGTCGATCTGCCAAACGATGGCCGCTCATTCGGCCAATGAGAGGTTGTCTGGGCCGCCGACCAGTGCCTCGCCGGCGCCTCTCCACCTCAGGTTCGGCGATCTGACGCTTCCGCCGATGGCATATACGAAGTTCTGCCTGAACTACCGGGACGAGTGTCGCCCTCGCCTGCTGTTTCGTGGCGGTCCGGTTCACTTGACCGAGGCACGATGGAAGGATCTGAAAGAGGTCAACGAGACCGTAAACAGCAGCATCGTCCCGGAGCCGAACGAACTGGGTCTCGCCGCAGAAACCTGGGTCATCGATCCCGAGCGCGGCGACTGCAACGACTACGCCGTCAGCAAGCGCCACCAGCTCCTGAGGCGAGGCTGGCCCCAGCGGGCGCTTCTGCTCGGCGAGGTCGCGACGGTTTGGGGCAAGCGTCACCTGGTGTTGGTCGTTCGAACCCAGGGCGGCGATCTGGTGCTGGATAATCTGACTGCGCAAATCAGACCTTGGCCGCGCGCACCCTATCGCTGGATTCGCGTTCAATCGCCGAGCGACCCGCGATATTGGAACATCGTCGCTCCACGCAGCGTGTAGGGCTTCGCCGCAAGGCCGGTGGATGGAACGCTCGCCTACTGCTCCAGCACCATCTGGCCGTTGGCGTATTCGAAGCGCTTGAGGCGGGACAGGAAGGAGAGGCCGAGAAGGTTCTCCGACAGCGCCTCGTCGGGCAGCACCATGGCATCGACGTCGCGCACGACGAGGCCGCCGACATCTAGCATGGCGATGCGGGTGCGTGCGGCCTTGATGGTGCCGTTAGCGGTGGAGACGGTGGCGTTGTACTCGCTGCGCGACGGGCGAAGGCCGAAGCGGGCCGCAGAGGTCTCGTTCAGCGCGACGACGGAGGCGCCGGTGTCGACCATGAAGCCGATGCGCTGCCCCTCGATCCGGCCCTCGGTCTGGAAATGACCGCGGCCGTCGCGCGGGATGTTGAGCGTGCGGCCGCCGGCGGGCGCCATCGCCGCAACCGCGACCGTCGTGCGCGGCGCGGAGGTCGCGGAGGCCGAGCTCATCTTGTCCGCCATCTGCGCCATGAAGGTGCCGAGGCCGATCATGACGGCCGCGATGATCATAATGTTACGCATCACACCACTTCCGAGCCGGAAAGCCCGATTTCACCACGCCATATGCCCGCCCGCGAGCGAGGCCGCGGGCAAAGCGGTGCCATTTTGACGAAAAGGATGAGCGAACGGTTAATGGGCGACTTCGAATCTCTTCCCGCAGGCTACGCATTGTGCGCTCGGGGCGCCGACAGTCTCCACAGCGTCATGGCCGGGCTCGTCCCGGTCATCCACGTCTTGCCACGCGGCACAAAGAACGTGGATGCCCGGGACAAGCCCGGGCATGACGAGAATGTTCAAACGCGATTGCCCTGCCGCCCGCGGGGGAGGGAGAACGCATCTCACGTCCCGCGCGGCTTCGCCCGCCTCGTCGGCACGGCGCTGGCGGGATCGTCCGGCCAGGGATGGCGCGGGTAGCGGCCGCGCAGGTCGGAGCGGACCGCGGCGTAGCTGCCGCGCCAGAAGCCAGGAAGATCGCGCGTCACCTGGACCGGGCGCTGCGCCGGCGACAGCAGCTCCAGCACCAGCGGCACCTTGCCGGCGGCGATCGAGGGATGGGTGTTGAGGCCGAACAATTCCTGCAGCCGCACTGCGATGGTCGGCCCCTGCTCCGCCTCATAGTCGATCGCGAGCACGCTGCCGGTCGGCGCCTCGAAATGCGTCGGCGCTTCGCGGTCGAGCCGCGCGCGCATCTCCCAGGGCAACAGCGCCATCAATGCGTCGGAGAGATCGCCCGGCGAGATGTCCTTGAGCGCGATCATGTCGTAGAGCGCCGGTACCAGCCAATCATCGCGCCGCGCGATCAGCCCGTCGTCGGACAGATCCGGCCAGCTCTCGCCCTCGGCCTTGCGCAGGAACATCACGCGGTCGCGCCATTGCTTGGCGGCCTTCGACCAGGGCAGCCGGTCGAGCCCCGCGGCGATCAACCCATCGGCCAAAATGCGCGCGGTGTCCTCCGAGGGCGACACGGCAAGTGTGGCCTCGGAGAGCGTGATTGCATGCAGCGCGCGCTTGCGCCGTGCGCGCAGCGCCATCGCGCCGCGATCGAACGAGATCTCGTCGACGGTCTCGATATGCTCGGCGAAATGCTGCTCGATTTCGTCCTGCGTGATCTGCGCGGCGAGCAGGATGCGTCCGCTCGCGGCCGTGCCCGTCATCTCGCCGATCGCGATATAGGGCGCGCGGGCGAGCGACGAGGTCTGCTCCACGGCAGCGCCGCGGCCGTTGGCGAGCACGAAACTGCCATTGCCGCGATTGCGCGCGACGCGGTCCGGGAAGGCGTAGGCGAGCATCAGACCAGTGGAGAGATCATCCTGCTGCCCTTCCTTCTCCGACGCCGCCACCTGCGAGGCCCAGCGCCGCGCGAGGTCGCGCGCGCTTGCGGCACGCGGCGAGCGGTCGCGGCGGAACTGGTCGCGCCGGTGCTCGAGATCGACGCTGTCGCCGCCAAGCCCACGCTCGGTGATGATCGCCGCGATCTCGGCGGCGGCTTCGCCTTCGCCTGCGCGATGCGAATCCACGATCATGCGCGCGAGCCGCGGCGGCAGCGCCAGCGCGCGCAGGCTCTTGCCTTCCGCGGTGATGCGGCCATCGCCGTCGAGCGCATTGAGCTCTTCGAGCAGGCTCTTTGCTTCTTTCCACGCTGGCGCCGGCGGCGGATCGAGGAACGACAGCGCGGCAGGATCGGCGACGCCCCATTGCGCGAGGTCGAGCACCAGCGAGGACAGGTCGGCGCTCAAGATTTCCGGCTGGGTGTAGGGCGCAAGCGAGGCCGTCTGCGGCTCGTCCCAGAGCCGATAGCAGACGCCAGGCTCGGTACGGCCGGCGCGGCCGCGGCGCTGGTCCACCGCCGCACGCGCCGCGCGCACGGTCTCGAGCCTGGTCAGGCCGATGTCGGGCTCGTAGCGCGGCACGCGGGCGAGGCCGGAATCGACGACGATGCGCACGCCTTCGATGGTGAGCGAGGTCTCCGCGATCGAGGTCGCCAGCACGACCTTGCGCGTGCCCTTCGGCGCCGGCGCAATGGCGCGGTCCTGCACGGCGGCGTCGAGCGCGCCGAACAGCGGCACGATCTCGATGGAGGCGTCCTGCACGCGCTCGCCGAGGAAGTTCTGGGTGCGGCGGATTTCGGCGGCGCCCGGCAGGAACGCCAGCACAGAGCCGCTGTCGGCGCGGAGCGCGGAGGCAATCGCATCCGCCATCTGCCGCTCGATCGGCGCGTCCGCCTTGCGGCCGAGATAACGCGTCTCGACCGGAAACGCCCGGCCCTCGCTCTCGACGACGGGCGCCTCGCCAAGCAGCTTTGCGACGCGGGCGCCGTCCAGCGTTGCCGACATCACGAGGATGCGTAAGTCTTCGCGCAAACCGAGTTGCGCGTCGCGGGCCAGCGCGAGGCCCATGTCGGCATCGAGCGAGCGCTCGTGGAATTCATCGAACAGGATGGCGGCGACGCCTGACAGTTCGGGATCGTCGAGGATCTGGCGGGTGAAGATGCCCTCGGTCACGACCTCGATGCGCGTGGCGCGCGAGATCTTCGAGCCGAAACGGACGCGGTAGCCGACCGTCTCCCCCGTACGCTCGCCGAGCGACTTGGCCATGCGGTCGGCGCTGGCGCGCGCGGCGATGCGGCGCGGCTCCAGTACGATGATCTTCTTGTTCCTGGCCCAGGGTGCATCGAGCAGCGCCAGCGGCACGCGCGTGGTCTTGCCGGCGCCGGGCGGCGCCACCAGCACGGCGGCGTTATGCGCCTCCAGCGTGCGCGAGAGGTCGTCGAGCACGGCGTCGATCGGGAGGGGGGTATCGAAGGTGCGAGGCAAGAAATCATCCGGTCGTCATGCCCGGGCTTGTCCCGGGCATTCACGTCTTGGACTAGAAAACAGACGTGGATGGCCGGGACAAGCCCGGCCATGACGGTTTTAGACGACAATGATATCTGGCTATCAGCCCTGCACCGGCGGGCGGCCGACGCTCTCGTAGGTGAAGCCGGCGGCTTCCATCTCTTCCGGGCGATAGATGTTGCGGAGGTCGACGATGATCGGCTGGGCCATGGCGCTCTTCAGCCGGTCGAGGTCGAGCGCGCGGAACTGGACCCATTCGGTGACGATGACGACCGCGTCGGCGCCTTGCGCGCACGAATAGGCGTCCTCGCAATAGGTGATGCTGGGCAGTTCGCCCTTGGCCTGCTCCATGCCGACCGGGTCGAACGCCTTGACGTTCGCGCCCATGTCGATGAGGCCGGTGACCAGCGGGATCGACGGCGCATCGCGCATGTCGTCGGTGTCGGGCTTGAAGGTGAGGCCGAGCACCGCGATGGTCTTGCCGCGCAAGGAGCCGCCGAGGGCCTGGCTCACTTTGCGCGCCATCGCGCGCTTGCGGTTCTCGTTGACCGCCAGCACGGACTCGACGATGCGCAGCTGCACGTCATGGTCCTGCGCGATCTTGATCAGCGCCTTGGTGTCCTTCGGAAAGCACGAGCCGCCGAAGCCGGGACCGGCATGCAGGAACTTGGTGCCGATGCGGTTGTCCAGCCCAATGCCGCGCGCGACCTCCTGGACGTTGGCGCCGGCCTTCTCCGAGAGATCGGCGATCTCGTTGATGAAGGTGATCTTGGTCGCCAGGAACGCGTTGGCGGCGTATTTGATCATCTCCGCAGTGCGGCGCGCGGTGAACATCAGCGGCGCCTGGTTCAGCGACAGCGGCCGATAGATGTCGCCCATCACCTTGCGGCCGCGCTCGTCGGAGGTGCCGACCACGATGCGGTCGGGGAACTTGAAGTCGCGGATCGCCGCACCCTCGCGCAGGAATTCGGGATTGGAGGCGACGACGACGTCGGCGTTCGGATTGGCCTCGCGGATGATGCGCTCGACCTCGTCGCCGGTGCCGACCGGCACGGTCGACTTGGTCACCACCACGGTGAAGCCGGACAGCGCCTGCGCGATCTCCTTCGCGGCGGCGTAGACATAGGACAGATCGGCATGGCCGTCGCCGCGGCGCGACGGGGTGCCGACCGCGATGAACACGGCGTCGGCCTCGGCGACCGGCTTCGACAGATCGGTGGTGAAGTCCAGCCGCTTGGCCTTGACGTTATTGGCGACCAGCTCGTCCAGCCCGGGCTCGTAGATCGGGATCTCGCCGCGATGAAGCGCCGCGATCTTCTTCTCGTCCTTATCGACGCAAGTCACGTCGTGACCGAAATCCGCAAAGCAGGCCCCGGACACCAGTCCCACATAACCCGTGCCGATCATCGCGATTCGCATGAAAAACCCTGTTCTGGCTGGTTAACAAAACCCCAACTTTGGTCGGTTTAGCATTTTCCTGCGGGGAGGGAACAGTCCGCATGCAAAAACCGGCACGCGACTTGAACCGGTAAAGAAGTCGGAAACCACTGGGATCCAAACTGCCCACGCCCATACAGAGCCGGGCGGAACACGCCTCGAAACGGGACACCATGGCATCATCAGGCACAATCGCCGCGAGCGCGAGCCCGAAGGGCTCGACGGCCGGGCGTGTCGACTGGGTCGACTACGCCAAGGGTATCTGCATCGTCATGGTCGTGATGATGCATTCGGTGCTGGGGGTGGAGCTCGCCGCCGGCGAGACCGGTTTCATGCATGTCCTGGTGGCCTTCGCAAAGCCGTTCCGGATGCCCGATTTCTTCCTGATCTCGGGCCTGTTCCTGCCACTGGTGATCGATCGCGACTGGCGAACTTATCTCGATCGCAAGGTGGTGCATTTCGCCTATTTCTATGTCGTCTGGGTGACAATCCAATTCGGCTTCAAGGCGCCCGCCTTCGCCGCAGAATCGAGCTGGCGTGATGCGGGCCTGCTGTATCTGGAATCCTTCATCGAGCCGTTCGGCACGCTGTGGTTCATCTATCTGCTGCCGATGTTCTTCGTCGTCACAAAACTGACACGGCAAATCCCGCCGCTTGCGATCTGGCTCGTTGCCGCCGCGCTCGAGACGGCGCGCATCGCAACCGGCTGGACCGCGATCGACGAATTCTGCGCGCGCTTCGTCTACTTCTATTCGGGCTACCTGTTCGCGCCTTACGTGTTCGCGCTGTCGGATCGCGCGCGAAAACATCCCGCGCTGGCGCTCGCCGCCCTCGCGACCTGGGCGCTGGCCAATGCCGGCCTCGTCGCATATGGGGCAAGCGAGTGGAAGATCGTCTCGCTCGTGCTCGGTTTCGCCGGCGCCTGCGCCATCGTCACGATGGGCACGCTGCTCGCGCGCGCGCAATGGCTGAACTTCTTTCGCTTCTGCGGCGAGCATTCGATCGTGATCTATCTCATCTTCTTCCTACCGATGGCGGCGACCCGCACGCTGCTCTTGCGTACCGGCATCATTCCCGACATCGGCACGGTGTCGCTGATCGTCACCATTGTCGGCGTGATCGGATCGCTGGCGATCTGGCAGGCCGCACTGCGGACGGGCGCCCACTTCCTGTTCGAGCGGCCGGATGCGTTCTGGATCGCGCCGAAGAAGACGGGGCCGGTGTTGCAGGCGGCGGAGTAGCGGCGTTCTCGGTGTCGTCCCGGCGAACGCCGGGACCCATACCGCGTGATTTATGCATGGATTGCGGTTTCCGTACCACGGCCTAATCACTGCCAACCTTCGCCAAACTTCTCCCTGTGGCTATGGATCCCGGGCTCGCGCTTCGCGCGCCCCGGGATGACAGTGGGGATAGCGGCGCCAGCAAGCCAAAAATCCCCCTTCCAAGGCTGTCAAAATCCGCAAAAATTCATACATTGCGGCCATGCCCAAAACATCCCCGAAGACCACCGCCAAAGCTGACACCAAGGCTGCGCCCAAGGCTAAGGAGGCCGTCGCCGACACCAAAGCCGCTGCGCCAGCTGCTGCCAAACCGATTGCGGCGAAGGGGGTTGGCAAGGGCGACCACGTGTTCCTGGTCGACGGTTCCGGCTACATTTTTCGCGCCTATCACGCGTTGCCGCCACTGAACCGCAAGTCGGACGGCTTGCAGGTCAATGCCGTGCTCGGCTTCTGCAACATGCTGTGGAAGCTCTTGCGCGACATGCCCGAGGACAACCGGCCGACGCACCTCGCAATCGTGTTCGACAAGTCGGAAGTCACATTCCGCAACAAGATCTACGCTGATTACAAGGCGCACCGGCCGCCGGCGCCTGACGACCTGATCCCGCAATTCGCGCTGATCCGGGAAGCCGTGCGCGCCTTCGACCTGCCCTGCCTGGAGCAGGCCGGCTTCGAGGCCGACGATCTCATCGCGACCTATGTGCGGCAGGCCTGCGAGCGCGGCGCGATCGCGACCATCGTCTCCTCCGACAAGGACCTGATGCAGCTCGTCACCGACTGCGTCACCATGTACGACACCATGAAGGACCGCCGCATCGGCATCCCCGAGGTGATCGAGAAGTTCGGCGTGCCGCCGGAGAAGGTGGTCGAGGTGCAGGCGCTGGCCGGCGATTCCACCGACAACGTGCCGGGAGTCCCTGGCATCGGCATCAAGACGGCCGCGCAGCTGATCATCGAATATGGCGACCTCGATCAGCTGCTGTTCCGCGCCGGCGAGATCAAGCAGCCGAAGCGGCGCGAGGCGCTGCTGGAGAATGCCGAGAAGGCGCGGATCTCGCGCAAGCTGGTGCTGCTCGACGACAAGGTCGATCTGGACGTGCCGCTCGACGATCTCGCCGTCCACGAGCCCGATGCGCGCAAGCTGATCGCCTTCCTGAAGGCGATGGAATTTTCCACGTTGACGCGCCGCGTCGCCGACTATTCCCAGATCGATCCCGCCAATGTCGACGCCGATGCCAGCAACAGCAGCGGCGCCAGGGCCGGCGAGAGCGCGAAGGCGAAGTCGCCCGAGAGCTCCGGCGACCTGTTCGGCGGCCCTGCAAAGACGGTAACGGGTGGCGACAAGGGCGACAAGACGGCGAACCTCAAGGGCGCGCCGATCTCGCTCGCAGCGGCGCGCGAGGAGGCCTTGCGCAAGCTTCCGGTCGATCGCAGCAAGTACCAGACGGTCAAGAGCCTCAAGGAGCTCAACGCCTTCATCGCGCGCATCCACGATGCCGGCCAGGTCGCGATCGAGATCAAGGCCAACTCCATCGACCCGATGCAGGCCGATCTCTGCGGCGTCGCGTTGGCGCTGGCCCCGAACGAGGCCTGCTACGTGCCGCTGGCGCACAAGCAGTCCGGCGGCGGTGCCGGCCTGTTCGACGCGGGGCTGGCGCCTGATCAGGTCAAGCATGATGATGCCATCGAAGCGCTGCGGCCGGTGCTGGAATCACCGGGAATCCTCAAGATCGGCTTCGATGCCAAGTTCAGCGCCGTGATGCTGGCGCAGCACGGCATCACCTTGCGCAGCATCGACGATGCGCAGCTGATCTCCTATGTGCTCGACGCCGGCCGCGGCTCGCATGGGTTGGAGTCCCTGTCCGAGCGCTGGTTCGGCCACGCCATGCTGAAGGAGAGCGAACTGCTCGGCAGCGGCAAGGGCAAGATCACCTTCGACCAGGTGCCGATCGACAAGGCGGCGCCTCTGTCGGCGGAAGGCGCCGACATGGCGCTACGCGCGTGGCGCGTGCTGAAGCCGCGCCTCGTCGCCGAGCGCATGACCGCCGTCTACGAGACGCTGGAGCGGCCGCTGGTCTCGGTGCTCGCACGCATGGAGCGGCGCGGCATCTCGATCGACCGCCAGGTGCTGTCGCGGCTGTCGGGCGAATTCGCCCAGACCGCCGCGCGCGTCGAGGCCGAGATCCAGGAGATCGCGGGCGAACCCGTGAATGTCGGCAGCCCCAAGCAGATCGGCGACATCCTGTTCGGCAAGATGGGACTGCCGGGCGGCAGCAAGACCAAGACCGGCGCGTGGTCGACCACCGCGCAGGTGCTCGACGATCTCGCCGAGCAGGGCTACGACTTCCCGAAGAAGATCTTGGAGTGGCGCCAGGTCTCGAAGTTGAAATCGACCTACACCGACGCGCTGCCGACCTACGTCCACCCACAGACCCATCGCGTGCACACGACCTACGCGCTGGCCGCGACCACGACGGGCCGGCTGTCGTCGAACGAGCCGAACTTGCAGAACATCCCGGTGCGCACCGAGGACGGGCGAAAGATCCGCCGCGCCTTCATCGCGACGCCGGGCCACAAGCTCGTCTCCGCCGACTATTCGCAGATCGAGCTGCGGCTGCTCGCCGAGATCGCCGACATTCCCGTGCTGAAGCAGGCCTTTCGCGACGGCCTCGACATTCACGCGATGACCGCGTCGGAGATGTTCGGCGTGCCGATCGAGGGCATGCCGAGCGAGATCCGCCGCCGCGCCAAGGCGATCAATTTCGGCATCATCTACGGCATCTCGGCGTTTGGCCTCGCCAACCAGCTCGGCATCGCCCGCGAGGAGGCGTCCGCCTACATCAAGAAATATTTCGAGCGCTTCCCCGGCATCCGCGCCTATATGGACGAGACCAAGGAGTTCTGCCGGCAGCACGGCTACGTCACCACGCTGTTCGGCCGCAAGTGCCACTACCCCGACATCAAGGCCTCCAACGCCTCGGTGCGCGCCTTCAACGAGCGTGCCGCGATCAACGCCCGGCTCCAGGGCACTGCCGCCGACATCATCCGTCGCGCCATGACGCGGGTGGAGGATGCGCTGGCGCAGAAGAAGCTGTCGGCGCAGATGCTCTTGCAGGTGCATGACGAGCTGATCTTCGAGGTGCCGGACGCCGAGGTCGAGGCGACGCTGCCGGTCGTGCAGCATGTGATGCAGGACGCGCCGTTCCCGGCCGTGCTGCTGTCGGTGCCGCTGCATGTCGATGCGCGCGCGGCGAACAATTGGGACGAAGCGCATTGAGGTCTCTTTACCTCTCCCCGCCTGCGGGGAGAGGTCGGAATTCACGCTGAAAGCGTGGATTCCGGGTGAGGGGGTACAGGTCTATCGACCGACAACGCTCGTGGAGAGAGAGCCCCTCTCCCCGTAAGAACGGGCGAGGGAGCGCACCGGCGCAAGAACGTCGCGTCGCGTCCGGGACACGAGAGCTCAATTGTCCTCCGAGCAATTGCGCGATGGCCGCGCGGGCCTTCGCAGATTAGAACCGAGTCATCTCCCGCACCGGTTGACCCATGCCCCACACCTCCGCCCTGCTCGGCTTCGCCCTCGTCTGCCTTGGCCTCGTGCTCACGCCGGGGCCGAACATGATCTATCTGATCTCGCGCTCGATCACGCAGGGACCCGCGGCGGGCATCGTCTCGCTCGGCGGCGTGGCGCTCGGCTTCGTGTTCTACATGCTGTGCGCGGCGTTCGGCATCACGGCGCTCCTGCTTGCCATTCCCTTTGCCTATGACGCGCTGCGCTTTGCCGGTGCCGGTTATCTGCTCTGGCTCGCCTGGCAGGCGGTGAAGCCGGGCGGACGCTCGCCGTTCCAGGTGAAGACGCTTGCCATCGACAGCCCGCGCAAATTGTTCGCGATGGGCTTCGTCACCAACCTGCTCAATCCGAAGATCGCGATGCTGTATCTCGCGCTGCTGCCGCAGTTCATCGATCCCATGGCCGGCAGCGTGCTGACGCAGTCGGTGGTGCTGGGTGCGATCCAGATCGCGATCAGCGTCAGCGTCAATGCGATGATCGCACTCGCGGCGGGGTCGATCGCGCAGTTCCTGGCTTGCCGGCCGAGCTGGATGCTCGTGCAGCGCTGGCTGATGGGCACCGTGCTGGCCGGGCTCGCCGTGCGGATGGCGGTGGAAGCGAAGAAGGTGTGAGGCGCAACGCCGTCATGCCCCGCGAAGGCGGGGCATCCAGTACGCCGCGGCTTCTCGGCTCAACCACCGCCTCCTCTGGAATACTGGATCGCCCGCCTTCGCGGGCGATGACACCGTCCAATCAATCCAGCTTCGCCTCCATCCCCCGCTTCACGCCCGGCCGCGCCATGAGCGCCTCGTACCAGCGCTTGACGTTGGGGAAGTCGGCCAGCTCAACCTTGTGGCGAGGGTGGCGCCAAGCCCAGCCTAGGATGGCGAAATCGGCAACGGAGAGGTCGCCGGCGACGAAGTCGCGGCCATCGAGGCGGCGGTCGAGGACGCCGTAGAGCCGGCGGGTCTCGGCCATGTAACGCTTCAGGCCGTAGGCACGGTCCTGCTCGTTCTCAAGCGCGATGAAATGATGCACCTGGCCGGGCATCGGGCCGAAGCCGCCCATCTGCCACATCAGCCATTCATAGACGGGGATGCGCGCCGAAAGCGATTTCGGCAGGAATTTGCCGGTCTTTTCGCCGAGATAGAGCAGAATGGCACCGGACTCGAAGATGCCGACCGGCTTGCCGTCGGGACCCTCGGGGTCGAGGATCGCGGGGATCTTGTTGTTGGGCGAGAGCTTCAGGAACCCGGGCGCCATCTGCTCGCCCTTGGTGATGTTCACCGGGACCACCTTGTAGGGCAGCCCCATTTCCTCAAGTGCGACCGAGATCTTGCGGCCGTTCGGCGTGTTCCAGGTGTGCAGGTCGATCGTCATGCCCTATGTCCTTGCTCGTTCCGTCCCCGGGATATCCGGCATCCAACTACCTCAGCGCCTGTACCCCTACAACCGGCGGACCGGGATGGCCGATCCCTGTTGACGGGGCATGCCCCCACTGGAATGTCGCGGCCGTCGCGGATAAATTCCGCCTCCTCCAAAAACGCTGTTCGAGGACCGCCGTGTCGAAATCCGCCTCCCGCGCCCGCCTGTTCGAAATCATCCGCCGGCGCTCTTTCGGCCGCGGCGAGGTGACGCTCGCGTCGGGCCGCAAGAGCGATTTCTACTTCAACCTGAAGCCGACCATGCTCGACCCCGAGGGCGCGACCCTGCTCGCCGAGCTCACCTACGAGGCGCTGAAGGACGACCAGCTCGATTTCATCGGCGGGCTCGAGATGGGCGCGGTGCCGCTCGCCGGCGCGCTGGCGCAGATCTCCTGGATCAAGGGCCATCCGATCGCCGCGTTCTTCGTGCGCAAGAAGCCGAAGGAGCACGGCGCGAAGCTAGCGATCGAGGGCCTGCCCAAGGGCGAGACGCTCGCCGGCAAGCGCGTCGTCATCGTCGAGGACGTCACCACGACAGGCGGCTCGGCGATGAAGGCGGTGGAATCCGTGCGCGAGACCGGCGCTGAAGTCGTGCTGGTGCTGACCATGGTCGACCGCGAGGAAGGCGCCACCGACACGTTCGGTGCGGCCGGCCTGCCGTTCCGCTCGCTGTACAAGGCGTCGGAATTCTTGAAGGCCTGAAGCTCCGGAACATTCTTGGCCGCCATGCCCAAGCGTGTCCCGGAAGCAACGATCGGTCGGAAGCTGTGCCCGGCCTTGAAGAGGCCACCACCTCGTCTTGAAACCGCCTCCGCTCAACTGCTCATTTACCATCGCGCACTATGGTGAATCATGCGCTGCGACCTCAAGGGTCTCGGCCTGTTCAGTAGCGTCGGGTGGAGTGAGCATTGCGTACACACTTGTCCCATACGCGGCGGCAGCGTCGCGCCATGCTTGTAGCCAGCCTCCTTGCGGCTCCAATGCTCGCGGCTCCGGCCCCGGTTTCGGCTGAAGGCCTGTTCGACTTCTTCTTCGGCGGCCTGCAGCAGCAACGGCCGCAGCGTGAGGTGCCGCAGCAGGCGAACTCCTACTCCGACCCCTTCACCGGCCAGCAGAACGCCGCAAACCCGCAATATGTGCCGCCGACACGCTCGGCCGCAGCCGGCGGCTCCGGCCCGGCGTTCTGCGTGCGCAGCTGCGACGGCAAATATTTTCCGCTGATGCGCGGCCTCGCCTCGCCCGCCCAGATGTGTCAGGCATTCTGTCCCGCCAGCACGACCAAGGTCTATTTCGGCTCCTCGATCGATGGGGCCTATTCGCAAACGGGCGAGCGCTACGCCGACAGCGAGAACGCATTCGCCTATCGCAAGGCGCTGCGATCGGACTGCACCTGCAACGGCCGCGAGCCGGTCGGCCTCGCGCCGGTCGATCTCGCGCTGGACTCCTCGCTGAAGGCCGGCGACGTGATCGCCACCAGCGACGGTCTCGTCGCCTATACCGGCATCCGCGTCGGCAACGACCAAGCTGCGGACTTCACGCCGGTCGCCTCCTATCCCGGTCTCACCGCGCAGGTTCGCGCCCGCCTCGGCGAGATGAAGGTGGCGCCGGTGCGGGCCGAAACGGTGTCGGCGGCGGATGCGCCGGCTCCGGCCGAGATCGTGCGCGAGGCGCTGCCTGACGTGACGGTGCCGAAAACGCAGGCGAAGCCGGCAAAGCGGGCGGGATTGGATTAGGTCCCACCTGCATCCAAGTCGTCATTGCGAGCGCAGCGAAGCAATCCAGAAATGCCCCCGCGGAGGCATTCTGGATTGCTTCGTCGCTTCGCTCCTCGCAATGACGAAGGTTGGGGCACTACCTCCCGATAATCACCCCGTCACATTCGGCGCGGCCAGGTATTTCTCCTCGATCGCCGCGCGCGCAGCGGCGCGGTTCTCGGCCGTCAGCAATCCGCGCTTCTCGGCCAGAATCATCCAGCAGAACCCCCACCAGTCCGTCAGCATGCCGGCCTCGTCCACGAGGTCGTAGCCCTGCTCGGCCGCGAAGATGCGCGCATGCGCTTCGTCCAGCGTATCGAGGAACAGATGATCCTCAGGCGAGAACAGCTCGTCGCTGATGTCGTCGATGGTGTAGCCCCAGATCGACTGGCACACCGCGTTGAACTCGCGATCGAACTGGTCGTGATCGACGGCAAAGCGCCGCGCCGTCTGATGCAGCCGCGACAGCGAGCGCGCGAAATCGGCGATGCGGGTGAGGGCAAACTGATCGAAGGCAATGTTGGACATGTAGTCCTCGCAGAGTCTGACAGACGCTAGATATTGTGTCGGCAATGCGCCGAATCACAATGATATATCAAAGACTTGCTAAAGTGTTCTTAATTTGTTCCAGCGCAGTGGCAATGCTGTGCGGGGTCGCCCGAAATGCTGGTGCTCGAATCCCCGACTGCGGATGCGGGAATCGAAAGGGGCCGCCTTGCGACGACCCCTTGCCGGTTGCAATTCTTGTTCGGGATGCAAAATTCCAGCCCCGGCGGAAACCAAGTTAGAGGTCGCAATCGACTTCGGCGACTCCGGATAAATACCGAACGTAGCGCTGTCCCAATTTTCGGTTGGCGAAGTTAGGGAACTCAATAACAGCGCGAGGCCGCGATCGCATGGACGCGGCGGTCGCCGAGCAGATGCGCGACGAAGCCGTTCTTCGGAAAAATTTTTGCGAACGCCGCATCGCGGATGCTGAGGCCGCCGGCGTAGGCACCGAACGCCGGCATCACGGCGCGCATCCCGTCGCTGGCGAAGCAGCGGCGCTCCATCGAGCGGCCGCGGGCGGAGACGCGCGCCTTGGGATGCAGGTGACCGGCGATCTCGCCATGCGCGCCAGTCGGCTCGTGGCGGAAGGTGATCGGGCCGATCGCGACTTCATCAGCAACGGTGCCACCGAGATCGCGCGGCAGCATCGGATCGTGATTGCCTGAGATCCAGATCCAGTCGCGGCCGGTCTGGAGCGCGGCGACGGCATCTCGGTCATCCGCCGACAGGCGCTCATGCGCGGTGCGATCGTGAAAACTGTCGCCGAGCGCGATGACCGTGCGTGGGTTGTGGCGGGAGATGACAGCAGCGAGACGGCTCAGCGTGGCCAGCGTGTCGTAAGGCGGCAGCAGTACGCCGCGTATCGCGAAGCTGGAGCCTTTTTCCAGATGCAGATCGGAAACGACCAGCAAGCGCTGCTCTTCCCAGAACAGCGCGCCGGAGAGATCGGCGTGGAGCGAGATGCCGGCAACGTCCACGTGGCGCGTGTTTGTCACCGAAAATGCGACTTGCTCCGTCATGGCCGGGCATAGCCGTTCGAAGAACGGCGTCGCTTCCGCTCGCCTATGCCCGGCCATCCACGTTCTTGCCGCTGCAAGGAAGACGTGGATGCCCGGGTCAAGCCCGGGCATGACGATGTGGATGGGGTTGCGCGCCTCACTGGGAAGATTCTCTACGACATCGCCTCTTTGACGAGCTCGTCGGCGGCCTCCGCCAAAAGCTCGTCTGCAGCTTCGCCATAGACTGACTCGCGGCCGATTTCCAGCATCACGGGGACGGCGAGCGGGGAAACGTGGTCGAGTTCCCGGTGGGTGATGCGGCCCTGGATTCGGGCGAGCATGTCGCCGAGACGACGCAGGTCGAGCAGGCCGGTGGCGGCATCGGCGCGGGCGGCGCGCAGCAGGACATGGTCGGCCTGATGTTTCCGCAAGACGTCGTAGACGAGATCGGTCGAGAACAGCACCTGACGGCGGCTCTTCTCTTCGCCGGTGTGGCGGCGCGCGATCAGGCCGGAGATGATGGCGCAGTTGCGGAACGTGCGCTTCATCAGCGCGGATTCGGCGAGCCAGGCCTCGAGGTCATCGCCGAGCATGTCGGGGGCGAACAGCGCGTTGAGGTCGATCCGGCCGTCCCGGATCATGAAGGAGAGATCGCCGAGCCCCCAGATCGCCACCGCATATTCGTTGGCGACGAAGCCGAGCGGCCGGGCACGGGCGCGCTCCAGCCGGCGCGTCAACAGCATGCCGAGCGTCTGATGCGCGAGGCGGCCTTCGAAGGGATAGCAGACGATGTAGTGCTTGTTGGCACGCGGAAAGCTCTCGACCAGAAGCTCGCGCACGGCGGGCACGCGCGAGACGTCCTTCTGCAGCGACAGCCAGTCGCGCACCTGCTCCGGCAAGCCGCCCCACGCACGGCCATCGTCGAGCAGGCGGCGGACGCGCTCGGCGAGATAGGTCGAGAGCGGAAACTTGCCGCCCATATAGGACGGCACCTTAGGGTCCTTGTCGTGCGCGCGCGAGACATAGACCTGGTCCTCGACCAGGGTCTCGTAGCGCACCACCTCGCCGCTGAACACGAAGGTGTCGCCGGGGCTCAAGCCCTCGATGAAGGCCTCCTCGATCTCGCCGAGCAAGCGGCCGCCGCGCGCGATCACGCCGGTCGATCCGCCTGCTTTTCCATGGCCGCCGCCACGCGAGCGCACCAGCCGCACCTTCAGCATGTCGTCCTCGACGATCGTGCCGACATTCATCCGGTAGCTCTGCCGCACCTTGGGATTTGCGACGCGCCAGCGGCCCTCCTTGTCCTGCTTGATGCGGGCGAAGCGCTCGTAGGTCTTCAGCGCGTAGCCGCCGGAGGCAACGAAATCGACGACGTCGTCGAAATCCTGCCGCAGCAGATTTGCGTAGGGCGCGGCGGTGCGGACCTCGGCATAGAGCTCGTCGCTGAAAAACGGCTCGCCGCAGGCACAGCCGAGCACATGCTGAGCCAGCACGTCGAGTGCGCCGGTGCGAAGCGGCGGCGTGTCCTGGGCATTCTCGGCGATGGCGTCGATGGCGACGCGGCACTCCAGCACCTCGAAACGATTCGCGGGGACCAGCACGGCGCGCGAGGCCTCGTCGAGACGGTGATTGGCGCGGCCGATGCGCTGCATCAGGCGCGACGATCCCTTGGGCGCGCCGATATTGACGACGAGATCGACGTCGCCCCAGTCGACGCCGAGGTCGAGCGAGGAGGTGCAGACCACGCCGCGCAGGCGCCCCGCCGACATCGCGTCCTCGACCTTGCGGCGCTGCGCGACGTCGAGCGAGCCGTGATGCAGCGCGATCGCAAGGCCGTCGTCGTTCATGCTCCAGAGATTCTGGAACAGCATCTCGGCCTGGCTGCGGGTGTTGACGAAGACCAGCGTGGTCTTGTTCGCCTTGATCAGCTCGTAGATCTCTGGAAGTGCATGGCGCGCGCTGTGGCCGGCCCAGGGCAGGCGCTCGCGCGTATCCAGCATCTCGACCTCCGGCGGCGCCGCACCGCCGGCGACGACGATGTCGGCGGCGACCTCCTTGCCTTCGGGCTGCGGCAGCAGGAAGCGCGCGAGCTGGTCCGGCTCGGCCACCGTCGCCGACAGGCCGATCGCGCGCATTTGCGGCGCGAGGCGCCAGAGGCGCGCAAGGCCGAGCGAGAGCAGATCGCCGCGCTTGGAGGTCACCAGCGCGTGCAGCTCGTCGAGCACGATGCGCTTGAGCGAGGAGAACAGGAACGGCGCATCGTCAGAGGAGAGCAAGAGCGCAAGTTGCTCGGGCGTCGTCAGCAAAACATCCGGCGGATAGCGCCGCTGGCGCTGGCGCCGCGATACCGGCGTGTCGCCGGTGCGGGTCTCGACCTTGATCGGCAGCCCCATCTCGGCGATGGGACGCTCGAGATTGCGGGCGATGTCGACGGCGAGCGCTTTCAGCGGCGAGATGTAGAGCGTGTGGAGGCCGCTACTGCGCTGCACAGCGCGGCCGGTGGAAACGAGAGCTTTCGATGAAGCCGCGGGCGCGGCACTCAGCTCCACCAGCGTCGGCAGAAATCCCGCCAGCGTCTTGCCGGCGCCGGTCGGCGCGATCAAGAGCGCGGACCGGTCCTCGCGTGCCTTCTCCAGCAGCGCGAGCTGATGCTCACGCGGCGCCCAGCCGCGCGCCGCGAACCATCTCTGGAAGCGGTCGGGCAGCAGCGTGGCCGGCTCGGCCGGGATTTTGAGGATGCGGGGCGGCACGGCATCACAGGTAAGCCGTGAGGGTGGGTTCGTCGAGGGGGGGGGGGGACCCGTAGGGTGGGCAAAGCGAAGCGTGCCCACGCCGTCGTCGTCGGGGAAAATGGTGGGCACGGCGCTATGCGCCTTTGCCCACCCTACGGCATCCCGGTTGTGGAGAGACCCTACTCCGACATCGGCTTGTCGGAGATGTCCCAGTCCTTGCCGCTGAAGGTGGAGATGAACAGGGTCTTCATCGGCGTGTAGTCCTCGGGCGTGTAGCTATAGGTCACGCCGTCGAGGAAATAGGGCGAGTGGAAGCCCGCGAGCGTCGAGGCCTGCTTCAAGACGTTGGCGCGGGTGAGGTCGTCGCCGCAGCGGCGCAGGATCTCGCCCATGGTCACGGCCTGGCCATAGCCGGCGAAGGCGATGGTGTTATCGGGATCGATCGTCGGCATGTACTTCTTGCGCAGCTCCTCGAAGGCCATCACGTCGGGGTCCTTCTCCCATTTGGGCAGGCCGACCTCCTTGTTGTAGCGGATGGCGACGATGCCGGTGGCGTTCTCGAGGCCCGCGGCGTTGAGAATCGAGCGGCCGGTCGAGCCCGCCGACAACAGCTGCAGCGGCTTCCAGCCGAGCTCGGCCACTTTACGGATCGACTGCGACGACGCCTTGCCGGTGGAGATGTTGTAGAAGACGTCAGCGCCCGACTTCGAGAGATTGATGAGCTGCGAGTCCACGGTCGGCTCGGTGAGATCGTAGGTCTGCTCCATGATCACCTGCGCGGTGCCACCGGCATCAGCCAGCACCTTCTTGAAGGGCCCCAGGAAGTCGCGGCCGAAATCGTCGTTCTGGTAGAGGATGCCGATCTTGGCGTTCGGCTTCACCGCAACGACGTGCCGTGCCAGGATGCGCGCCTCGGTCGGATAGAGCGGCAGGCCCGCCATCGTCCATTTGAACTCCTTCGGGTTGTTCCACTTCGAGGCGCCGGTGTTGAGCAGCAGCTGCGGCACGCCCTTGGAGTTCAGGTATTTGTGCACGGCGGTCTGCGGCGCGGTGCCGAGCGAGCCGTAGAGCGCCAGCACCTCTTCCTGCTCGACCAGCCGCCGCGTCGCCTCGACGCATTTCGGCGCGCTGTAGGCGTCGTCCATGGTAAGGAATTTGATCTTGCGCCCGTTGATGCCGCCCTTCTCGTTCAGCATCTGGAAATAGGCTTCGCCAGTGCGGCCGAGCACGCCATAGAGCGAGCCGGGACCGGAATGCGGCACGGTCTGCCCGATCTTGATCTCGGTGTCGCTGGCACCCGCATCGTATTTCTTCTCCGCGGCCCAGACATACGGCGCGGGCAAGGTGGATGCGGCGATGGTGGCGAGCGCGCCGGCGCTGAAATCGCGCCGCGATGGATTCTTGGTCATTGTTGTTTTCTCCCTGGTGCGCGCATTGTGCTGGGAAGGCAGCATCGCTCGCAAGTGGGAAGTCGTCGCTTTGCGACGCAATGACGCTTAAATTGCCGCGGAAGCAGCGCCTAAGACTCAAGTTTTTCGGCGACGATGACGAGGCCGCGCACCGGCTCATTGTTCTCGTTGCGCGGCGATGCCGGCTCCAGCGTCAGCAGCTTGAGTCCGGTTTTCGCAATCGCGCCGCGCACATATTCCGCCGAATGGGCATAACGCAGACCTTCGCCGAGCACGATGCCGCTGCCGTCATGCGTCTCCAGCGTGAAGGCAAGCACGCCGCCGGATACGAGAACGCGCTTGGCTTCGCTCAGCACAGCCGCGAGATCGGAGAGATAGACGAACGCGTCCGCGGCGACGACGAGGTTCGCGCTCGCATCAGGCTTGCCACGCAGGCCTTCGATCATGTCGGCGACTTCGAGCTCGGCATAGAGCCCGGTGGCGCGCGCTTCCTTGATCATGCCGGGCGAGAGATCAATGCCGGTGAAATGATCGACCTGCTTGGCGAAGGCCGCGGCCGCGAGCCCGGTGCCGCAACCGAGATCGATGGTGCGCTTGAAGAAGGCCGGCTTCTTCGCGGCGACGCGGGCGGCCAACACTGCCTTGAAGATCAGCGCGGGAGCGCGATAGCCGAGATCGTTGATCAGCGCGTGCTCGAAGCGCGGCGCATACTGGTCGAACAGCGCCTGCACATAGGCTTTCGGCATCTCCGCCATCTCGGTGTCGCCGAGCCGCATCAGATGCAGGCCGGCGCCGTGCTGATCCTCGGGGTCGGAATCGCGCGCTTTCCGAAACGCCGCGATCGCCTTGTCGCGCTCGCCGAGCTGGAGACGGATCTCGCCGAGCGTGAACCAGGCTGAGGTGAAATTGGGTGCAAGCTCGATCGCCTGCTCCAGGAGGTCGGCGGCGGCGGGAAGGTCGCCCTTGAGCTGGAGGTCGCGCGCGAACTCGAAACGGCGGTCGGCCATGAGATCGCCGGAGGTCAGGAACAGGCGCAGGGGCATTGGAGGAACCGATTGTCATTGCCGGGCTTGACCCGGCAATCCATCAAAAAAAGGACTGTTTAGGGAGATGGATGCGCGGGTCAAGCCCGCGCATGACGGCTTAATTTGGAGCGACCGCTCCCTATATGACAACCATGCGTCCACAAGACATCCTGCTGCCAGCTGCTGCCGGCCTGTGCTGCAAGCCCGGCGGCTTCCATATCGATCCTGTCCGTCCCGTCGAGCGCGCCGTGATCACCCACGGCCATTCCGACCATGCCCGCGCCGGCCATGGCGCCGTGCTGGCGACGCAGGAAACGCTCGACATGATGCGGCTGCGCTATGGCGAGAACTTTGCCGGATCGACGCAGGCCATCAGCTATGGCGAGGAGATCCGGCTCGGCGACGTCAGCGTCAAATTCCACCCGGCCGGCCATGTTCTGGGCTCGGCCCAGATCGCCGTAACCTGCAAGGACACCTGCATCGTCGCTTCCGGCGACTACAAGGACGCGCCGGATCCGACCTGCACGCCGTTCGAGCTCGTGCCCTGCGACGTCTTCATCACCGAGGCGACGTTTGGCCTGCCGGTGTTCCGGCATGGCGATGCAGCCGATGAGGTGAAGAAGCTGCTGGCCTCGGTCGCGCTGTTTCCAGAACGCGCGCATCTCGTCGGCGCCTATTCGCTCGGCAAGGCGCAGCGCGTGATCGCGCTGCTGCGGCAGGCCGGCTTTGACGCGCCGATCTATCTGCATGGCGCGATGGAGAAGATCACCGAATATTACCAGAGCCGCGGCATCGACCTCGGAGAGCTCAGGCCGGTGAAGGGCATGAAAAAGGCGGCACTCGCCGGCACCATCACGCTGGCGCCGCCCTCGGCGACGTCAGATATCTGGACGCGGCGATTTCCCGATCCCGTCACCGCCTTCGCCTCGGGCTGGATGCGCGTGCGCGCAAGGGCGCGGCAGGGTGGCGTCGAATTGCCGCTGGTGATCTCCGACCACGCCGACTGGGATGGTCTCACCGCGACAATCAAAGCGACCGGCGCCGGCGAGATCTGGGTCACCCACGGCCAGGAAGACGCGCTGGTGCACTGGTGCAAGACGCAAGGCCTCCGCGCGCGGCCGCTCGATCTCGTCGGCTATGGCGACGAGGAGGAGAGCGAGGCGCCGACTGCCGACGAGGCCGAAGCATGAACCGCTTCGCCGAGCTTCTCGACCGCCTCGCCTACGAGCCCGGCCGCAACAACAAGCTGCGGCTGATCACCAGCTATTTCCGCGAGGTCGGCGATCCCGACCGCGGCTATGCGCTGGCCGCACTCACCGGCGCGCTCAGCTTCAAGCATGCCAAACCGGCGCTGATCCGGGATCTCATTGCAGCACGCACCGATGAGGTGCTGTTCGGGTTGAGCTACGACTATGTCGGCGACCTCTCGGAGACGGTGGCGCTGATGTGGCCTCGGCGAGTGCTTGGTCATGACGAGTCTTTTCCGGGCCACCCCTCTCCCCCGCCCTCCCCCACAAGGGGGAGGGAGCGCAGTTGCGTGCGCGGCGGCGGACGGATTCGACGACCGAGAGTGATTTAGCAAGTAATAGAGATACAACTCTCTCCGTTCCCTCCCCCCTTGCGGGGGAGGGTCAGGGAGAGGGGTACCGCGGGCGAGATGCCAGCGATCCACTCCACCCAAGCAACCACAACAATCCACCTCCCCCAACCCTCACCGAAGTCGTCACCACGCTGCGCACGCTCGGCAAGACCGAGTTGCCGAAGCAGCTCGAACGCTGGCTCGACGAGCTGGATGAGACCGGGCGCTGGGCGCTGCTGAAGCTCGTGACCGGAGCGCTGCGCATCGGCATCTCCGCGCGCCTCGCCAAGACAGCAGCCGCTGCGCTCGGCGACAAGGACCCGCACGACGTCGAGCTGATCTGGCCGGGGCTCGCGCCGCCCTATCTCGACCTGTTCGCCTGGCTCGAGGGCCGCGCCGAAAAGCCGGTCAATCGCGATCCCGCCCCGTTCCGGCCGGTGATGCTGGCGCACGCGATCGAGGACACCGATTTCCAAAGCCTCGATCCCGCCGACTACATCGCCGAATGGAAATGGGACGGCATCCGCGTGCAGGCGGTGGCGGGCCGCGACGACCGCGGCCACATCACCGCGCGGCTCTATTCGCGCACCGGCGAGGACATCACCGGGAGCTTTCCCGATCTGGTGCCGTCGCTGCATCTGCCGGGCGCGATCGACGGCGAGCTATTGATCCTGCGCGAAGGCCGCGTCCAAAGCTTCAACGTCCTGCAGCAGCGCCTCAACCGCAAGGTCGTCTCGCCAAAGCTGATCAAGGAGTTTCCGATTCATTTGCGCGCCTACGATCTGCTCGGCGACGACGAGAACGATCTGCGCGAGCTGCCGTTCGCGGAGCGGCGCGAACGGCTGGAGACCTTCATCAAGAAGCTGGACGATCCCCGCATCGATCTCTCGCCGACCGTTCCTTTTGAAAGCTGGGCCGCGCTCACCGCGGCACGCGCCGATCCGGCAAGCGCCGGCGCGGGCGAAGACGCGGACGCTGTCGAGGGCGTGATGCTGAAGCGGCGCGATGCGCCTTATCTGCCGGGACGGCCGAAGGGCCAGTGGTGGAAGTGGAAGCGCGATCCGCACATCATCGACGCCGTGCTGATGTATGCGCAGCGCGGCCACGGCAAGCGCTCGTCCTATTATTCCGACTACACGTTCGGCGTCTGGACCGAAGGCGAGGCCGGCGACGAGCTGGTGCCGGTCGGCAAAGCCTATTTTGGCTTCACCGACGAGGAACTCTTGCAGATCGACCGTTTCGTCCGCCGCAACACCACGGAAAAGTTCGGCCCCGTGCGCCACGTCGTGCACGAGGCGGACAAGGGCCTGGTGCTGGAGGTCGCGTTCGAGGGCCTGCAGCGTTCGCCGCGGCACAAATCCGGCGTCGCCATGCGCTTTCCCCGCATCAGCCGCCTGCGCTGGGACAAGCCGCCGCGAGAGGCGGACAGGCTGGAAACGCTGGAGAAGATGCTGAAGGCGGACGAATCCCTACCAACAATTAAGGTTGCGGCCTCCGCCGACGGCCATTGACGGGGAAAGCCGGGTTCCCCATGTGCCTCGCCGTGCCGTATAATGGGGTCGAATCCGCCCGAGGAGTTAGCGATGGTCCAAGACGTCAGAGATTTGCCGGCCGGCCGCGGCGACGGTCTGCACCGCTTTCTCGGCGGCTCGCCGCTGGCGGTCGCGTTTCGGCTGGTCCTGCTCTCGATCCTGGTCGGCGTCGTGCTCGCCGCGATCGGCTTCGATCCCTGGAATATCATCTACAGCATTCGCCTCCTGTTCCAGCGACTGTGGGATCTCGGCTTCGATGCCGTGAACTGGCTGTGGCGCTACTTCCTGCTCGGCGCGGTCATCGTGATCCCGATCTGGCTGCTCTCGCGCGTGTTCGGCGCGCCGCGCGGCCGGTAACGCCTTCTGGAATGCGCGGCCGGCGCAAGCACGCCATGCCGGCCGCGATGGTGCATTGGACACACAGGTCGGCTACACGCAGCTGACATGCACGCACCCGTTCCCCTCAAAATCGGCAGCCGCCAGGTATTTGCCATCGCCGGTCCCGCGATGGTCGCGAACCTGACGACGCCGCTGATCGGCGTGGTCTCGACCACGGCGATCGGGCGGCTCGACGATGCCGCCCTGCTCGGCGGCGTCGCGATGGCCTCCGTGATCTTCGACTGCCTGTTCTGGCTGTTCGGTTTCCTGCGCATGAGCACGCTCGCCTTCACCGCGCAGGCGCTCGGCGCGGGCGAGACGCGCGAGCAGACCGTGATCCTGGTGCGCGGCTTCATCGTCGCAGGGCTGATCGGCGCGGCGCTGATCGCGCTGCAATCGCCGCTGGCCGCCGTGCTGTTCGACCTGATGGGCGGCAGCGCCGGCGTCACGCACGCGGCAAAGACCTATTTCATGATCCGGATCTGGTCCTCGCCATTCGCTTTCGCCAACTACGTCATCCTCGGCTGGCTGGTCGGGCAGGCCCGCGCCAATCCGGCGCTCGCGCTCCAGGTCGTCATCAACCTCATCAACATGGCGGCGACGATCCTGCTGGTGCTGGTCTACGACACCGGCATCGCGGGCGCGGCGATCGCCGCGCTGCTGTCCGAGGGCATCGGCTTCGCGCTCGGCATCGTCGTTTGCCGGCGCTATGCGCATGGCGGCTTCGCCGTTCCCCGCGCAACGCTGTTCGACCGCGCCAAGCTGATGCGGATGCTGGCGGTGAATTCCGACATCCTGGTCCGCACCGCGGCGCTGATCACCGTGTTCCTGTTCTTCACCGCCAAGGGCGCGCGTGCCGGCGACGTCACGCTGGCGGCGAATTCCGTGCTGAACAACTTCCTGCTGGTCAGCGCCTTCTTCCTCGATGGCCTCGCCAATGCGGCCCAGCAGCTCTGCGGCCGCACCTTCGGCGCGCGCGATGCCAAAGGCTTTGCGGATTCGACCCGGCTGGTGCTCTCGTGGGGCCTCGGCTTCGCGATGGTCGTCGCGGTGGTATTCGCGCTGTTCGGGCAGAACATCATCAACTTCATGACCGCGAGCGAGGACGTGCGCCGCGCCGCGCGCGACTTCCTGCCGTTCATCGTGCTCGCCCCGATCCCCGGCGTGTTCGCCTTCGGCTTCGACGGCATCTATGTCGGCGCCACCTGGGCGCGCGAGATGCGCAACCTGATGCTGGCTTCGCTCGCGATCTTCCTCGGCACCTGGCTGGCGCTGCAATCGTTCGGCAATGCCGGGCTGTGGTGCGCGTTGATCGCGTTTTACATCGCGCGTGGCGGCTTGCAGGGCGCGCGGTATCCGGCGCTGTATCGGGCGACGTTTTCTAAACCGTAGCTCTCGTGTCCCGGACGCGGCGCAGCACGCAGTGATGCGACGCAGAGCCGGGACCCAGCAGCCTGTGGGCCCCGGCTCTGCAGCGCACCGCTGAAGGAGCGCTGCGCTGCGTCCGGGGCACGAGACCGAGCTACATCCCCGGCCAGTCTTCCGCCGTCAGCGTCGCCGCATCGGCACCCACGATCTCCGACAGCGAATCCCGCCCCGTCCGCAGCAGCGTCGAGGTGAGGTCGCGCTTGATCTCGTCGACGAGGCCGAGGCCCTTGTAGACCAGCGAGGAATAGAGCTGGATCAGGCTCGCGCCGGCGCGGATCTTCGTCAGCGCCGCACCGCCCGAGTCGACACCCCCGACGCCGACCAGGGGGAATGCGCCCTCGACCCGCACATAGGTCTCCGCGACCATGCGCGTCGACAGGCGGAACAGCGGCCGGCCCGACAGCCCGCCCTGCTCCTTGGCGCGCATCTCCTCGCGCAGCATGCTCGGCCGCGCGATGGTCGTGTTGGACACGATCATGCCGTCGACCTTGCGCGCGCGCGCGACCTGCACGACGTCGTCGAGCTGGGCAAGGCTGAGGTCCGGCGCGATCTTGAGCAGCACCGGCGTATCGCCGGCCTTCTGCCGCACCCGCTCGCGCGCATCGATCACCCGTGCGAGCAGATCGTCGAGCAGCGCGCCTTCCTGAAGATTGCGCAGGCCCGGCGTGTTCGGCGAGGAGACGTTGACGGTGAAGTAGCTCGCGACCGGCGCAAAGGTCTCGATCAGCTTGACGTAATCGCCGACGCGGTCCGGCGAATCCTTGTTGGCGCCGACATTGACGCCGACGATGCCGCCATGCTGTGCGCGCGCGGCGAGCCGGCGCAGCGCAGCCTCCGCGCCGTCATTGTTGAAACCCATGCGATTGATGACGGCCTCGTCGCGCTCGAGGCGAAACAGCCGCGGCCGCGGGTTCCCTGCCTGCGGCTTCGGTGTGACCGAGCCGATCTCGACGAAGCCGAAGCCGAGCCGCAGCAGCGCGTCGGGCACCTCGGCGCTCTTGTCGAAGCCTGCGGCCATGCCGACCGGATTGGGAAAGTTGAGGCCGAAGGCGCGCACCGCGAGCTTGGCATCGTCCGGGCGGGGCTTGACCGGCGGCAGGAAGCGCAGGCCCTGGATGGCGAGGCGATGCGCATCCTCCGGATCGAGCCAGCGCAGCACCGGCAGCGAAAAAGCGTCGAAGGCGCGGATCACGGGAGAAGCTCCGGTGTGTCGTGGCCGCCATCGGAGCGCATGTTGAGATTCGTCACCGCGATCACGGCGCCGAGATCGAGGTCGCCATAGAGATGCGGAAACAGCTCGTCATTGCGCGAGCGCTCCCAGCGCAATTCGCTGCCGAGCGCATCGCCGTCGACCTCGACCAGGAACAACGCACGCTGCCCGAAATAATGCTTGCGCAGGGTCTCGGGAACCTGGGAGGCCGTCGAGAAATGGATGAAACCGTCGCGCGCATCGTCCGCGCTACCCCGGTACACGCCCTGCCGTTCCGCCTCGCGCCAGGCCGAGGCCGGACAGATTTTGTAGATCTTGACCACCGCTTACGCAGCCCTGTTTGCTCTTTGAGTCTTTTGAGTTTTTTCGTCTCTTGGGGGTCGTTCGAAACCCGGCGCGACCGTAAAGGCGCCCCCATCCGAACTCAAGAGTTAGCCACCGCCTCTTGCGCGAAAAGCGGAAAACCGGTTGATTTGCGGACAGTTTTCCTGGGTTGCGACGGGCTGGACCTTCGATGGTCAGGCAGGCCAAAGCGCAGAGGATACTGACTCACGACCAGATCTGGGTCGCACTGGATCGGCTGGCGGAGCGCGCCGGCCTGTCGCCCTCGGGCCTTGCCAAACGCGCCGGGCTCGATCCCACCACCTTCAACAGATCCAAGCGCGTCACCGCCGACGGCCGCGAGCGCTGGCCCTCGACCGAATCGATCGCGAAGGCGCTGGCGGCGACCGGAGCTTCGATCGACAGCTTCGCGAGGCTGATCGGCGACGAGCCGGGCGAGGACCGGCTCGTCCCGCTGCTCGGCTTCGCGCTGGCGGGCGGGAGCGGCGCCTTCGACGAATCAGGCTTTCCATCCGGCAAGGGCTGGACCGAGGCCGCGCTTCCCAATGCCGAAGACGGCCACAGTTTCGCGCTGGAGATGTCCGGCGATGCGCTTGCGCCTGTGTATCGCGACGGCGACATCATCCTGGTCTCGCCCGGCGCGCCGATCCGCAAGGGCGATCGCGTGGTGGTGAAGACGAGGGCGGGCGAGGTGACGGTCGCAACCCTGACACGCCGCACGGCGAAGGCGCTGGACTTGCAGCCGCTCGATGCGACGCAGGGCGAGCGCACGCTCGCGACGAGCGATATCGCGTGGATCGCGCGGATCGTGTGGGCGAGCCAGTGATGGCGTCGTGACCGCACCATGACACCGGCCGCATCTGCCGCGGCGACCTTGCGACTCACCACCCCTCTCGCTTAGGTTGCGCGCGCTTTGCCGATCAAATTCATCTCAGGGGGAATATGATGAATCGCCGTCACGCATTGAAAGCGCTCGCGGGTCTCGCGCTGTGTCCGCTCTGCAAGCCAGGCTTTGCCGCCGAAGGCGAGCATTGGAGCTATGAGGGCGCTGGCGGTCCGGCCAAATGGGGCGATCTCGACGCGGCCAACAAGGTCTGCGCGGTCGGCCTGCAACAATCGCCGATCGACATCGAAGCGACGATCAAATCGCAACTGCCGGCGCTGAAGCTGAACTGGGGCAAGAGTGCCGACACCATCGTCAACAACGGGCATACCATCCAGCTCAATTTCGCCGAGGGCAGCACGCTTCTTCTCGGCGACGTCAAATACAAGCTGCTCCAGGTCCACTTCCACCGGCCGAGCGAGCACATGATCGGCGGCAAGAATTTTCCGATGGAGGCGCATTTCGTCCACCGCAACGAGGCCGGCGGTCTCGCCGTGGTCGGCGTGCTGATGACCGAGGGCAAGCCGAACGCGGCCTTCGGCAAGATCATCAAGACCATGCCGGCGGCGGAAGGCCCCGCGGTGAAAGCCGACGCCGGCATCGATCCGCACGCCATGCTGCCGCAGAAGCTCGGCTATTTCCGCTATTCCGGCTCGCTGACGACTCCGCCCTGCGCGGAGGTGGTGGACTGGCTGCTGCTCGCCGATCCCATCCAGGTGGCCGCCAGCGATGTCGCGGCGTTCGCAAAGCTCTATCCGATGAACGCGCGCCCGGTGCAAAAAGACAACCGGCGCTTCGTACTGCGGTCGATTTGAGCTTTGGCTCCAACGAATGCTGTCGTCCCGGCGAACGCCGGGACCCATACCGCGTGATCCGTCGGAGAGCGGCGGTCTTCGTACCAACGTAATCGCAACTACGAATCTTCGCCTAACTTCTCCCTGTGGTTATGGGTCCCCGCCTTCGCGGGGACGACGATGGAGCCTCTCACGCGCTCCGCGCCAGCGCGCCGTCGATCATATTCACCGCGTTCTGCACGCCGTACACCGCGACGAAGGAGCCGAAGCGCGGGCCCTTCTCCTGGCCGAGCAGCACCTGGTAGAGCATGTTGAACCAGTCGAGCGTGACGCCGGGACGGCCGTCCTTGCCCTTCTTGACCTGGTCGAGGAAGGGCTCGCGGCGGCCGATCTCGTAGACGACGTTCTGGATGTCCTCGGCCGAGGCGTCCTGCGGTAGCTGCGACAGCGCATCGCGCAGGTCCTGGAGCGCGGCGCGCTCGGTGTCGGTCGGCGTGCGGAACTGCTTCGTCGGCGCGACGAAGTCGCGATAATAGTTGATGGCGTAGCCGACCATCGCATCGAGCTTCGGATGCGTCTGCGGGCTCACGCCGGGACGATAGCGGCCGATGAAGCCCCACAGCGTCTCGGCATTCTCCGCATTCGACGACGACACCAGCGTCAGCAGCAGCTGGAACGTGACGGGCATGTCGCCCTGCGGCGGCTTGCCGTTGTGGATGTGCCAGACCGGATTGCCGAGCTGCTGCTTGCCGTCCTGCTTGGGAAAGCCATCAATGAATTGCTGATAGTCGTCGACCTGGCGCGGGATGACGTCGAAGAACAGCCGCTTTGCCGCCTTCGGCTCGCGGTACATGAACAGCGAGAGCGATTCCGGCGAGGCGTAGCGCAGCCATTCGTCGATGGTGAGGCCGTTGCCCTTCGACTTCGAGATCTTCTGGCCCTTCTCGTCGAGGAAGAGCTCGTAGTTGAAGCCCTCGGGCGGCGTGCCGCCGAGCGCCTTGGCGATGGCGCCCGACAGCTTCACGGAGTCGATCAGGTCCTTGCCGGCCATCTCGTAATCGACGCCGAGCGCGACCCAGCGCATCGCCCAGTCGGCCTTCCACTGGCATTTTATGTTTCCGCCGGTGACGGGGATTTCAACTTCTTCGTTTGTATCGGGATCGACATAGGTCACCGTGCCCGCCGCAACGTCGCGGCGGATCATCGGCACCTGCAGCACCACGCCGGTGGTCTTGCTGATCGGCAGGAACGGCGAATAGGTCGCGCGGCGGTCGGGGCCGAGCGTCGGCAGGATGATCGCCATGATCTTGTCGTAGGCGGCGAGCATCTTGAGCAGCGTCGCGTCGAAGCGGCCGGATTTGTAATAGTCGGTCGAGCTCGCGAACTCGTAGTCGAAGCCGAAATGATCCAGAAACGCGCGCAAGCGCGCGTTATTCGCCGCGCCGAACGAGGGATATTCGTTCGAGAAGGGATCTGGCACGGCCGTGAGCGGGCGTCCGAGATATTGCGCGAGCAGATCCTTGTTCGGCACGTTGTCCGGCACCTTACGCAAGCCGTCCATGTCGTCCGAGAACGCGAGCAGGCGCGTCTTGATCTTGTCTTCGGTGAGCACGCGGAAGGCGTGGCGCACCATCGAGGTGCGCGCGACCTCGCCGAACGTGCCGATATGCGGCAGGCCGGACGGACCGTAGCCGGTCTCGAACAGCACCTCGTCCTTCGGGCTTTTCTTCAGCCGCGCGACAATGGCCTTCGCCTGCTCGAACGGCCAGGCGTTGGATTGTTCGGCGAGCGCACGCAGGTCGCTCGGGTTCGCGGCAAGATCGATAACGGACATCAGAGGCCTCCGGGCCGCGGAAAATAGCGATTTCCGGGCAGAATGCAATTTTGTGGGCGGTGTAGCCTCTCGTACCGTCATTGCGAGCGAAGCGAAGCAATCCAGACTGTCACTGCGGAAACAATCTGGATTGCTTCGTCGCAAGGGCTCCTCGCAATGACGGCGGAGGGAGCAGCGACAAGACTAGAACGGGCTCACCGAGAAATAGCGCAGCCACAGATCGGTGTAGCGGCCTTTTTCCCAGACGCGGAACAGGGCCCAGTTCAGGGCCTGGCGCAGCACGTCGTTGCCCTTGCGGACGGCGATGCCGATGCCCTCGCCGAAGAAGCGGCTCTCGACGAAGGGGCCGCCGGAGAAGGCGCAGCAATCGCCGGAATCGGTGCCGTTGATCCAGAACGCCAGCGAGATGGCATCGCCGAAGATGAAGTCGACCTCGCCCTTGCGCAGCGCGGCGCGCAGCGCATCGTCGTTGGGATAGGCGTGCAGCTCGGCGTCGGTGAACATCGCTTTCAGATAGGCTTCATGCGCGGAGCCGGCGATGACGCCGACCTTCTTGCCCTCGAGATATTCCGGGCGAATCTCCGGCATCACCGCATCCTTGCGCGAGGCGAAACGCGCTGGCACCCGGTAATAGGGATCGGTGAAATCGACGCGGGCGCGCAGCTGCGGGCTCACCGCCATCGAGGCGATGATGGCATCGCCCCGGTTGGAGGTGAGCGCGTCGACCAGCGTCTCGAAGCGGCGCATCTGCACCGTGCAGGTGACCTTGATCTCATCGCACAGCGCGCGGGCAAGATCGACGTTGAAGCCGGCCGGGTTGCCGTCGGCGCCGGTGTAGTTGAACGGCGGATAGTCGGTCTCGGTCAGAAAGCGGATTACGGTCAGGCGCGACAGGTCCGGCCGCTCCGGCCGCCGCCGGGGGTCCCAGAAACCGGGCACGGCCTGGGGGGCCGCCTGAGGCGCGACCTGCGGCGCCGCCTGTGGGGCAGCCGGGGGCTGCTTGGCCGGGGCCTGGGCCTCGGCGGCCGGCAGGCCCGCGAGCAGGCTGACGGCGGCGGCCAGTCCGAGCAGGGCGTGGCGCACGATTTTGGACGGTTTTGCCTGTCGCGACGGGGCCATCGGCGGGAAAGTAATGAATTTCATTGGGATCGGAGGGCCTTATAGACCATCCCGCCGGGAACGCGAGCGCCGATTGTGGGATGGGTAAAGGTCTCCGTCATGCCCGGGCTTGTCCCGGGCATCCACGAATTTTCCCCACCCAGCTCAAGAACGTGGATGGCCGGGACATAGGCGAGCGGAAGCGACGCCGTCCTTCGGACGGCTATGCCCGGCCATGACGATGTCGGAGCAGTTGCGCCCGGACGAAGTCTCTAGAGATACCGCTTCAAATCCGCCGCGGCCTCTTCCGGGGTCCGCTTCAGGTTGAACGGCGAGACGAAGCGACCGTCGCGGTCCATCAGATAGATCAGCGCGGTGTGGTCCATGGTGTAGTCGCCGTCCTTGGTCGGGACCTTCTTGGCATAGACCCGGTAGGAGGTGATTACCTTGGCGGTCTCGGCGGGATCGCCGCTGAGGCCTTCGAGATGCGGGTCGAAGCTCGACAGATAGTCCTTCATCGTCGCCGGCGTGTCGCGCTCGGGATCGACCGAGATGAAGACGGCGTTGACCTTGTCGGCGTCCTTACCCATCGCACGCAGCACTTCCGAGATCTCGAACAGCGAGGTCGGGCAGACATCGGGGCAATGGGTGTAGCCAAAGAAGATCAGGGTCGGCTTGCCCTTCAGGCTCTTGTCGGTGACGGCCTTTCCGTTCTGGTCGGTGAGCTGGAACGGGCCGCCGATCGCAGCCGGCTGCGCCACCTTGCTGACCCCGCCCATGGCCCAGAACATGATCAGGAGCCCGAGGACGAGGCTTGCGGCGAAGGCGGTCGCAATCACCAGCGGACGAGCGGTGGAGCTCATGAGCGGAAAACTTCCTGTCGCGGATCAGAAGCAGGCGGCAAAGCCGGTCCTGATCATTTCGAAGAACACCTGGCTGCCATAGTGGAACCAGAGCGCCAGCGCGCCGAGCACGACCAGCCCGCCGGCACCAGCGCCTGCCAAGAGCAGCACGGACGACGTCCGGCCGGCAGTGGACGAATTGTCCTGTAACGGATGTCCCGGATGCAGTGGTTGAGCCATGACAACGATAGGGGCGAAGGCCCCGGTTCCCATGCTTTCAGATAGGCTTTAGCCCGCCTGCGGGCAAGGCGCCGCCAGCAGACAAGGCGCCGCCAGCAGGCAAGACGCCGCTGGCGGGCTCAACGGTCCCATCATGCCTGTGATGTCAGTGAAGCAGCTGGCCCCGGGCCGTCTCGAGCTGGTCCACTTGCGGAAGGGGCCGGCGCGACGGCTTGATCGCCGAGGCCTGCGCGTCCAGATAGCAGGGCTTGTACATGGCCTGGAGTTGCTTGCCCCTCAGGAACAGCATGTGCGGTGTCAGGCCGCCGCGCTGGCTGATCCAGCGCTTCACCTGCGAGGGATACATCGAATAGAGCATCTGGGTCGCTTCGGGATTGGTGATGGCGCGGCCATTGGCGCCAAAATCCCAGGCGGCGTGGAAGCCGAGCGTCGCGCTCGAGGTCACGCAGATGCGGTCGTGCGGGATGGCGCCGAGGACGATGGTGCAGGCCGAGGCGCAGAGGCCGTCGATGATGACCGTCTCGCCCGATTGCCTGAGGTCCTGGTATCTGTCGACGTAGGTTCCAATCCGGCCGCCCCGGTCATCCGCGATGCGGACCACCGCATGAGAAGCTCCCATGCCCACGATCAAGAGAACCGCTGCAAGCAACCCCGTCAGAAACTTCATTGTCCCCCGCCCCGGTCGAATTCGAATCTGCGTGTCAGGTGGTGATGCAGTGCTAGCGTCCGTCGTAACCAAGGTTTTGTCTAGGCAGGCCGGCTCGCTCAAAACAAATTCAAGTCCAGTGTTGCGTCCGGGCTGCACCCGGCCGGTCTCTATCCCAAAGTGGAACAAGTTAACGAGGTCTTACGCGCCACGCCCTTGATCTCAGTTACGACCGCTGGCTTCAATCCGGGCAACTACAGGGGGGAACCTGAAGAGGGGGAAAGCATGGCCCAAGAAACGGACGTCATCGTTGTCGGCGCAGGCCTATCGGGACTTGTCGCCGCAACCGAAATTGCGGACGCGGGCAAGCGCGTGATCGTGGTCGACCAGGAGGGCGAGCAATCGCTCGGCGGCCAGGCGTTCTGGTCGTTCGGCGGATTGTTCCTGGTCGATTCGCCGGAGCAGCGCCGGCTCGGCATCAAGGACTCCTTCGAGCTTGCGATGCAGGACTGGATCGGCACCGCCGGCTTCGACCGCGACGAGGATTTTTGGCCGCGCCAATGGGCAGAAGCCTATGTGGCGTTCGCGGCCGGCGAGAAGCGCGACTGGCTGCGCGCGATGGGCCATCGCATCTTCCCCGTGGTCGGCTGGGCCGAGCGCGGCGGCTATGACGCGATGGGCCACGGCAATTCGGTGCCGCGCTTCCACGTCACCTGGGGAACCGGGCCTGGCATTGTCGAGCCGTTCGAGCGCCGCGCGCGCGAGGCGATGAAGAGCGGCCGCCTCACCTTCAAGTTCCGCCATCGCGTCGACGCGCTCTCCATCACCAACGGCACCGTGGATGGCGTCAGCGGCGCGATCCTCGCGCCTGACAATGTCGAGCGCGGCAAGAGCTCATCGCGCAACGTGGTCGGAGAATTTTCGCTGAAGGCGCAGGCCGTGATCGTGGCGTCCGGCGGCATCGGCGGCAATCATGATCTGGTGCGCGCGAACTGGCCGCAGCGGCTGGGCGAGCCGCCAAAATTCATGATCTCCGGCGTGCCCGAGCATGTCGACGGCCGCATGATCGGCATCACTGAGAAATCAGGCGCGCGGCTGATCAACCGCGACCGCATGTGGCACTATGTCGAAGGCATCCAGAACTGGTCACCGATCTGGCCGCGCCACGGCATCCGCATCCTGCCCGGCCCCTCCTCGATGTGGTTCGACGCCACCGGCACACGTCTGCCGGCGCCGCTGTTTCCGGGCTCGGACACGCTCGGCCAGCTCAAATACATCATGTCGACCGGCTATGATTATTCCTGGTTCGTCCTGACCCAGAGCATCATCAAGAAGGAATTCGCGCTGTCGGGCTCGGAGCAGAACCCTGACCTCACCGGCAAGAGCTGGCGCATGACCTTGCGCCGTGCCACCAACAAGGGCGCACCGGCGCCGGTGGAAGCGTTCAAAAGCCATGGTGTCGACTTCATCGTGCGGGACAAGCTGGACGATCTCGTCGCCGCCATGAACAAGCTCGCGGGCAGCGATCTCCTCAAGCTCGAGCACATCAAGATGCAGATCGAGGCGCGTGACCGCGAGATTGCCAATCCTTACGTCAAGGACGCGCAGGTGATGAACATCCACAATGCGCGCCGCTATATCGGCGACAAGCTGATCCGCACCGCCTCCCCGCACCGCATCCTCGACCCCGCGCAGGGGCCGCTGATCGCGGTCAAGCTCAACATCCTCACCCGCAAGACGCTCGGCGGCTTCGAGACTGATCTCGACTCGCGCGTGTTCGGCCAAGAGGGCAGCGTCATTCCCGGTCTCTATGCGGTTGGCGAGGCCGCCGGCTTCGGCGGCGGCGGCGTGCACGGCTATCGCTCGCTGGAGGGTACATTCCTCGGCGGCTGCCTGTTCTCCGGCCGCAATGCCGGGCGCGCAGCGGCGAAGGCAGTGGGCTAGATCATGCGGCGGTGGATGCGGATCGCAGCACTTGTTGCGGGTCTCACCACCGCCCCGACTGCGTTCGCCGACACCATCGACGTCAACGGCGTGATGCGGTCCTACACCGTGCAACTGCCGGCCAAACGCGCCGTCCCGCTCGTCGTCGTGCTGCACGGCAAGACCCAACGCGGCGCCGACATGATCGCGCGGACGGCATGGCCGCAGGTCGCAAAGCGTGAAGGCTTTGCCGTGGCGTTTCCTGATGGTCTCAACCACGCCTGGGCCGATGCGCGGACCAAGGCGGGACCCGCGCTCCGTGGCCCACCTCCGGGCACGGACGACGTCGCCTTCATCGCAAAGCTGGTCGAGAAGCTGGTGGCGAACGGCACCGCCGATCCGAAACGCGTTTACGTCACCGGCATCTCCAATGGCGGCGCCATGGCGATGACGCTGGCTTGCGCCCGCGCCGATCTGTTTGCCGCGGCCGCCAGCGTGGTCATGAATCTCACCGATGAAGCCGCGGTCACATGCCATCCGTCGCGGCCGCTGCCGATGTTGATCATGAATGGGACCGCCGACCCGCTGGTGCCTTATGAGGGCGGACGCGGATCGAGCTATTTTGCCGCAGACGGGTTCTGGTCGACCGAGGAGACGCTCGCGTTCTGGCGCAAGCTCAATGGCTGCGTGATCGACGACGGCGAAGTAACGGACTTGCCCGGCAGGGAGACCGCAGACCAGTCCACGGTGACGCGGATCTCCTCGCGCTGCCCCAGCGGACACGATGTCGTGCTCTATCGCGTCAACGGTGGCGGCCACCGCATGCCCGGCTTCGCTCCGGATGCGCGCTTCCCAAGGGTCGCGACCGGCCTGCTCGGACCGCAGAACGGCGACATCGATGGCGCCGAGACGATTTGGGCTTTTCTCAGCCAGTTTCATTGAGCGGTGCATGCATCGGCGGCAACGCATGCGTGCCCGGCAACGCATGCGTGCCTGGCAATGCATGCGTGCCCGGGGTGGCACAGCGCAAGGCGCTGGGCTAGACAGGGCCGCCATTCCCACCAGGAGATCCCCAATGAGCATTCAGCGTTTCGAAACCGGCCCGCGCATGAGCCAGGTCGTCGTGCACGGCAACACCGTCTATCTCGCAGGCGTCGTCGCCAGCAAGGCCGCCGGTGAAAGCGTCACGAAGCAGACCCAGGACATCCTGGCCACCATCGACGGCCATCTCGCCAAGGCCGGCACCGACAAGTCGAAACTGCTCTCGGCCACGATCTACATCACCGACATGAAGACGTTTGGCGAGATGAACGCGGTGTGGGACGCCTGGGTCTCGCCCGGCAACACCCCGGCCCGCGCCACGGTCGAGGCCAAGCTGGCCGCGCCGCAATACACCGTCGAGATCATGGTGACGGCGGCGAAGTAATCTTCGTGTTTCAAAATTGGCGCGCGCCGATGACCTCCGAGGTAATCGATCGGCGCGCGCAAACCTTCGATAGTGACGGTCAGCCGGACACGGCGTCATCGAAGGAGAGCAACATGACCGACCACACCGCCATCGCCCACTGCTATATCGATCTCTGGAACGAGCGCACGACGAGCCGCCGGCGCGAGCTGCTGAGCGAGACCTGGACGGCGGATGCGAGCTATGTCGATCCGCTGATGAAGGGCGACGGCCCCGATGGCATCGATGCGCTGATATCAGGCGTGCAGCAGCGTTTCCCCGACTTCAAGTTCAAGCTGATCGGCGAGCCCAACGGCTACGGCGACCATCTGCGATTTTCATGGGGTCTCGGCCCTGATGGTGTCGACAGCCCGATCAAGGGGACGGATTTCGCCGTGCTGAAGGACGGCCGGATCAGGAGCGTGACCGGATTTCTGGACCAGGTGCCCGCGGGGGCGTGAGGGAGCGCTGCTTTCTTCCTTCTCCCCTTGTGGGAGAAGGTGGCATAGGCGGCCTTCGGCCGCCGTTCTTAAGAACGCCGAAGCGAAGCTTCGGCTAGGGCGCCGGATGAGGGGTTGTTTCAGCGAACTCACATGTGAAAGATGGCTCGCGGAGAGAGACCCCTCACCCGTCTCGCCGCCTTGCGGCGAGCCACCCTCTCCCACAGGGGGAGAGGATAAGAGCGCCCATCGACCGCGTTTAAGCCAACCGATACGCCGCCATCGCATTCACGCCAAACGCCTTCTCCCGTACATTAGGCCCAAGCTTCGCCAGGCACGCCTCCAGCGCGCCCTTGATCTCGCCATAGCTGCCCGCAAGCAAACACACCGGCCAGTCAGAGCCGTAGATCAAGCGATCCTCGCCGAAACATGTCGCCGCATGCGCGACGAACGGGAACAGCCGCTCCACATCCCAATCGTCCCAGGCTGCTTCCGTCGCGAGGCCCGAGATCTTGCACCAGACATTGCCGCAGGCAGCTAACGCGTCGATACGGTCAGCCCACTCGTCGCTGCCGCCATCGGCGATCGGCGGCTTTGCGGCGTGGTCGAGCACGAAGCGCGCCTGCGGGAAGGCCTGCGCGGTTGCGATCGCGGCGGGCAATTCGCGGGTGCGGACCAGGAAATCGTAGGTGAGATCGCGAGCGAAGATGGCGGTAAGACCGCGCTGGACGTCCTCGCGGAGGAGCCAATCCGGATCGGCCTCGTCATGAACCTGATGGCGGATGCCGATGAGTTTGTCCCCGCCGGGCAAGGCACGCAGCCGGTCCAGCGTTTCGCCAAGACCGCCGTCGGTCAGATCGACCCAGCCGACGACGCCGATCACCGAGGGCGTGTCATGCGCGACGCGCAAGAACTCCTCCGTCTCCTCCAGCGCGGAGCGGCACTGCACCACGATGCTCGCGTCGATGCCGCTCGTCTTCAACAGCGGCGCGAGATCGGCGGGGCCGAAGGCGCGGCGGATCGGCGCGAGCTCAGGCGCCCCCATCCAGGGATAATCGGCGCGCGCGGGATCCCAGAAATGCTGGTGGGCGTCGATGATCATGGTTCACGCTCCGCCCGGCAGCGGCGCCCTTGCGTCGACGAGATTTCGCGCGCGCAGTTCGTGCCAGAAGGCAGGCGGCACTGCCTGCTCGGACATCGCGATGTTGTCGGAAACCTCGGCCGCGTTGCGCGCGCCCATCACGGCGACGGTCACGGCCGGATGCACCATGCAGAACTGAAGCGCGGCGGCCTTCAGCTCGGTGCCGTGCCTGCGGCAGAGTTCCTCCAGCTCGAGCGCCCGTGCAACCAGCGATGCATCAGCGTCCTGATAGTTGAACTTCGCACCCGCATGCGGATTGGCCAAAATGCCGCTGTTGTAGATGCCGCCGAGCAGGATGCCGATGTTCTTCGCCTGACAGAGCGGAAACAGCGCATCCAGCGCGCCCTGATCGAGCAGCGTGTAGCGGCCGGCGAGGAGGAAGCAGTCGACCGGCACGGCCTCGGCGAAACGCACCAGCATTTCCGACTGGTTCATGCCGGCGCCGATCGCCTTGACCGTGCCCTCGCTGCGCAGGCGCTGGAGCGCGCGGAAGGCGCCGCTGACGGCGTCGTCATAGTGATCGTCGGGATCGTGCACGAGCAACACATCGACGTAATCGAGCCCGAGGCGAGCAAGACTCTCCTCGACCGAACGCATCACGCCGTCATGGCTGAAATCGAACACCGGCCGCTCGCGCGGCGTGCCCTTGTAGTGCTCGTCCTCGGCGGCGCCGCCATCGGGAGCGCGCAGCAAACGGCCGACCTTGGTCGAGATGGCATAGGAGTCGCGCTTCTGCTGCCGCAGGAACCCGCCGAGCCGGCGTTCTGCGAGACCAAAGCCGTAGAGCGGCGCGGTGTCGTAGAAGCGGATGCCGGCCGACCAGGCGCGTGCGATCGTCGCCTCCGCATCGGCATCGCTGACCGGACTGAACAATCCGCCGAGCGGGGCGGAACCGAGGCCGATTGAGGTGACGTCGAGGGAGCCGAGCCGCGACCGCTTCATTCCAATGTCCTTCTGGCAGTCCAAAGATCATCTCCCCCGCTTGCGGAAACCGCAAGCGGGGGAGCACGCGGGAGCGCGGGGCTGGCGGCGCTCCTACTTCAGCATCTGCGCAACGTTGTCCTTGGTGACGAGGTCGAGGCCGGTGTAGACGATCTCCGGCACCTTCTCGCCCTTCTTGATGGCGAGCAGGGTGTCCATCGCCTTCTCGCCCATCTCGAACGGACGCTGGCCGACCAGCGCGTTGGCATAGCCGTCACGCAAGAGCTCGAGCTGCATCCTCAGCGTATCGGCGACGACAAGCGTGAACTTGCCGCTGTCGATGTCCTTCTTGTTCCTGGAGGCGAAGGCCTTGAAGCCCTCGGGGGCGAACATCGGCCAGCCGCCGATCGGAACGATCGCGGCGAGATCGGGCGTTGCGGTGCGCATGTCCGTCATCTGCTGGACCGCGAGCGCGGGATCATCATTGCAGAACGTCGGGGAACCCGCGACCTCGGTCCATTTCGAGCCTTTCAGCGCCTCGCGCACGCCGTCGACGCGCTCGGCGAGGTTCTTGGCGCCGGGACCGCCCGAGACCATCGCGTATTTGCCGCCATCGGGCCGCATCTTCAGGAGCTGCTTGCCGAGCGCAACGCCGAACTCCTTGTTGTTGGTGCCGATATAGGCGATGCGCTTGGAACCAGGCGCGTCCGCGTCGAAGGTGATGACGGGGATGCCGGCGGCGGTCGCCGCCTCGATCGACTTGGTCATGGCCGCGACGTCCGCGACCGAGATGGCGAGGCCGTCGACCTTCTGGGTGACGAAGTCCTGGATGATCTGCGCCTGCGTCGCCGGCTCATGCTCAACCGGGCCCTTGTAGATGCACTCGATATTGCCGAGCTCCTTGGCCCGCTTCAGGCAGCCGTCGCGCGCGAAGTCGAAGAACGGATTGTTCATCGCCTTTGGCACGATCACGAAGCGGTAGTTCGCGGCGAACGCCGGCGTCGCCATCATCGCAACCGCGATACCGGCAAGAAGAAGTTTCCTCATTGTCTCCTCCACCCTTGTTTGGTGCCCATCCTCTCGAAAGCGCCCGGGAAGTGGACAGGCGGCATTTTCGTTGCCTTCCCGGAGCGACGTCACGTCAGGTCATCCGCGAGCGGATGCGATCGACCAGCACGGCCAGAATGATGATCACGCCCACCAGCGTCTGCTGCCAGTAGGAGGAGACCTGCGCCAATACGAGACCGTTGCGGATCACCTCGAGCAGCACGCAGCCGACGATGGCCCCGAGCGGACCACCGATGCCGCCGGCGAGATTGGCGCCGCCGATCACGGCCGCCGCGATCACGTTGAGCTCATAGGAGGTCGCCATGTTGGCGGGCGCCGATCCGAGCCAGCCGGAGATGATGATGCCCTGGAGGCCGGCGGCGAGCGCGCAGATCACATAGACCTCGATCTTCACCCGCACCACCGGAATGCCGGTCAGCTCCGCCGCCTTCTCGTTGCCGCCGAGCGCGAAGACGTGGCGGCCGAACGCGCTGTGGTGCAGCACCACCGCCATCGCCAGCGCGAGGATGACGAGATAAATGAACGGTGCCGGCACGCCGAGCACGTCGCCCGAGGTCAGCGCGTAGAAATAATCGGCATCCGGCCCGCCCGGAAAACTGCCGCGGCCGTTGGAGACGACATAGCCGAGCCCGCGCACGATCGAGAGCATGCCGAGCGTGGTGACGAAGGGCGACAGGCCGAGCACGGCAATGCAGAAGCCGTTGACGAGGCCCGCGATCAGCGCGACGCCGAGGCCGGCGAGGATCGAGACCAGCAGGATCAGGCCGGGGACGTTGGCCAGCACGGTCTTGCCGTCGGCCGCCATGTGCACAAACAGCGAGGCGCCGAAGCCGCCGGGCGTCGACAGCTCGGTCATGGCCATCGAGGTGATCATGGCGGAAAAACACATCATCGAGCCGACCGAGAGGTCGATGCCGCCGGTGATGATGACGAAGGTGACGCCAAGGGTGGCGATGGCGATGAAGGAAAAATTCTTCGCCACGTTCTGCATGTTGCCTTCGGTGAAGAAATACGGGCTGGCGAAATGCATGATCACCAGCAGCACCGCGAGCGCGAGCAGGACATAGCCGGTCTGCGAGGCGAAGATGCCGCGCTGCCACCATCTGATCTTGCCGACATTGGAGAAGGTGATCGGGGATTCCATGGGCATGGCCATCACGCCGCCTCCTTCGCGCCGGTGATGAGGGCGGTGACTTCCTCTGGGCTGGTCTCGTGGATCGGTTTGTCGGCCCGCTTCTCGCCGCGGCGCATGACGATGACGCGGTCGCACACCGCGAACACGTCGGGCATGCGATGCGAGATCAGCATCACGGCGACGCCCTGCTCCTTCAGGCGGTGGATCAGGCCGAGCACCTGCTCGACCTGGCGGACCGAGATCGCGGCGGTCGGCTCGTCCATCATGACCAGCCGGGCATTGGAGAGCCGCGTCCGCGCGATCGCGACGGCCTGTCGCTGACCGCCCGACATCTGCTTGACGAGGTCGCCGGGGCGCGTCTCCGAGCGCAGCTCGCCGAACAAGTCCAGCGCGCGCGCCGCCATCGCCTTGTGATCGAGCAGGGCGATGGGTCCAAACTTGCGCTTCAGCTCGCGGCCGAGAAACACGTTGGCGGCTGCGGTCAGATTGTCGGCGAGCGCGAGGTCCTGGTAGACGACCTCGATGCCGACCGCGCGGGCGTCGACCGGGCGATTGAAATGGACCGCGCTGCCGGCAAAGCGGATCTCGCCGTGGGTGGGGCGGAAATTGCCGGCGATGATCTTGACCAGCGTCGACTTGCCCGCGCCGTTGTCGCCCATCAGCCCGACCACCTCGCCCGGTAAGACCTGCATGTCGACGTCATGCAATGCGCGGATCGCGCCGAACTCCTTGCCGATGCCGGAGAGCTCGAGGACCGGTGTCGCGTCAGCCTTGGTCATCAGCAGCCTTCCTCAGACGTAGCGGTTGACGAGGGATTCCAGATATTCCTGCCGGCCCGAGCGCGGCTGCGGGTCGAAGCCGGGACTCATCGCACGGTCGGCAAGATCGGCGAGCGAGCGCTGGCCGCCTATAATGGCGCGGCCCTCGGGGCTGGCCCATCCGTCGTAACGCGTCGCAAGCGGCGCAGTGAGGGCGCCGGCATCGAGCATGTCGGCGGCGGCGAGGAACGCGCGCGCGCAGGCATCCATCGAGCCGACATGGGCGTGAATGAGATCATCGGGATCGATCGACTGACGGCGGATCTTGGCGTCGAAATTGAGCCCGCCCGAGGTGAAGCCGCCGCGGTTCAGGATCTCGTGGAACACCAGCGCCATCTCGCCCACGTTCATCGCGAACTGGTCGGTGTCCCAGCCGAGCAGATCGTCGCCGCGGTTGATATCGAGCGAGCCGAACACGCCGAGCGCCTCGGCCAGCGCGACCTCGTGATGGAAGGAGTGGCCGGCGAGGATGGCGTGGTTCTGCTCGATATTGAGCTTGACGTCCTTGAGCAGGTCGTAGCGTTCGAGGAAGCCGTAGCAGGTGGCAACGTCGAAATCATATTGATGCTTGGTCGGCTCTTTCGGCTTCGGCTCGATCAGGATCGGGCCTTTGAAGCCGATCTTGTGCTTGTGCTCGACCACGAGCGAGATGAAGCGGCCGAGCTGGTCGAGCTCGCGCTTCAGATCGGTGTTGAGCAGCGTCTCATAGCCCTCGCGGCCGCCCCACAGCACATAGTTCTGGCCGCCGAGCCGGTGCGTCACCTCCAGTGCGGCGCGGACCTGGCCCGCCGCATAGGTGAAGATATCGGGGTCCGGATTGGTCGCGGCGCCCGCCATGTAGCGCCGGTGCGTGAACAAATTGGCCGTGCCCCAGAGCAGGCGGACTTTTGCCGAGGCCATCTTTTCTTCGAACAGATCGGCGATCGCGTTGAGATTGGCGACGGACTCGCGAAGTGAAGCGCCTTCCGGCGCCGCATCGACGTCGTGGAAGGTGAAGAACGGCACGTCGAGCAGGCGGAACAGCTCGAAGGCGACATCGGCCTTGGCGCGTGCCATGGCCATCGCATCGGTGCCGTGATGCCATGGCCGCAGGAACGTTTCGCCGCCGAACGGATCGCCGCCCGGCCAGCAGAGCGAATGCCAATAGCAGACCGCAAAGCGCAAATGATCCTCGAGCCGGCGGCCTTGCACGATGCGATCCTTGTCGTACCAGCGGAAGGCATAGGTGGTCGCCGCATCCTGGCCCGCAAAGGCAACAGGCTTGCTGGCATCGAAGAATTTGACTGACGCGTTCACTTAGATCGTCTCCTTCAACGCGGGATAAAGCGCGCGCCATTGGCGATAGGCCTCGTCATAGGCGGCGGTCACGGATGGGCGGGGTGTGAAACTCGCAAGCCGCCTCGGGCGGGTGCAGACATCAGCCGGATCTTCACCCGTCGCGGCGAGCCGGCCGAGCCGTGCAGCACCGAGCGCCGCGCCCACCTCGCCCTCTTCAACGCGATGGACGGGAATGCCGAGCACGTCGGCGCAGATCTGCGCCCACAGCGGCGAGCGCGAGCCGCCGCCGACCAGATCGAGTTCAGTGATCGGGCCGCTGGCCGAGCCGAGCGCCGCCAGATTGTCGCGCGCGGCGAAGGCGACGCCTTCGAGCACGGCCTGCACGATCTGGCCGCGCCCGGTCGCCCCCCGCAGGCCGACGAGGGCGCCGCTGGCGGCAGCGTCGTTGTGCGGCGTGCGCTCGCCATCGAGATAGGGCAGGAATTTGATCGGGCTCGGTCCATCGACGCGCTCGCCGAGCGGCGCCAGCAGTGCGGCGGCCGGCGTCTCCATCACGCCGGCAAGCCAGGCGAGCGAGGCCGCCGCGGACAGCATCACGCCCATCTGGTGCCAGAGGCCGGGCAGCGCGTGACAGAAGGCATGCACAGCCGAAGCCGGCGCCGGCGCGAAGCGATCGGTGACACGGAAGATGACGCCGGACGTTCCCAACGATAGGAACGCATCGCCCGGTGCGATGGCCCCGAGCCCGATCGCACTCGCCGCGTTGTCGCCGGCACCGCCGGCCACCACGACGTCCTTCGCCATGCCCCAACGCCGCGCGTATTCCGGCGCGAGCATTGCGCTGACCCCGCTGCCCTCGACGAGGCGCGGCATGTGGTGGAGATCGAGGCCGGTCGCATGCAGCAGCAGGGCGGACCAGCGGCGCTCGCCGACGTCGAGCCACAGCGTGCCGGCCGCGTCCGACATGTCCTCGACCATCTCGCCGGTCAGTCGGTAGCGGACATAGGCTTTGGGCAGCAGCACCTTTGCGACCCGCGCGAATATCTTCGGCTCATGCCGCGCGACCCAGAGCAGTTTTGGCGCGGTGAAGCCGGGCATCGCCAGATTGCCGGCGATCATGTGCAGCGATGGACAACGCCTTTCCAGCGCGGCGCATTCGGCCTGCGAGCGGCCATCGTTCCAGAGGATCGCGGGACGCAGCGGCCGTCCATCCTCGCCGAGCAACGTCGCTCCATGCATCTGGCCTGATAGCCCGATGCCGGCGACCCGTGCGACCTCGCGCGGATGCTGCCTCGCGAGATCGTCAACCGCGCCGATCGCGCCCTCGACCCAGGCGTCGGGATCCTGCTCGGACCACAGCGGCGCCGGATGCGACAGCGCAAGCTCGCGCGCCGCCGTCGCGACGACCGCGCCAGCTGCGTTCACGAGCACCGCTTTCACACCGGATGTGCCGATGTCCAGTCCGAGATACACGTCATCCTCCCTTTTACCTGTCGGCGGTGTGCGAGCTTGAAGTCGCCTTGTCCGCAACGTGCCGTTCAAAGTCCGCTGCCGCTAGGGCAGATTGTCCCGCATCACGATGTCGATCCTGATCTTCTCCTGTTCGCGCAGGATCGGCTCGCCGCGCGCGAGCGCCAGCAGCACGCGCACCGCGGCGCGCGCCTCATGTCCCGGGTTCTGCGAGATCGCGGCATCCATCACGCCCTGGAGCAGCAGCCGGCGCGTCAGCGCAGTGACGTCGTGCCCGACAAACACGACCTTGTCGCGGCCGGCCTCGCTCAATGCTTTTGCGACGCCCTGTGTGCCGGCGCCGACGTTATAAAGGCCGACAACGTCAGCATGCTTGTCCAACAGCCGCGCCAGCAGCTGTTCCGAGCGTCCGTCCTCATCGCGCCCTTCCAACACCGGCAGCACGCTGAGGTCAGGGAATTCCGAGGCCATCACCTGGTTGAAACCGAAGATGCGCTCGGCATGGTCGCGCAGGCCCTGCGATCCCGCGACGACGGCAACCTTGCCCGCGCGCCCGCCGGCCAGCCGCCCGACCAGCGCGCCGGCGGTGCGGCCCGCCGCGATATTGTCGATGCCGACATAATGATGCCGGCGCGAGGACGGCACGTCCGAGACGAGGGTGACGACCTTGGTGCCGGCCTCGACGAGGTCGTTGATCGCGGCGCGGACGCCGGGATGATCCAGCGCGACGACGGCAACGCCGTCGTAGTCGCCCGACAGCGCCTCCAGCGAGATCGCGAGCACGGACGGATCGAACACATCGGTCGCGACCATCTCGACACTCAGGCGACGGGCCGAGAGCCAGGCCGACATCTCGCCGAGATAGGCCTCGATCTGCTGCATGAACGGGTTCGGCCCCGACGGCATCACGAAGGCGAAGCGGCGGGAGCGGCCGCGGGCGAGCTCGGCGGCCGCCACATGCGGCTGGAAAGAATTGCGCTCGATCGCCTCCCTGACGCGCCGGACCGTGTCCGGCCGCACGCCGGGCCGGTTGTGCAGCACGCGATCCACCGTTGCCAGGCTCACGCCCGCCTGACGGGCGATGTCCTTCAGCGTCAGCGCGGCGGTGGTGAGCGTCTCTGCCATGGCTGAAGGCTAGCAGAGGTGTTTTGAGGTACGCAACTCATTTTGAGGGGCAAGAGGTTATTTTCGTGCCCCGGTTGCGCCCGGGCCGTGCTAGCCGCCGGTCAGATCCAGCGTCAGGAACAGGCTGTTGGGATCTTCGACATAGCCCTCGAACGGGCCGCAAAGCACAAAGCCGTGCGCCTGGTAGAGCGCGTGCGCGGGCTTGAAATAGTCCCACGAGCCGGTCTCGAGGCTGAGCCGCTTCAAGCCGCGCGCTCGGGCTTCCGCGATGATGTGGCGGAGCATCTTTCCGCCAAAGCCGCGACGCCGCGTGGTTTGCAACGTGTGCATCGACTTCACCTCGCCATGGTCGGCCGAGAGCGTTTTCAGCGCACCGGTGGCGACCAGCGTGTCGTCGTCCCAGCCGGTCCAGAACGCAACGTCGCTCGCGCGAAGGCCGGCCAGATCGAGCGCATGGGCGCTGCCTGGCGCGGTCTGCGCCCGGGCCGCCGTGACGTGATGATCGAGCAGCGCAATGACGCGCGGATCGAAGGTATCGCCGGTGCGGATCTGCATCGTCACGGCCGCACGCCGCTTGCGAGTTGCTTCTGCATGAAGACGAGATCGAGCCAGCGGCCGAACTTGCAGCCGACCTCCGGCATGCGGGCGACTTCGGCGAAACCGAGCGAGGCATGCAAGGCGATCGAGGCGGCGTTGGCGCCATCGATGCCGGCGATCATCGCGTGCTTGTTCATCGCGGTCGCGCGTTCGATCAGCGTCGCCATCAGGCTGCGGCCGACGCCGAGCCGATGGTGCCGCTCGCTGACATAGACCGAATTCTCCACGGTGTGGCGATAGCCGGGAAACGGGCGGAAATCGCCGAACGAGGCGAAGCCGACGACGTCCCTGCCCTTCATCGCGACCAGCACGGGATAACCGGCCTCCTGTCGCGTGAAAATCCACGCGCGCCGCGAAGCCAGATCAGCCGGGCCGTCGGTCCAGACCGCCGTGGTGTTGAGCGCGGCGTAATTGTAGATGGCGAGGATATCGGTCGCATCCTCCAGCGTGGCGTCCCGCACGATCAGCGGCATCACATTTTCCCGTAAGAGGTACCGCGCCGCGTGATGATGACGTAGCGCGCATCCTGTTTGGTTTCATTCTCGAAGGTCACCGCGCGCATCACGTCGAAGTCGAGACAGTCGCCGTCGCGCAGGCGCACGGATTTGGCGTCGATATGCACGCAGACCGCGCCCTCCAGCATCAACAGCTGCTGGGTGAAGGCGTTGCGGCCCCAGGGGCTGTAGGAGACGCGCGCGCCGGCCGGCAGGTCGACGACGATGATCTCGATGCCGCTGGCCGCATCCGGCGGCGAGGCATGACGCCGCCGGTAGCCGCTGTCGGGATCGCGCCAATGCGGCTGGTCGGCGAGCCGCATCAGGCGCTCCGGCGGCTTCTCCGCGAGCGCGACGACGTCGCTGAGCGTGACGTCGAGCGCGGCGCAGAGCTTGTTGAGCAGGGAAGCCGTCGCACTGCTCTGCGCCCGCTCCACCCGCCCGATCATGGCCCGGCTGACGCCGGAGCGCGCTGCCAGCTCGTTCAACGTCATGCCGCCTTGCGTCCTCAACGTCTTCAAGCGACGACCGATCGCACGGTCGAGTTTCTGCTGGTCCATCTCTTTGCAGGTCCTGGTCTTCATCCAAATATCGCCCGGCAGGAGGACCGCACCCATCGGGCCGGGAGAAGCTTAGGGCTGGCGAGGTACGCGTGCCGGGAGCGAAGAGCTAATATATTAGAATCTTTGCGGGACCCGTAGGGCCGACTAGGATGCGTCCGACCACGATGGACCCGGGAGGCGACGACATGGGCGAGCCGACGCAGCGGACGATCAAGGCCAACGGCATCAGCCTCAACGTCGCCGAGCAGGGCGAGGGGCCCATGGTGCTGCTCTGCCACGGCTTTCCGGAAGGCTGGTACTCCTGGCGCCACCAGCTCGAGGCGCTGGCGGCGGCCGGCTATCATGCGGTTGCGCCCGACATGCGCGGCTACGGCAAGAGCGATCGGCCCGAAGCGATCGACCAGTACACGATCCTCCATATGGTCGGCGATCTCGTCGGCGTGCTCGACGCCTTCGGGGCAAAGGACGCCGTCATCGTCGGGCACGATTGGGGCGCGACGATCGCCTGGCACACCGCACGCCTGCGGCCCGATCGCTTCCGCGCCGCCGCCATCCTCAGCGTGCCCTATCGGCCGCGAAGCGAGGTGCGACCGACCAGCGTCATGCCGCAGACGGCGGACGCGCAGTTTTATCAATTGTACTTCCAGGAGCCGGGGGTCGCCGAAGCCGAGTTCGAACGCGACCCGCGCGCAACGCTCGGCGCCATGCTCTATGGCGGCTCCGGCGAAGGAGCCGCGGCGATCCGAGCCAATGCCGAGCGCGCGAGCAGGACCGTCGGCGTCGGCATGGTCTCACGCAAGGACGGCATGTTGCCGAAGATACAGCTGCCGCTGCCGTCGTGGCTCAGCGCCACTGATCTCGATTATTACGCCGCCGAATTCGCCCGCAGCGGGTTTCGCGGACCGCTCAACTACTACCGCAACATCGATCGCAACTGGGAGCTGATGGGCGCCTTCGAGGGCGTGAAGGTGGTCGTGCCCTCGCTCTACATTGCCGGCGACCACGACATGGTCATCGCCTTCCCCGGCGCCGCCGAGCACCTCGCCAACATGAAGCGATGGGTGCCGCAGCTGCGCGAGATCAGGATGCTGCCAGGCTGCGGACACTGGACGCAGCAGGAGCGGCCGGCGGAGGTGAACGCGGCGCTCGTGGAGTTTCTGCGGAGCCTGCCGACCTAAAGCTTGGAGCGGGCGAAGGGAATCGAACCCTCGTATGCAGCTTGGGAAGCTGCCGTTCTACCATTGAACTACGCCCGCTCATGCGCGTCTTGCGCCTGTCCTGATTAGCCGAGACGGCGCGCGCCGCCAAGCGGTTTGGCGCGTCCAACCGCATGGTTCGTAACGTTTTGGCAAGATTTTGGGTGCGCCGGATTGTGGCGGTGTTATGATCAATTTTGTCTGGGGAGCGACGTGCACTGAGTGGGGCGTGTGCATGGTGGGGCGTTCTTACGCGATATTCGACACGACGATCGGGCGCTGCAGCATCATCTGGAGCAGCACCGGCGTCGTTGCCGTGCAATTGCCGGAGGCGCGGGAGATCGACACCCGCCGCCGGATTTTCCAGGTCCATCCCGAAGCGCGCGAGCAGCGCCCGTCCGAGAACGCCGAGCTGGCGATCGAGGGGATCGTGGGCCTGTTGCAAGGCGGCGATCCCGATTTCTCCGATGTCCGCCTGGACGCCGGCGGCGTGCCCGGCTTCAACCGGCGGGTCTACGAGTACACCTGCACGATCCCGCGCGGGGAGACGCGCACCTATCACGAGATCGCCAAGGCGCTTGGCGCCTCCGGCGCCGCGCATTCGGTGGCGCAGGCGATCGCGAAAAATCCCTACATGCTGATCGTGCCGTGCCACCGGGCGCTCGAAGCCGGCAATTACGCCGACCGGATCTCGCCTTACGGCGGGGTGATCTCCAAGCGGCGGCTGTTGTCGCTGGAGGGCGCCCATCCGGTTGCCAGCAAGACGCTATTCGAGGTGCTGCTGCCCGTTGCTCCGCCGAGGCCGAGCTAAGGCCCGATCTCGATCGCGCCCAAGCTTTTTTGGGCATGATCTTGTCGGACAACCGCTACACACTTGTCCGGATCGTGCCTAGATAACCGGGATGGAAGCAACCACCCTGCTGACGACACGCTCGATGACCGTCTCCGAGTTTCGCTGCGATGCGGGACCGGACGACACGCCATTTGCGGAATGCCGCACCGGCCATTCCATCGGCTATGTCCGCTCGGGCAGCTTCGGCTGCCATTGCCGTGCCGGCTTCTTCGAGCTGGTGGCAGGATCGATGCTGGTCGGCGCGCCCGGCGAGGAATACACCTGCACGCATGAGCATGTCTCGGGCGACGTCTGCCTCGGCTTCTCCTTCAGCGAGGACCTGGTCGATGCCCTCGGCGGGCGGCGCGAGGTCTGGCAGGTCGGCGCGACGCCGCCGCTGCCCGAGCTGATGGTGCTGGGCGAGCTCGCCCAAACGGCAGCAGATGGCAACAGCGACCTGGGCCTCGACGAGGTCGGGCAGATCCTCGCTGGCCGCTTTGTCGAAATCGTCTCGGGCAAGGCGCGCAAGCCGGCGACGCCGACCGTGCGTGACCGCCGCCGCGCTGTCGAGGCCGCGCTGTGGATCGACGACAATTCGCATACCGAGGTCGACCTCGAACAGGCCGCGAAGCAGGCGGGCCTCAGCCCGTTCCATTTCCTGCGGTTGTTCTCCGCCGTGCTCGGCGTCACCCCGCATCAATATCTGGTGCGCTCGCGGCTGCGGCATGCGGCGCGCCGCCTTACTGAGGACGACATCGCCGTCACCGACATCGCCTATGACGTCGGCTTCGGCGACCTCTCCAACTTCGTCCGCACGTTTCATCGCGCCGCCGGCGTATCGCCGACCAAGTTCCGGCAGGCCTCGAAGGGGATGCGCAAGATTCTCCAAGAGCAGCTTGCCCTCAACTGACTAATTTCGTCTCCGGCGCGCGCCAGTTGCGGCGCGCTTTGCAAATGGAGACGACTATGTATGACCACATCGGATTGCGCGTTGCCGACCTCGACGCCGCTACGCGCTTCTACAGCGCGGTGCTGGCGCCGCTCGGCTATGTCCTGTGCTCCAGCGGCGACGGCTATGCCGGCTTCGGGCCGAAAGGCGAGCCCGCGCTGTGGCTGCACCTGAACAAGGGACGGAAGGCCGACGGCGCGCATATCGCGTTTCGCGCCAAGGATCACGACGCGGTCAAGGCGTTTCATAGCGAGGGGCTGAAGAGCGGCGGCCGCGACAATGGCGGCGCCGGGCCGCGCAGGGATTACAGCCCGACATATTATGCGGCGTTCTTGATCGATCCTGATGGCAACAATGTCGAGGCGGTTTGTGTGTGAGCGCTAGCCGCGCACGCGCTTTCGTAGGGTGGGCAAAGCGAAAGCGTGCCCACCTACCATCAATGGTGGGCATTGCGCTTCGCGCCTTTGCCCACCCTACGAACCCCATCTCAAGAGAGAGACCATGGCCTCCATCCACAACGACATCCCCCTCTCCGCCTCCGCGAGCGACGTCTGGGACGCGGTGCGCGATTTCGGCGCGCTGCCTCAGCGGCTGGCGCCGGGCTTCGTCACCGCCTGCACGCTCGACGGCGATGCGCGCATCGTCACCTTCGCCAACGGCTCCGTCGCGCGCGAGGTGCTGGTCGATTGCGACGATGCGCGGCAGCGGCTGGTGTATGCGATCAACAGCGAACGGTTGAAGCATTACAGCGCCTCGGTGCAGGTGATCGCCGAAGGCGACAAGAGCTGCCGCCTGGTCTGGATCATCGACATGCTGCCGAACGAGCTTGCGCCCTACGTGCAAGGGCAAACGAAGGAAGCGGTCGTGGCGATGCACAAGGCGTTTCCGCCCGCGGCCTGAACGCGCTCTGTGACTTCAGGCACAGAGCCCTCTCTTCGGCGGCCGTAACCATGGCCGCGTGCGTCCGGTTGGCTCCGCTCTCCCGGCGGCGCCGCGCACGCGAGGAGCAGGCCATGAGAGGTGCGGACAAGGTGATCTGCCAGGCGGCCACCGTGCTGCTGCTGTTTTCAATTTCGAGCGCGCCGGCAAAGGCGCAGTTCCTCGGCGGCGGCGGCGCCGGCGGCGAGGACATGATGACCCAGATGGCGCCGATGCTGGAGATGATGAAGGCGAAGATGGGCAAGCGCCGCTTCGCCATGCTCATGCAGACCATGGGCCCGATGATGAGCCGCATGATGGAGAATGGCGGCGGGTTTGGTGGTGGTTTTGGCGGTCTCGGCGGCGGCAATCTCGGCGGTGGGTTCGGCGCGCCCCATTACGGCGGCAACATGCCGATGGGCGGCGGCACCATGCCGGCCGGCTTCGGCGGCATGGGTGGCGGCGATATCATGGGCATGCTCGGCGGCGCCGGCGGCGGCGACATGATGGCGATGATCCCGCAACTGATGCGGCTCGCCAATGCCGGCGGTGGCGGCCATCGCCGCCACAGGCATCGCTAATCCACCGCGCCCGACAGCGCCGGCCTGATCGCCGGCTTGCTGTCGCGCGGTCCCCAGCGCGTCAGCACGACGCTGGAGCAGGAGAGCACGCCGAGCACGACCATCGAGCTCGCGGCCAGCCAGAAGAAGCTCTGCGCGGTCGCCTCATGCGTCGACAGCCACCAGCCGGCGGCCGAGATGTAGATCAGCCGCGCGGTCTGCGCCAGCACCGGGCCGATCACCTTCGCCGCGCCTTGCGAGGAGAAATACATCGTCGTTGCAAGGCCGAAGAACGCGTAGAACGGCCCGACCGTCGAGAGATATTGATGGCTCGCCGCGCGCACCGCCGCGCTGTCGGTGAAGATGTTGACCCAGAGATCGGGAAAGATCGCAACCAGGCATGCCGGCGTACCGACGGCCACGAAGGCGGCGGCACTGGCGATCCAGGCGATGCGCCTCGCCCGCGCGATGCGGCCCGCGCCGATCGCCATGCCGACCATCGGCACGCAGGCGATGCCGAACGAGAACGCGATCGAGGTCAGCAAAAATTCCAGACGTGCGCCGATGCCGTAGCCGGCGAGGATCGCGGTGCCGAACTTCGCCAGCATGTGAGTGAAGATCGAGATCGTCAGCACCGATTGCAGCGGCGAGAAGCAGGCGATGGCGCCGACCTTCAGGATGTCGAAAAACATCGCCCATTGGATGCGAAGCCCGCGCAGCTTCGGTGCGATCCGCGCGCGGCCGGAGAACAGGTACCAGCTCATGATGCAGATGTTCATGGTGTAGGCGATCAGCGCACCGGCGGCGACGCCGCGCATGCCGAGCTGCGGCACCGGGCCGAGTCCGAGGCCGAGCGTGCCGCCGAGCACGATCTGCCAGACCGCGGAGTTGAGGATGAGGAACGACGGCAGCTTCATATTGCCGGTGCCACGCAGCACGCCGGCCATGGTGTTGAGCAGCCAGGGCAGCACGGCGCCGCCGAAAAACACCTGCGTGTAGGCGATGGCATGCGTCAGCACATCGCCACGACCGCCGAGCATCTCGAGCACCCTGGGCCCGAAGATCAGCATGCCCAGCATGAAGACGAGGCCGAAGCTGATGCCGATCAGCATCGCATGCACGGCGAGCGTGCCCGCGCGCTCACGGTCGCCGGCGCCGAGCGCGCGTGCGATGGCGGAAGCCACCGCGCCGCCCATGGCGCCGCCGGACATCGTCATGGTCAGGATCACTGTCGGAAACACCAGCGCCATCGCCGCCAGCGCCTCGACGCCGAGCCGGCCGATATAGGAGGTCTCCGCGATCACCGTACAGGTGCCGGCCGACAGCGCGATCACGTTGGGCCAGGCGAGCGAGAGCAGCGTGCGCAGGATCGGCCCGTCGGTCAGCGCGCTCTTCACGGGCGGCGGAGGCGGTGGCAGCGGGCGCTCTTGCTCATCGACCGGGATTTCGGCGATGTCGGACATGTCCTCTCCCGGGCGCAGGCGCCATTTGCGGCGCGGCAATGAACAGGTGTGCCAATCAATGTCTTCGCGCGGAAGGCGCTGCGGCGGTTGTTAGCACGGCAATTGCCGATTCCTCCTGCGCCGGGTGCAGGCGTGCCCTGCGGCAGCGCATTCCAGCCCGTGGAATTGCGGCTCCTCTCCGTCTCCCCGTTCTTACGGGGAGAGGGTCGGGGGAGGGGCCCTATCCGCAAGGAAGGTGACAGCTAGACTCGCGGAGAGTCCCCCTCACCCGCCGCGCTACGCGCGTCGGCCTCTCCCCGCACGCGGGGAGAGGCGAATTGCGCGGCGCCAGCGCGGCTAGTCGATCGTCCAGACCAGCGGCGGACGCCCGCCCGCGGCGGCGCGCATCTGCACGCCGATGTGCCGGCCGCATCCCGCGGCGAGGCCCTCGAACAAACCCTCGAGCACCTTGGCGCAGGCGCGATGATAGTCGGCGACATCGTCCATCAGCTTCCAGCTCCGCTGGCCGATTTCGAAGCTGCCTTCGGACTGCGTGGTGTCGGCAACGTCATCCTGCGCGGCGAACAATGCATTGAGGAACGCTGCGAACTCGCCCGCGCCACCGCGGCTCATCGACAGCGCCGCCGCGACCTCGTCGAAATACTGCATGCCGATCAGCTTGCCCGTGAGACGCAGGAGATAGCCGGCATCCTCCGGCCCAAACAACTGCACCATCACGGGAGCGGCGGTGCGCACATATTCCATGGCGTAGTTGCGATAGGCTTTTTCAAGCCGCGGCTTTGGCCAGCTCGCAACCGGCAGAGCCGGCGCGGTCCTGGCATCGAACAGCGGCGCCTCCAGATGCCGCGCAAAGACGAGGCGCTGGTCGAGTTCGAGCGGATGGTCATATTGATGATAGTAGCCTTCGAGCCCGTCCTGGCCGTCGACGCTCTGCTTGGTGCAGACGAAGCCGAGCCTGATATCGCCGAGCGCGACGCCGTTGTTGGCGTGCCAGCCGCGCAGCATCGCGCGGCTCACCTCGCCCGGCACGCCGCAGATCGCGGTGCCCTTCCAGATCCAGCGCGGCGGTGGATAGCGGATCCAGGCCTTGATGTCGCTCTCATACATGTATTCGACATGCACGCCGCCAATCCAGTTGGAGAGGTAGTGATATTGCGCGGCAGCCACCGCCGGCGGCAGATGATCGATCCCGAGTTTCTTGAGCCCCGGCAGGAAGCGCTCCTGCTGCTGGCGGCGGAACACGCGGAAGACAAACTCCGCCGCATCCGCCGTGCCGCGTCGCGTGACGACGGTAAGGATGAGGCCGGTGAAGTAAGCGTGGTAGAGATCGGCGACCGCGCGCCAGCGCTTCCATTGGGCTTCCTGCGCGGCATCTGATGCGGCAGTCATGTTCGCTCCCGATCGTTGTTGCGATCGAGTGTGTCACTGCCTCCGGTGACAGACAAGTTCACGTGGATGCAAGGCCCTCTGCACGACAGCCCGTCAATTCCGCATCACGAATTTTGTACGGCTTTCGCGGCACGCTCGCGCTCGACGCGCTCGGTGACGTCGCGTGCCATCGCCACCGATCCCTGCACCGCGCCGCCGGAATCCCGCACCAGCGCGAAGGTCATCTCGATGTAGAGCTTGCGCCCGCTCTTGTGCAGCGCGCGGGTCAGCGTCGGCTTGCCCGCAAGCTTCATCGTCCCGCTCGCGAGCGCAGCCTCAAAACCCTTCCAGTGCGCGGCGCGCAGATGTTCGGGAATGATGAAGTCGAGGTTCTGGCCGAGCGCTTCGTCGGCGGAGAAACCGAACAGCGCGGCCGATGCGCGATTCCAGCGCGTGATCGTGCCGGAGCGATCCGAATAGATCAGCGCGTCCGCGACGTCGTTGAGGATGTTTGCGTCGAGTTGGGATTGATCGGTCATGGCGCCACCTCGCATGATGCCGGATTTCGTTGCGCATCCTGCCACACGTTCGCTGTGATCGCCCGACTTGATCGGGCGATCCGGTATTCCGAGACAGCAGTGATCAAATCGCGAGGCTGCGGCGTACTGGATGCCCCGGTCAAGCCGGGGCATGAGAGTAGAGTGTGTAGCTACACCCGAAAATGCTTCGATAGTTTGAGGCCCTGCGCCTGGTAGTTGGAACCGATGCGCTGGCCGTACATCGCGTCGGGGCGGGCCAGCATCTTCTCATAGACGAGGCGGCCGACGATCTGGCCGTGCTCGAGGATGAACGGCACCTCGCGCGAGCGCACCTCCAGCACGGCGCGGGCGCCTTGGCCGCCGGCGCCGGCATAGCCGAAGCCGGGATCGAAGAAGCCGGCATAGTGCACGCGGAATTCGCCGACCAAGGGATCGAACGGCACCATCTCCGCGGCGTAATCGGGCGGCACCTGCACCGCCTCCTTGGAGGCGAGGATGTAGAACTCGCCGGGATCGAGGATCAGGCTGCCGTCGGGACGCGCCGAGATCGGCTCCCAGAAATCTTCCACCGCGTAGCCGGCGCGGCGATCGACGTCGACGACGCCGGTGTGGCGCTTGGCACGGTAGCCGACGAAGCCATTGGCCTTCTCGCCGGAGAGATCGACCGAGACGGCGACGCCGCCGGAGAGATCGGCATCGTCGATGTCGACGAGGCGCTCAGTGGCATGCAGGCCGTCGAGCTCGTCGGCATTGAGGATGGCGTCACCGGTGCGGAAGCGCACCTGCGACAGGCGCGAGCCTTCGCGCACAAGCACCGGAAACGTCTTCGGGCTGATCTCGGCATAGAGCGGGCCGTGATAGCCAGCGCCGATCATGTCGAAGCGGCGGGTGCCGTCGGCGATGACGCGGGTGAAGACGTCGAGCCGGCCGGTCGAGCTCTTGGGGTTCGCGGCCGCAACGATCTCCGGCGGCAGCGCCAGGCTCTCCAGCAGCGGCACGATGTAGACGCAGTTGGTCTCCAGCACCGCACCGTCGGCGAGGCTGAACTCATGCAGCTTCAATTCGTCGATGCGCTCGGCGACGGTGGCGCCGGGTCCCGGCAGGAAGCTGGCACGGACGCGATAGGCGATGTCGCCGAGGCGCAGATCGAGGCTCGCCGGCTGGATCTGGCTCTCGACGAAATCGTATGCGGGCAGGATGAGGCCCGCTTCCGCCATCGCCGCGATCATGCGGTCGGGCAGGATACCATTGGCGTCGGCGGCAACCGTAAAGCTCAACCGGGGGTCCTCATCAAGGGGCAAACGCATCCGGACATGCCGGAAATACTAGCCTTTTACGGCTATCCGATGGACGCCTTGACGGAAAGGGCATTGCGGAATATGAGCATCACTTATCCCGTGGTGATTTGAGCCGGCCGGCTTGCAGCCACGTTAAATAAGTCGCTAAACAGGCCGGGGACCTCTGTGATCCCGGCCCGTGGAGATATCCAGGCCGGTTTTTTTGTGGCCGTTTTCAACGAGACGGTCATGTCGGAGGGTCCTATGTCGAAGTCGCCTGCCACCTACCGCCCCGAAACCCGCCTGGTCCATTCCGGCACCCTGCGCTCGCAATATGGCGAGACGTCGGAGGCGCTGTTTTTGACGCAAGGCTACGTCTACAACAGCGCCGAGGAGTGCGAGGCGCGGTTCAAGGGCGAGGACCCCGGCTTCATCTATTCGCGCTACTCCAACCCGACCATCGCGATGTTCGAGCGCCGCATGATCGAGCTCGAGGGCGCCGAAGCCGCCCGCTCGGCGGCCACCGGCATGGCCGCGGTGACCACCGCGATCCTGGCGCCGCTGAAGGCCGGCGATCACGTGGTCGCTTCCCGCGCGCTGTTCGGCTCGTGTCTTTACGTCATTCAGGATCTGCTGCCGCGCTATGGCATCGAGACCACGCTGGTCGACGGAGCCAATCTCGATGAATGGCAACGCGCGGTGAAGCCGAACACCAAGACGTTCTTCCTGGAGAGCCCGACCAACCCGACGTTAGATGTGCTCGACATTCCCGGTATTGCCGAGATCGCGCACAAGGGCGGCGCGCGGCTCGTCGTCGACAACGTGTTCGCGACGCCGATCTGGCAGAGCCCGCTGGCGCTCGGTGCCGACGTCGTCGTCTATTCCGCGACCAAGCACATCGACGGCCAGGGCCGTTGTCTCGGCGGCATCATCCTGTCGTCGGAAGCCTTCATCGCCGAGCACATCCACAATTTCATGCGCCAGACCGGCCCGTCGATCTCACCGTTCAACGCGTGGGTCCTGCTCAAGGGCCTGGAGACGCTGGGCGTGCGCGTGCGCGCGCAGACCGACACGGCGGCGCGGATCGCCGAGGTGCTGGCGAGCCATCCGAAGATCTCGCGGCTGGTCTATCCCGGCCGCGCCGATCATCCGCAGCCGGCGCTGGTGAAAAAGCAGATGCGCGGCGGCTCGACGCTGGTCGGCTTCGAGGTCAAGGGCGGCAAGGCCGCGGCGTTCCGCGTGCTCAACGAGCTGAAGCTTGCGAAGATCTCGAACAATCTCGGCGATGCCAAGAGCCTCGTCACGCATCCGGCGACCACGACGCATCAGCGCCTGAAGCCGGAAGACCGCGCCGCGCTCGGCATCAGCGAGGGATTCATCCGCTTCTCGGCCGGGCTCGAGCATGCGGATGATCTGATCGAGGATCTGACGGCGGCGCTGGAGAAGGCGTGACCGGCGAGTCAAGGGCTCGGTCTCGTAGGGTGGGCAAAGCGAAGCGTGCCCACCATTCACAATCTCGATGCCGATGGATGGTGGGCACGGCGCTTCACGCCTTTGCCCACCCTACGGCAGCGGAGTTACATCGGCCGATACGTCCGCACGTCCGCGGGCACGTTCACGCCGATCTTGATCTGGCCGACCGAGCGGATGATGTCGTCGCCGAGCAGCTGGGCGAAGCAGGCATAGCCCCAATCGTTCATGTGCAGGCCGTCGGAGATCACGAAGCTCTCGACGGGGATCGACTGCTTCTCGTGCCAGTCGCGCATCACCTCGAAGCGCGGGAAGATGCCGACGTGACGGAGCTCGGCGACCTTGCCGAGCAGCTTCACCATCTTGCCGGCGCTCTCGGCGCGCTGGTTCACGGCCGGCGAATATTGCGGATCGACCAGCACGATGTCGGCGCCGCCGGCGGCCTGGATGCGGCTGATGCCGTCCTCGACCATCTTGGCGGTGTCGCCGGGATCGAGATTGCGCAGCACGGCGTTGGTGCCGACCTGCCAGATCACCAGATCCGGATGCACGTCGATCACCTCCTTCTGGAGGCGCTTCATCATCTCGGGCGCGTCCTCGCCGCCGACGCCGGCATTGACGACGGTGATGTCGGCGGTCGGATATTGCCGGCGCAGCTGCGCGGCGAGACGGTTCGGATAATTGAACTCCGGCGAGCTCGCGCCAAATCCCGCGGTCGACGACGAGCCGAACGCGACGATGAGGACGGGCTGGCCGGCAACGAGCTTGCTTGCGACATGCGGCAGCGAGCCCATCGCCTTCGAAGCGCCCTTGGGCGGCAGACAGGGCACGCGGCTGAAGATGTCGCCGGCGGATTTCGCGACCTGCTTCACCTTGTCGATGGCGCGCGAGGTGATGCCACGCTGCTCGTGTGACGTCACGGCGACCGTGGTCTGGGCAGGCGATGCGGGAGCGGAATTAGCCGATTGTGCGGGCGCGGGCGTCGCCTGCGCGGCTTGCGCCTGCGCGCGCGACTGCGAGGCCGGGATCAGCAACAGCAGCGCTGCCGCTGCGGGCGCAGCCAGCGATGCCGTCAGGCAAAAAGGGCGGAAGGTACTCATTAACGCTAGTCCTCAATTCTGCTGCTGGGCCGGCCCTAAATGGGCAGCGTCGACCACGAACTGTGCCAACGCCCGGCCCAGGCAATCATGGACCTGTTTCGCCAGCTCGGGCCCACGGGACGGACTGAACAGGTCGAACTGACCCTGATCATTCCACTGCCGCATGATCGCGAAACGATCGAACAGCGGGACATCATGCTCCTGTGCCACCACCCGCATGTTATCGAGATATGGCGGCACCGAGATCATGGTTTCGGTTCGCGGGCTGTACTGTAAATTCATCAAGACGACGTCAGCCCCTGCATTTTGCAGCGCGGCAACCCCTGAGGTCACAGCGCCGCGGAAATCGTCGGGATCAATGGCTCGGATAGCATCCACGGTCCCGGTCTGCCAGATGACCAAAGTAGGCCTTTTTGCTTCCATCAGCTTAACGAAGGTTCCGGCCGCCTCCTCGGCTGTCCTCTTGCTCTGTATTTCTACGGAGACGTGCACGACCTCCGACGGCGGCAGCTTGTCCTTCAAAATGGCCTGCATACGCGCCGGATAGGAGGCATCCTCGGAGGCCGGAATCGTGGTCGAACGGCTGCCGATGACCAGGATTTCAAGGGGTTTGCCGGATTTGACGGCCTCGGCGACCCTGGGAAGCTGGCTCTCGCTGGTGAGCAGATAGGACGGCAATTCGCAGGCTGCGGGCGCGGCAGGAGCGGCAGCAGGCGCAGCATCGTCGCCCGCGCGCGCCTGGGGCGCGGCGAGGCTACCGCATAGCAGGATCAGGCTCAGGAGAACCTTCGCCTTCATCAGCCCCCTCCCGCCAGATCGGCGTTGCCGACGGCGTTTTTGGTTTTCGCACCGCTCTTGTCAGCCACGCGCTTGTACCACGAAATCACCGAGGCCACGCCCCACATGATCAGGATTCCGCAGAGACTAATCAGCGCATGCATGACGGCGCCGCCGGAGACTTCGGCCAGGATGAAATGGCCGGCAAAGGCGAGGAAGACGCCGAGGCAGAAGATCTCGAGGGAGTGCTGGCCGCACAGGATCAGCGGGCGCAGCCAGGGCGATTTCAGGCCCGGCCACTCCCGCGGCAGGAAGCGCACCGTGAGCGCGGCCAGCGCCAGGAAATGGGTGAAGCGGAGCACATCGAGATCGGTCTTGTCGATCGGGTACATCCACTGCTCGAGCCGCTTCGGCATCAGATGCGACAGCTGCGGCACATACCAGGTCAGCGTCACGTAGAACGCCGCGACGATATAGGCGACCGCGATCCACATCGTCACCGGTGAGGCCAGGATACGCGACATGCGCCGCGCACCTCCGAGCGCGCACCATGCACCGAACACGAACAGCAATTGCCAGGCGAGCGGATTGAACGCCCAGAAGCCGTTCGGATAGGCGGAGAAGTAGAGATCGAATTCCCAGGTCACCGCATAGAGCACGGCCGAGAGCGCGAGCGTGACGTCGGGCTTCCACTTCATCGACCACAGGATCAGCGGCAACGCCAGCATCAGCACGATGTACAGCGGCAGCACGTCCATGTTGACGGGACGGAAGCGCAGCAGCAGCGCCTGCACGATGGTGATGTCGGGCTGCTTGAGGAAATCCATGATCCCCATCTCTTCGGTGTAGAGCGGGTTCTCGAAGCTGGTCGCCACATAGGAGATCTCGGCGAGGAAGATCGTGAACAGGAAGACGTGGGCGACGTAGATCTGCCAGACGCGCCGCAGGATGCGCGCGGTGGCGATGACGACGCCGCTCTCCAGCATCGCCCGGCCGTAGACGAAGGCAGCCGTGTAGCCGGAGATGAAGATGAATATCTCGGTGGCGTCGCTGAAGCCGTAATTGCGGATCGTGAACCAGGTGAGAAGGCTCGGCGGCAGATGGTCGATGAAGATCAGCCACAGCGCAAGGCCGCGGAACAGGTCGAGCCGGAGCTCGCGCTCGCCGATGGCGGGCAGCGAGATGGCCGGCGCGGCCGCGCGCGGTTTCGCGGTTCCCGCGATCGATCCCGTCACTTGGTCGGCAATGGTCATCGGGGCCTAGAAACCCTTGCGCAAGTCGCGACGCATGAAGGAGTTTACAGGTCCGGCCACTGTCTCGCAAAGCGCGCCGGATCACATTTGGGGGTCTACTTCCTCGCGAATTCTGGCGGGACGATGTCGTGAAAACCGCCTCGGGCGTTTGGTTCCGGAGCCGGATTTCGTTATGATGGCGGTCATGTACCGCGCCGTGACCCGCCAGATCGAAGTGACCGTCGAGCCGAACTTTGTTCCGGAGCAGTCGTCGGCCGACCGCTCGCGCTTTTTCTGGTCCTACACCATCGTCATCACCAATTCCGGCGAGGAGACCGTGCAGCTCAAGACGCGGCACTGGATCATCACCGACGCCTCCGGCCGCCAGCAGGAGGTGAAGGGCGAGGGCGTCGTCGGCGAGCAGCCGATCCTCGCCCCCGGCGAGCGCTTCGAATACACCTCAGGCGTCCCGCTCTCGACCGCCTCCGGCTTCATGACGGGCCGCTACCAGATGGTCAGCGAAAGCGGCGAGCGTTTCGAGATCGAGGTGCCGACATTCTCGCTGGACAGCCCGGACAGCAAGCGGGTGTTGAACTAGCGCAGGCGCGCCTCGGTGCCGTAGGGCGGGCAAAGCGAAGCGTGCCCACAATATCGCGATTGCGGAGGCGTGGTGGGCACGGCGCTCTGCGCCTTTGCCCACCCTACGGCACCGGGCACTTGGCCGGCAGTACGCTTACGCGTCCTCGACGCCCGCCTCATCCGGCGTGAACTGATACACCGAGCTGCAGAACTCGCAGGTCACGACGACCTTGTCGTCCTTGACCATCGCTGCGCGATCGTCGGGCGAAAAGCTCTTCAGCATGGACGCGACCGCATCGCGCGAGCAGGAGCATTGCGCCTTGAGAGACAAGGGCTTGAACACGCGCACGCCGCGCTCGTGGAAGAGGCGATAGAGCAGCCGCTCGCCGGACAGCTCCGGATCGATCAGCTCGACATCCTCGACGGTCTCTATCAGCGAGCGTGCCTCGACCCAGGCGTCGTCCTCGGCAACGCTGTGCACCACGGCGCCTTCGGGAGCATCGCCGGGATGCAAATCCGCCTGCCGCGCGCGCTCGGGCGCTTTCGGCAGAAACTGCATCAGCATGCCGCCGGCGCGCCAGCGGTGCTTACCGCCGTCGCTACTGCGCCACTCCTCGCCGACAGCAAGGCGCACCTTGGTCGGGATCTGCTCGGAGCGCAGGAAATATTCGTGAGCGGCGTCTTCCAAACCACCGCCGTCGAGCGCGACCAGGCCCTGGTAGCGGCTCATGTCGGGGCCCTGGTCGATGGTCATGGCGAGATGACCGCGGCCGAGCAGCGTCCCGGAATCCTTGGCGTCACCGAGCCGCGCGGCATCGAAGCGCGCATAGGCGCGCAGGCGATCCGGCGCCTGGTAGTCCACCACCAGGAACGACACCGGACCGTCGGTCTGGGCCTGGAGGATGAAGCGGCCCTCGAATTTCAGCGCCGAGCCGAGCAGCGTCGTCAGCACGATGGCCTCGCCGAGCAGCTTGCCGACCGGCGCCGGATAATCGTGCTTGGTCAGGATCTCGTCGAGCGCGGGCCCAAGCCGCACCAGGCGACCGCGCACGTCAAGCGCGTCGACCTCGTAGGGCAGCACGGCGTCATCGATCGGAACCGCTGATGGCGCGCGAACCGGGCCTTCAGGCCCGGTTTTCATGTCAGGGGATTGGAAAACCATGGCGCTTTATCTGGGGTCGGAGGTGGTGAAATGGAAGGGTCGCGAGGCGGTGTGTTCCGGATGCAGTTATGATCGCACACGATAACGCAAATTCGATGTCGTCCCGGGGCGCGCGAAGCGTTGACACGGGACCTCATGGCCACGGGATTGCGTCATAGCCCGCGTAGCCCGGATGGAGCGCAGCGTAATCCGGGCCCACTCCGTCTGCTGACGCAAACCCGGATTTCGCGGAGCCTGTCATCGGGCGGCGCTTCGCGCCGACCCGTTGGCTCCATCCTGGCTACAGGTGAGATTACTTCACCGCGTCGAAGCACCAGGCCAGAATGCCCTTCTGCGCATGCAGACGATTTTCTGCCTCGTCGAACACGACCGATTGCGGGCCGTCGATCACTTCGTCCGTGACCTCCTCGCCGCGATGGGCCGGCAGGCAGTGCATGAACAGCGCGTCGGGCTTGGCCAGCGACATCAGCTTGGCATTGACCTGGTAGGGCTTGAGCACGTTGTGACGGTGCTCGCCTTCCTTGTCGCCCATCGACACCCAGGTGTCGGTGACGACGCAGTCGGCGCCCTTCACGGCGGCCTCGGGATCGGTGCCGAGCACGATCGGCGCGTTCGTCGCCTTGATCCAGTCGCGCATCACCTTCTTCGGCGCGAGCTCCGGGGGCGTTGCGACATTGAGCTTGAACTTGAAGCGCTCGGCGGCGTGGGCCCAGGAGGCCAGCACGTTGTTGTCGTCGCCGGTCCAGGCCACCGTCCGGCCCTCGATCGGGCCGCGATGCTCCTCATAGGTCATGAGGTCGGCCATCACCTGGCAGGGATGCGAACGCCGCGTCAGGCCGTTGATGACGGGCACGGTCGCGTGTTGCGCAAGCTCCAGCAGCGCCTCGTGGTTGAGGATGCGGATCATGATGGCGTCGACATAGCGCGACAGCACGCGCGCGGTGTCGGCGATGGTCTCGCCGCGGCCGAGTTGCATCTCGGCGCCGGTGAGCATGATGGGCTCGCCGCCGAGCTGGCGCATGGCGACGTCGAACGACACGCGGGTGCGGGTCGAGGGACGCTCGAAGATCATCGCCAGCGTCTTGCCTTCGAGCGGCTTCACCGGCTGGTGGGCCTTCTGCTTCGCCTTCATCGCGGAGGATGCGGCGAGCATCCGCTTGAGCTCCGTCAGCGGCAGCTCGTTGATGTCGAGGAAATGCTTGGGTGAACTGGTCATCAGCTTGCCGCCCGCTTGTTGCCGGCAAGCGCCGTGCAGGCGCGCTCGAGCCGCGCGACGCCATCCTCGATCTCGGCTTCGGTGACGACGAGAGGCGGCAGGAAACGCACGACATTGTCGCCGGCGCCGACGGTGAGCAATTTTTCGTTGCGCAGCGCCGCGACGAGATCGGCGGAGGGCACCACGGCCTTGATGCCGATCAGGAGGCCCTCGCCGCGCACTTCGCTGACGACATCGGGATGACGATCGATCACGGAGGCGAGCTTCTGCTTGAGCAGCAGCGACATCTTCTGCACGTGATCGAAGAAGCCGGGCTTGAGCATGACGTCGAGAACGGCGTTCGCAGCCGAGATCGCGAGCGGATTGCCGCCGAAGGTCGAGCCGTGCGAGCCAGGGCCCATGCCGGCCGCCGCCTCCGCGGTCGCGAGGATCGCGCCGATCGGGAAGCCGCCGCCGAGCGCTTTGGCCAGCGACATCACGTCAGGCGTCACGCCGGTGCGCCGGTGAGCGAAGAGATCGCCGGTACGGCCCATGCCGGTCTGCACCTCGTCGAACGCGAGCAGCAGGCCCTTGTCGTCGCAGAGCTGGCGCAACGCCTTGAGGAAGGCGGGCGGCGACGAACGCACGCCGCCCTCGCCCTGGATCGGCTCGATCAGGATGCCGGCGGTCTGCGGGCCGATCGCCTTCTTCACGGCCTCGATGTCGCCATGCGGCACCTGGTCGAAACCGTCCATCGGCGGACCAAAACCTTCGAGATATTTTGCAGCCCCCGTCGCAGCCAGCGTTGCCAGCGTGCGGCCGTGGAAGGCGCCTTCGAAGGTGATGATGCGGTAGCGCTCGGGATGCCCCTTGGAGAAATGATGATGGCGGACCAGCTTGATCACGCCCTCCAGCGCTTCGGCGCCGGAATTGCAGAAGAAAACGAAGTCCGCAAAGCTCTCGCTGCACAGGCGCGCGGCGAGCTTCTCGCCGTCCGGGCTCTGGAACAGGTTCGACATATGCCACAGCTTCGTCGCTTGCTCTTGCAACGCCTTGACGAGCGCGGGATGGGCGTGGCCGAGCGCGTTCACCGCGACGCCCGAGGTGAAATCGAGATAGCGCTCGCCATTGGTCGCGATCAGCCAGCAGCCTTCGCCGCGCTCGAAACCGAGGTCGGCCCTGGCGAAAACGGGAAGCAAATGCGGCGCGGCGCTGTTGGTCATGACGATCACTTGGATGTTGCGGACGGCCTGAATGCGTTGCGCAACGCACCATTGACCGGCCCGGAAAACGAAACGTGCCGCCTTTTAAGGGCGGCACGTGCGACTATCTTATGCCTGGTGAGACGGGTGTCAATGCCGCCCGGAAAGCCCCGGGAAACGCTGAATCCGTAGTCTTGCGGTGCCGATTTTGCGGGATTTTCACCACGGAACATGTGGAAGCGAGTCGGCGGACTCTTGCGCGCGAGTCACGCCATATTGTAGCGTTTGGACTGTCAGATACGACATCTCGTGCAGCAGTTCTGATCCCAAGAGTCCTCATGTACCGGCGTAAACGTTCGGGCGCACCTCGCGTGCCCGGCGAGCCTTAAGGGATTCTGGCGGCACGGGTTTTTCAAGGCTTAGGCATTCGCTGTGAGGCCCCAGGATGGCTGGCCGGCAGCGAGGGAAAGGGTGCAATGACGGTTTTGACCTGGTCCGATGATCGCGTCGAGCAGCTGAAAAAGCTCTGGGAGGCCGGACTTTCGGCCAGCCAGATCGCGGCCGAGCTCGGCAATGTGACCCGCAATGCCGTGATCGGCAAAGTGCACAGGCTCGGCCTGTCCGGCCGCGCCAAGAGCCCCTCATCGGCAGCGCCCCGGCCGCGCAAGGCCCGCCCCGCGCAGCACATGATGCGCGTGAGCCGTCCGATCTCGCGCGGCAATACCGCACTGGCGCAGGCCTTCGAGGTCGAGGTGGAGGCCGAGCCGGTCACCTACGACAACGTGGTGCCGATGAGCCAGCGGCTGTCGCTGCTGGAGCTGAACGAGGCGACCTGCCACTGGCCGGTCGGCGATCCCTCGAGCCCGGATTTCTTCTTCTGCGGCGGCAAGGCGCTCTCCGGCCTGCCCTATTGCGCGCAGCACTCGCGCGTCGCCTACCAGCCGGCGGCGGATCGCCGCCGTGCGCCGGCAAAGCCCGGCACGCGCTGAACACTGCTTCAAACGACATCGTCCCGGCACGCGGCCGGGACGACCCGAGACATATAAAAAGCGCGCCACTTGGCGCGCTTTTATTTTGCACGCTTGCAATCGTACTTACGTCTGCTCCGCCTTCGCGAAGCGGTCGTCGAGCGCGTAGCCGGCACCGCGGACGGTGCGGATCGGGTCCTGCTCGCGGCCAAGATTGAGCAGCTTGCGCAGACGGCCGATATGCACGTCGACGGTGCGTTCGTCGATGTAGATGTCGCGGCCCCAGACGCTGTCCAGCAGCTGCTCGCGCGAGAACACGCGGCCGGGATGCTCGAGGAAGAACTCCAGCAGGCGATATTCGGTCGGGCCGAGATCGATCGGCCGGCCCGAGCGCGCGACGCGGCGCTTGTCGCGGTCGAGCTCGATGTCGCCATAGGCGAGCACGGTGGCGAGCCGCTCCGGGCTTGCGCGACGCAGGAGGCCCTTCACGCGCGCCAGCAGCTCCGGCACCGAGAACGGCTTGACGATGTAATCGTCGGCGCCGGTCGCAAGACCCCGCACCCGCTCGCTCTCCTCGCCGCGCGCGGTGAGCATGATGATTGGGAGCTGCTTGGTCTCCGGGCGGGTGCGCAGCCGCCGGCACAGCTCGATGCCGGAGAGGCCCGGCAGCATCCAGTCGAGCACGATCAGGTCGGGGATGTGCTCCTTGAGACGGGTGTCGGCGTCGTCGCCGCGCATCACCGTCTCGACGTCATAGCCGTCGCCTTCGAGGTTGTAGCGAAGCAGCTCGGTGAGAGCTTCCTCGTCTTCAACCACCATAATGCGTGCGCCCATGGTGTCGTCGCTCCTTGACTCTTCAGCTATTCGGGACCGTCGTGGCAAAGGTCGTCATGTCACCCTTCGGCCGCTTGTCGGTGATCGCCTGGCCCTCGATCATGTAGAACACGGTCTCGGCGATGTTGGTGGCATGGTCACCGATGCGCTCGATGTTCTTGGCGCAGAACATCAGATGGATGCAGAACGAGATGTTGCGCGGATCCTCCATCATGTAGGTGAGGAGCTCGCGGAACAGCGAGGTGCAGATGGCGTCGACTTCCTCGTCGCCCTTCCACACCGCCATCGCCGCCGGCAGGTCGTGCGCGGCGTAGGCGTCCAGCACCGACTTGACCTGCTGCTGCACGAGGTCGGTCATGTGCTCGAGGCCGCGGAACAGCTTCAGCGGATGGAAGTCGGTCTCCAGCGCCGCGACGCGCTTGCCCATGTTCTTGGCGAGGTCGCCGATGCGCTCGAGATCGGTCGCGACGCGCATGGCGCCGACGATCTCGCGCAGGTCCACCGCCATCGGCTGGCGCCGGGCGATGGTGAGAACGGCACGCTCCTCGATCTTCTTCTGGAGTGCGTCGATGTCGGCGTCGGTGGTGACGACGCGCTGGCCGAGAGCGACGTCACGGCGGATCAGCGCGTCGACGGAATCGACGATCATGCGCTCGGCAATGCCGCCCATCTCGGCGACCAGGCGGGTGAGCTCCTGGAGGTCGGTGTCGAAGGCCTTTGCGGTATGTTCAGAACCCATATCCCGTCTCCTCAGCCGAACCGGCCGGTGATGTAATCCTGCGTGCGCCGATCGCTCGGCGACGTGAAGATCTTGCTGGTGTCGTCGAACTCGATCAGCTCCCCGAGATACATGAAGGCGGTCTTGTCGGAGACGCGGGCCGCCTGCTGCATGTTGTGGGTGACGATCGCGATCGTGTAGTTCTCGGAGAGCTCCTGGATCAGCTCCTCGACCTTGGCGGTCGAGATCGGGTCGAGCGCCGAGCAGGGCTCGTCGAACAGGATCACCTCGGGCCGCACCGCAACGGTGCGGGCGATGCAGAGGCGCTGCTGCTGGCCGCCGGAGAGCGACAGGCCGGACGCGTTGAGCTTGTCCTTGACCTCGTTCCAGAGCGCGCCGCCGCGCAGCGCCTTCTCCACGCGGTCGTCCATCTCGGATTTCGAGATCTTCTCATAGAGACGGATGCCGAACGCGATGTTCTCGTAGATCGTCATCGGGAACGGCGTCGGCTTCTGGAACACCATGCCGACGCGGGCGCGCAGCAGGTTGAGGTCCAGCTTGGGGTCGAGGATGTTGGTCTGGTCGAGCATCAGCTGACCGGTGACGCGCTGGCCCGGATAGAGGTCGTACATCCGGTTGAAGATGCGCAGCAGGGTCGACTTGCCGCAGCCCGACGGGCCGATGAACGCCGTGACGCGGTTGGTGCCGAGCGTCAGGTTGATGTTCTTCAGCGCGTGGTGCTCGCCGTAATAGAAGTTGAGGTTGCGCACCGTCACCTTGGCCGGAGCTTCGGGCAGCGGCTGCGAGCCGTGCTGAACGGGCGTACTGACGGTAACTGACATATCGCTCATTTTGCGGTCCTCTCGGCGCTCAGGATGCGCGCGCCAATGTTCAGGGCAAGCACGGTCAACGTGATCAGCAGGGCGCCGCTCCAGGCGAGTTGCTTCCAGTAGGCATAGGGGCTCTGCACGAAGTTGTTGATGGTCACGGGCAGGTTGGCCATCGTCTTGTTCAGGCTCAGGCTGAAGAACTGGTTCGACAGCGCGGTGAAGAGCAGCGGCGCGGTCTCGCCGGCGACGCGGGCGGTGGCCAGCATCACGCCGGTGATGAGGCCCGAGCGCGCGGCGCGATAGGCGATGCGCTTGATCACCAGCGAGCGCGGCAGGCCGAGCGCGGAGGCCGCCTCGCGCAATGCGTTCGGCACCAGGAGCAGCATGTCCTCGGTCGTGCGCAGCACCACCGGGATGACGATCACCGCGAGCGCGAGGCAGCCGGCGATCGCCGAGAAGCCGCGCATCGGCACCACCACCGCGCCGTAGATGAACAGGCCGATGATGATCGAGGGCGCCGACAGCAGGATGTCGTTGATGAAACGGATCACCGAGGTCAGCTTGTCGTTGCGGCCGTACTCGGCGAGATAGGTGCCGGCGAACAGGCCGAGCGGCGCGCCGATGCCGACGCCGAGCACCGTCATGATCACCGAGCCGACGATGGCGTTGAGCAGGCCGCCCTCGGTCGAGCCGGGCGGCGGGGTGTTTTCGGTGAAGACCTGGAAGTTGAGCCCGCTCAGGCCGTTGTAGAACAGCGTCAGCAGGATCAGCGCGAGCCAGGTGACGCCGAAGGCGGCGGCCGCAATGCAGAGCGCGCGGATGACGATGTCCATGCGGCGGCGGCGTGCGTAAATCGGGTTCATGTTACTTTCCCGCCTTCTTTTCGAGACGCAGCAGCATCAAGCGCGCGGCCGCGAGCACGAAGAACGTCAGCACGAACAGCAGCAGGCCGAGCAGGATCAGGCCGGACTGGTGCAGGCCGTCGCTTTCGGCGAACTCGGATGCGATCGCCGCCGAGATCGTGGTGCCCGGGGCGAAGATCAACGAGGAGATGCGGAACGAGTTGCCGATGATGAAGGTCACCGCCATGGTCTCGCCGAGCGCGCGGCCGAGCGCCAGCATGACGCCGCCGATGACGCCGACGCGGGTGTAGGGGATCACGACGCTGCGGACGACCTCCCAGGTGGTGCAGCCGACGCCGTAGGCGGCTTCCTTCAACACCGGCGGCACCGTCTTGAACACGTCGACCGAGATCGAGGTGATGAAGGGGAGCACCATGATGGCGAGGATCAGCGAGGCGTTGAACAGGCTGAGATAGGACGGGGGACCCGCGAAGATCGCGCCGAGCACTGGGATGCCGTCGAAGATCTTGATCATGAACGGCTGGAAGGTGTTGGCCAGGAACGGGCCCAGCACGAAGAAGCCCCACATGCCGTAGATGATCGAGGGGATGCCGGCGAGCAACTCGATCGCCATGCCGATCGGGCGGCGCGCCCATTGCGGGCAGAGCTCGGTGAGGAAGATGGCGATGCCGAGTCCGACCGGAATGGCGATCAGCATCGCGATGAACGAGGTGACGAGCGTGCCGTAGATCGGGCCGAGCGCGCCGAGCACGGGCGGATCTGCCGACGGCGCCCAGCGCTGCGTCCACAGGAACGAGAGGCCGTATTCCTTCATCGCCGGGAAGGCACCGACGATCAGCGAAACGATGATGCCGCCGAGGATCAGCAGCACGGAGATCGCGCTGAGGCGCGTGATCCAGTAGAAGGTGAGGTCACCGAGCTTGAACGCGCTCAACGCCTTGGCGCGATCATACGGTCCGGCGGCATCAACTACATTGCTCTCGACAGCCATCTCTGCCACGCCGATCCCCTGCACTGACTATACGTTTTTTTAGGTCTATACGTCTTTTTAGATCACCATCTCGTGCCCCGGATGGTTCGCCATTGCGACGCCAGCCCGGAGAACGATCGTTCGCGAGAGCTCCGGACCGGCGGCGCGGCTTTCGAAGCCGCGCCGCCGTCCGGAACAGGAGAGCTTAGCTCTTGATGTCAGCCGACCAGGTCTTCTCGATCAGCTTCACGACGCTCTCGGGCATCGGGATGTAGTCGAGCTCCTCGGCCGCCTTGGCGCCGTTCTTGAACGCCCAGGTGAAGAACTTGATGGCTTCCTTCGACGCTGCCTTATCAGCCGGCTCCTTGTGCATCAGGATGAAGGTCGCCGCGGTGATCGGCCAGGACTTGTCGCCGGGCTGGTCGGTCAGGATGACGTAGTAGCCGGGAGCCTTGGCCCAGTCGGCGTTCGAAGCGGCCGCCTGGAAGGCTTCGACGGTCGGCTGAACCGTCTTGCCGGACTTGTTGACGAGGCCGGTGTAGGTCAGCTTGTTCTGCTTGGCATAGGCGTACTCGACATAGCCGATCGAGTTCTTGGTCTGGCTGATGTTGCCCGACACACCTTCGTTGCCCTTGGCGCCGACGCCGACCGGCCACTCGACCGCGGTGCCCTCACCGACCTTGCTCTTCCAGTCCGCGCTGGCCTTGGAGAGATAGTTGGTGAAGTTGAAGGTGGTGCCCGAGCCGTCCGAGCGGCGGACCACGGTGATCGCGTCCGACGGCAGCTTCACGTTCGGATTGAGCTTCTTGATCGCGGCGTCGTCCCACTTGGTGATCTTGCCGAGATAGATGCTGGCGAGGGTCTCGCCGTCGAACACCAGCTCGCCGGCCTTGACGCCCTCGATGTTGACGACGGGGACGATTGCGCCCATCACCATCGGCCACTGCACGAGGCCGTCCTTCTCGAGCTGCTCGGCCTTGAGCGGCGCATCGCTGGCGCCGAAGGTCACGGTCTTGGCCTGGATCTGCTTGATGCCGCCGCCGGAGCCGATCGACTGATAGTTCAGACCGTTGCCGGTCTCCTTCTTGTAGGCGTCAGCCCATTTCGAATAAATCGGGAACGGGAAGGTCGCGCCGGCGCCCGTGATATCGGCAGCGAACGCCGCCGTCGTCGTTGCGGCGACCAAGCCAGCAGCGACGATAGTTTTGATGAAATTCATGCTGGTCTCCATACAGGGGAGCGAAGCGCCATCCGCGCCCGATCGCGCTCCCCGCGCCGCCCCTTTAGGAGCGGTCGGCTGTGCTTTTACGAAGGTTTAGTGACAGTTGGATGACACAACCAAGCGATTGAAATCGCTTTAGTTTCAGCTCTGTGCCAGGGACTTCACCTGGGGAAAACAGGCGGTGAAAGTGGCACCCTGTCGGGGCACGCTTTCGATCAAAAGCCGGCCGCGATGACGGTTAAGAATATGTTTCACCAGCGATAATCCGAGCCCGGTCCCGCCCTGCGAGCGGCTGTCGCCGACGTCAACCCGGTAGAACCGCTCGGTCAGGCGCGGCAGGTGCTCGGGCGCGATGCCGGGGCCGAAATCGCGCACCATGACCCGGATTTCCTGAGTTCCATCAGTGGCTGCCGGAACGGTCAGCGACACGATGACACGTCCGCCCGAGGCGCCGTATTTGAGCGCGTTCTCGATCAAATTCTCGAACAGGCGCAGCAGCTCCTCGCGGTCGCCCGCGATCATCACCGGGGTCTCCGGCAGATGGGTCTCGACTTCAACCTGGCGTTCCCGCGCCAGCGGCTCCAGTCCGTCGGCGACCTGGAAGATGATCGGCAGCAGATCGACCAGGGTGTCCGGCCGCACATGGGCCGACAATTCGACCCGCGACAGCGAGAGCAAATCGTCGATCAGGCGCGCCATGCGGGTGGCCTGGTTATGCATGATGCCGAGAAAGCGCTCGCGCGCCTTGGGATCGTCCTTGGCCTGGCCCTGGAGCGTGTCGATGAAGCCGGACAGCGCGGCCAGCGGCGTGCGCAGCTCGTGGCTGGCATTGGCGACGAAGTCGGCGCGCATCTCCTCGACCCGGCGCAGCGGCGTCTGGTCGTGGAAGGTCATCAGCATGCACTTGTCGGCGCCGCCGAAGGTCGTCGGAACCGGCACCGGGGTGATGATCAGTTCCATCCAGCGGTCGACCGGGACGTGGTCGAGATAGGTGGCGCGCCGCGGCTCGGTGGTCGCGATCGACTCGCGCAGCGCGGTGATGATCTCCGGCGAGCGCAGCGCGAACTGGGCGAGCTCGTTCTTGCGCAGCGCCGGCGCGAGCTGGGCGGCGGCGGCATTGAGATGGATGACGCGGCCGGCGCGGTCGAGCAGCACCGCCGGATCCGGCATGCCGGCGACCACCGCGGCCACCGCCGCGCTTTCGACCGGGTTGACGCGGCGGGTGTCGTCGCGCGAGGCGGCATTGTCGTGCAGCCGCCAGGGGATCAGCGCCGCGGCCGCGATGCAGAGGAACACTGTCGCGGCGCGCATCACCGACAATTCGCCGAGCGACACCACCACCGACAGCGCCAGCGCCGCGGCGATCAGGATGACGGTGGAATGGCGCAGCCGGTCGGACCAGGGCTGCGCGGAGGGAGACGATGGTGCGTCGATCGCCATCGGGGCGGGCTTCTCCTAAAGCATGATCCGGAAAAGTGCGAAGCGGGTTTCCGGAAAGATCATGCGTAAACAACAACCTAAAGCGCGATGACGATTCATCCAAATCTCATCGCGCTTTAGAGGCTCGGCGCCGGTCAGGCGCCGCTGTCGCTGCGCTCTCTCACATAGGCGGCTTCATGCGCCGGGCCGGGGTCGAGCTTGAGCGCCGCCTGCTGCAAACGCTTCGATCGTGCGCCGATTATAACTTCGCGAAACGTCAGCAAGATTACAGATATGACGAAGGGGGACAGATAATAGAGGACGCGGAACAGGAGCATGCCGCCGAGGAGTTCCTCGCGGTCCATCTGCCAGAGGCCGACCAGCATGGCGGCATCGAACACGCCGAGGCCGCCGGGCGAGTGGCTGGCGAAGCCGAGCAGAGTCGCCGAGACGAAGATCACGGCGACCACGACGAAGCCGAGATTGGGCTCGTCCGGGACCAGCACGTACATCGCGAGCGCGCAGAAGCCGAGATCGACAATGCCGATCGCGATCTGGAGCAGCGTCAGCGGGCCGCCCGGCAACACCACGGTCCAGGGTCCGCGGCCGACCACCCGCGGCTGGGTCCAGACCCAGACCACATAGGCGACGAGGGCCGCGATGATCATCATCGCCAGCGCCCGGTTCAGCCAGGGCGGGAGCTGGTCGATCGAGGCGGCAGCCTCCGGGTGATAGGAGATGCCGAGGCCGAGCACGGCGGCATTGCCGAGCCAGAAGGTCAGGCCGGCGAGGAAGCAGATTTTGGCGACGTCGATCGCATTCAGGCCGTAGGCCGAATAAATGCGATAGCGCACCGCACCGCCGGTGAAGACGCTGGCGCCGACATTGTGCCCGATCGAGTAGCTGGTGAAGGCGGCCAGCGCGTTGACGCGATAGGGCACGTGGGAATGACCGATCGCGCGCACGGCGAACAGATCGTAGAAGGTCAGGGTGAAATAGCCCGCGGCGACAAACAGCGCCGCCATCGCGATCTGGCTCGGCTCGGTGCTCTTGATCGCCTCGAGGACCTCGTTGAAGTCGATGCCGCGCAGCATGTGGTAGAGCACATAGCAAGCGATGCCGATGACCGCGACGCTGATCACAACTCCAAGTTTGTGCAGGATTTGCTTCTGGCGCAGAAACGACGTCGCCCTGCGTATGGCTTCCAGCATCTAGACCTCGAACAACGCTTCAGCGGCCGGGGTGGCCGGCGAACAGGCGGACGACGCACTGGCACTCAACGAACCTTCGCCGCCGGCTCCGGCATCGCATATGCCCCCCGCCCCTCCACTAGCGCGTTTTGGGGCCGAGTGGAATTCAGCAATTCGAACAAAAACTCGTGCCTTCAATGTTTTAGGCAGGTTGCGGACTCCGGATGCACGGTTTGGCGCTTTCGGCGGCAAGGCTCGAGGCGAATCTCTATTGCAATCCTGCGCAAGCGCCATGAAGTTTTGATGATTTCAGCCGCACAATGTTCCGTCGTGGCTTAAGCCGAAATCAATCTATGGGGCGCGCCTGCCGGTTGAAAGAGGGGTGAAGGGCCGCGTCGTACACGGATTTTCCGGCGCGCCGATAGGCTGCAGGGATTGCCCGCGTGCACCGCAGCGCAACACTCTGATCCCGGGATCAACGGTACGCCACAACGGAGGTCTGCTCCCTCCCCCGCTTGCGGGAGAGGGTTTGGGAGAGGGTTCACCCGACGCCTCGCCATACCAAGGCTGTGCGCCGGGGCCTCTTGGAGCGGCCGCCGAAGACGGCCTGCGCCTCTCAAGCCGCGAGTTGCGGACGCATCGCCTCGATGCCGGCGATCCAGCCGGCAACGGAGCGGCCGATCGCCTCGGGGTGATCTTCCTGGAGAAAATGCAATCCCGCGCCCAGCTGGACCAGCGCGCAGTGCTTCAGCGCGGCCGCGAACCGCTCGGCGAATTCGGGCGCAACGAGCGCGCCAGGCTGAGCTGCGAACAGCAGCTTTGGATAGGATGATGCGGCCAGCGCCGCATGCGCGGATTGGAGCGTCGCGTAGACATCGGCAGGCTCGCCTGCGATCGGCAGCTCGCGCGGGAGGGCGAGAATGGGACGGCGGCTTTCCGGCGTCGGGAACGGCGCGCGATAGGGTACCATTTCGTCCTCGCCCAGCTTGCGCACGATGCCGCCGGGCAGCACGCGCTCGACGAACGCATTCGCCTCGAGGATCATGGCCTCGCCCTCACCCGGCGTCCTGAACTTGCGAAAGGCGGCCCGCGCCGCCTCCGCATGATCCTGCTCCTCCGGAGCATCGGTGTGATGGAAATCCTGCCAGGTCGGCATCGGCCGGATGAACTCCATGAAGGCAAGTCCGCGCACGAGCTCCGGTCGGCGCGCGGCGAGATGAAATGCGAGCGCGGTGCCCCAGTCCTGCGCGACGAGATAGGCCGAGGAGATGCCGAGCTCGTCGATCAAGGCGTCGAGATAGCGGACCTGATCGAAGAAGCGGTAGGCGATGTCGGGCTTGCCGGACTGGCCGAAGCCGATGAGGTCTGGCGCGATGCAATGCGCGACCGGCGACACCAGCGGCAGGATGTTTCGCCAGATGTGCGACGAGGTCGGATTGCCGTGCAGGAACAGCGCGACTGGGGCGCCTTCCGCGCCCGCCTCGCGATAGGCCATGTTGCTTCCCAGGACGGACGCTGTGCGGATCTCGATCTGCTTGGTCATGTCAGCTCCTTGAACACGGTCTGGAATGCGATGGCCTTGAATCGCTCGAGCGCTTTGGGATTGCGGTCGACCTTCATGCGCAGGATCGCGCCCTGCCAGGATGCGAGCAGGAAATCGGCAAGCTCCTCGGGCTCGAAATCCGAGGCGATCTCGCCGCTGGTCTGGGCGTCCCTGATGCAGGCCGCGAACGGCACGCGCCATTCGGCAAAGATCTCGGCAAGGCGCGCACGCAGCAGCTCGCTGCTGCCGGTTGCCTCCAGGCTGAGGTCGCCGATCAGGCAGCCGCGGCCGTAGCCGTCGGCCTCCAAGCGGCCGCTGATGATGTCGAGATAGCGCTTCAGCCGCGCGCGCGGCGTCAGCGAGGTGTCCTCGAGCGCTTCGGCGACCAATCCTCGGGTGACGCCGAAATAGCGGTCGAGCACCTCGGAGGTGAACGCCTCCTTGGAGCGGAAATGGTTGGTGAACGACCCCTGCGGCGCGCCCGCCGCAGCGGTGACGTCGCGCACGCTGGTGCCGTGATAACCAGTCCGGAACATGACCTTGAGGCCGGCGTCGAGGATGGCGTCTTTGAGCGAGGGCTTCGGCATAAACCAAATAATACGTACGTACGTATTGATGTCAAGCATCGCGTTGCTCCTCAGCAATCTGCTTATCGATCAAGCCCTTATCGCAATGTCGGATCTAAGGATGAGCCGCACCTGGCGCTCCGATGGAGGTGCGTTCCCTCCCCCCTTGCGGGGGAGGGCTAGGGAGAGGGGTGGCCCAGAAACAGGTGCCGATCATTGCATCGACTGTGGGTGCACCACGGAGAGAGTCCCCGTGCGGTACCCCTCTCCCCGACCCTCCCCCGCAAGGGGGGAGGGAGCGAGAGAGCGATGGCCACCTCACTCAAATTTTCCGATGCGTCGCGATGGCAACGGTCGGCCGCTAACCGAGCCCTAGGCCTCAAGCCACAGGCTGGCTCCGCGACACCACGCGGTCGCGCAGCAAGGCGCCGATGGTGCAGCCGACGAGATAGCAGGCGAACATGATCAGGCCGAGGTCGAGCCAGTAGCCGAAGCGGCCGGGGACGACATGCGCGAACGAGACCGCGACGAGGCCCGCGACGAACACGGCGAGCCAGCGCGCGGTCACTTTCGAAGTGCCGTTGCCGCGCTGGACCACCGAGATCCAGCCCATGCAGAAGCCGAGCAACAACGAGCCGATCAGCCAACCCATGTGGAATGAGACGAGATAGGGCATCGTCACCTCACCAGAAATTCGATGCGGCGGTTCTGCGCCTTGCCGTCGTCGGTGTCGTTGCCGGCAAGGGGCTGCGTGGCGCCATAGCCGACCGCGGTGAAGCGGGAGGCGGGCAGGCCGGCCTTGACCAGATAGTCGATCACCGCCTGCGCGCGCTTCTCCGAGAGAGCCTGGTTGAAGGAATCCTCGCCGTCGGCATCGGTGTGCCCGGCGACCTCGATATTGGTGGTGGGGCAGCGTAGCGCGGTCTCGATCAGGTGATCGAGAATGCCGGCGGAATCCGGATCGATGTCGGCGCGCTTGGTCGCGAAGCGGATCTTGCCCTTGTTCAGGAGCTCGGCGAACAATTGCTGGCAGACGGTGCCGTCGACCGGGCCCGCGGCCGGCTTCACCGTGATCTCGGGCTTGTACTGCCAGTTCTTCGGAAAGTCCTTGCCGAGCCCTGCGCGGATGTCGTTGGCGGCGCCCTCATAGAGCGCATCGCCCGACAGCTTCACCTCGCGATCGGAGACGACGAGCGTGCCGGTCGACAGCCGCGACAGCGCGCCGAGCGCCGCGACCACCGCGGGGTTGAACGAGCCGGGCGCGCCGACGCTGGCCTTGAGATTGTCGACAACCTTCTCGCCGAAGAATTTGCGCGATGCGCTGGTCGCGATCGCCGCATGCACGTTGTTGTCGGGCACGTAGCCGGTCAGCGTCACGGTCGCGGCGACCGGGTCCTTGTAGGCCTGGAAGATGTAAGGCGGCGCCTTGATGTCGTTCGTGGCGACCGAGAAGCCCTCGGGCAGGTTCTTCAGCGCGGCGGCGATCGCTTCGCGGCCGCCGAGCTCGCGCGCCATGCCGGACAGGCTGACCTTGGTGTCGGAGATCGTGATCTTGCCGTCCTTGAGCTTGCCGATCTGGTCGAGCAGCAGCATCGCGGCCGCCTCGAACCGCGGCGGCGCCCCGCGCGCCAGGCCCATCTGATCGGCGACCTCGCCCCCGTTGACCTCCTTGCGGGCGGCCTCGGTCAGCCGCTGCTTCATCGACGGCAACGGCGCGGAGCCCGACAGCGTCACCCGCACCACGTCGCGTTCGGCATTCCAGACGAAAGGCTTGGCTTCGGGCACAAGGCGGGTGAGGTCGTCGACCAGACGCACGCCGGGAACCACCTCGACCGCCATCACGGCGTCGCGGCGCCCTTCCTCGGAAAAGGCCTCCGCAGCCAGGCTGACGTCGCGTCCGTCCACCGTGATCCGGGTCTTGTCCAGGACGGTGTCCTTGAGCGCCGCCGTGCTGCGGGCGGAGAGGTCCGCCTCGACCGGCAAGGTATTATTCCAGGCCGCAAATCCCCACATGACGGCCAAGGGGATTAGCCCCGGCCACCATTTGCTGGCCCACCTGAAAAGCTTCTGCATTCGACGACCCGAACTCTGGAACCGGAGACAAAACAAACCCTTGGCGGGCTGTCAAACCGGAAATGGCGTCCTTCCGAAGGCCTTGCCTGGACAATTGGAATAACTTTTTCTTCAAGGGTCCCACCCTAAGTTGAGGGCGGAATGCCTGGGGTCTGCCAGCCTGCAATGAAACAACTCCGCAATAACGTCATCCGCGCCGGGCTGGGAGCACTCTATTTCAGCGGGGCGCACCACCTGTTGCGCCCCCTTCTGTCGGGCGTCGGCGCCATTTTCATGCTGCACCACGTGCGGCCGGCCCGCGAGGGTGCGTTCCAGCCGAACCGGCATCTCGAAGTCACCCCGGAATTCCTGCGTGCCACGCTGTGCCATCTGCGCTCGCGCGACATCGACATCGTCAGCATGGACGAGCTGCATGAGCGGCTGGTGCAGGGCCGGTTCAGCCGCCGCTTCGCCGCCTTCACGCTCGACGACGGCTATCGCGACAATGCGGACTATGCGTTGCCAGTGCTGCGCGAATTTGACGCGCCTTTGGCGGTCTATGTCACCAGCGATTTCGCGGAAGGATCCGGACGGCTGTGGTGGGCGGCGCTGGAGGCCGTCATCGCCAAGGCCGAGCAGATCGACGTCAGGATCGGCAACGCCGCGCTGCGCCTCGATGCGAGCACGCCCACCGCAAAGCAGGCGGCGTTCGACCGCCTGCACGACTGGCTGCGCGGGCTGCCGGGCGAGCACGACCTCAAGCGCGAGATCGAGCAGCTCTGCACCACACACGGCGTCGACATGGATGCGCTGTGCCGCAGTCTGTGCCTCACCTGGGACGAGGTGAAGGCGTTTGCCGCCGATCCGCTGGTCACGATCGGCGCCCACACCATCAGCCATTGCAATCTCGCCAAGCAGGCCGAGGACATCGCCACGCAGGAGATGGCGGTGAGCCGCGCACGGATCGAGCAGGCGCTGGGGCACCCCGTGCAGCATTTCGCCTATCCCTACGGCGATCGTGAAGCCGCGGGCGATCGCGAATTCACCCTAGCCGCATCCGCCGGCTTCAAGACCGCGGTGACGACGCGGCCCGGCATGCTGTTCGCCGAGAACGCCGGCCACATGACCGCGTTGCCGCGGGTCTCGCTCAACGGCAATTACCAGGACACGCGGATCCTGCCGGTGCTGACCTCGGGCGCTGCGACTGCGATGTGGAACGGCTTTCGCCGGATCGCGGCGGCCTGATCCAATCACCGCTGTCGTCCCTGCCTAGTGCGCAATTGCGCACGTGGCGCAGGGACGACACTGAGTTTGTTGAACCGCCGTGGCACCACGCTCGGCGCTTTCCTTGACTCCCCTCGCCTCCCCGCCCACAACGAGCGCCAACTCAAGGGAGGTACCATGTTCAACGACCTGTTCTCGCTCAAAGGCCGCATCGCGCTCGTGACCGGCGGCTCGCGCGGCATCGGCAAGATGATTGCGGCAGGCTTTCTCAGCGCCGGCGCAGCGAAGGTCTACATCACCGCGCGCAAGGCCGGACCTTGCGAGGAGACCGCGAAGGAGCTCACCGCGCGATATGACGGCGAGTGCATCGCGCTGCCGATCGACATCTCGACGCTGGCCGGCGCCGAGCTGCTCGCGGGCGAATTCAAGAAGCGCGAGCCGAAGCTCGACATCCTCGTCAACAATGCCGGCGCGGCCTGGGGCGCCGAGTTCGACGAATTTCCGGAGAGCGGCTGGGACAAGGTGATGAACCTCAACGTCAAGGCGCCGTTCTTCCTGACCAAGGCGCTGGCCGCACCGTTGCGCGCGGCGGCTTCCGCCGAGCGGCCAGCGAAGGTGATCAACATCGCCTCGATCGACGGCATCTTCGTCAACCCGATGGAGACCTATTCCTACGCCGCGAGCAAGGCCGGGCTGATCCATCTGACCCGGCGCATGGCGGTGAAGCTGATCTCCGACCACGTCGTGGTCACCGCGATCGCGCCGGGCCCGTTCCAGTCCGACATGAACCGCGCCGCCCGCGACCATGGCGACGAGGTCGCAACCCGCGTGCCCGCCGGGCGCATCGGCACCGACGAGGACATGGCGGGCGCTGCGATCTATCTCGCCTCGCGCGCAGGCGATTACGTCGTGGGCGCGACCATCGCTGTCGATGGCGGCATCGTCTATGCCAACGCGGCGATCAAGGGGAGCGGGTGGGATAGCTGAGGGTTCGAGGCTCTCACGCCACACTCGGTGTCGTCCCGGATCTGCGCTTCGCTTGTCCGGGACGACAGCGGAGCTTGTGGCGATCTACGTCCGCCGCACGACCAGCGCATCGACGATGGTCACGCCCTGGCCTTCGCCGTGCACCAGCACCGGGTTGAGCTCGATCTCCGCGATCTCCGGCGCATGCCGCGCGGCGAGCAGGGAGATATCGGCGATCAACTGCGATAGCGCCGACACATCCGCCTTTGCCGCTGCGCGAAAACCATTCAACAGCGGCACGGCTTTCAGGCCCGCCAGCATTGCGCCCGCCTCCTCCGCGCTGACAGGCGCCGGGCGATAGACGACATCGCGGAACAACTCCGTGGTGATGCCGCCGAGGCCGACCATGATCATCGGGCCAAAGGTCGTATCCGTCATCGTGCCGACGATGATCTCGACGCCGCGCTTGGCCATCGGGCTCACCAGCACGCCCTGGAGCGTCGCCTCCGGCTTATGCTTGCGCGCATTGGCCAACAGCGCCTCGAACGCCAGAAACACCTCGCCCTTGGTGGTGATGTTGACGCGCACGCCGCCGACTTCGCTCTTGTGCGCGATATCCGGCGACTGGATCTTCATCACCAGCGGTAAGCCGATTTTAGCGACCGCATCGTCGAGCCCGGTTTTTTCCTTCACCAGCACCTCGTCCGGCAGCGCGATGCCGGCGGCGCGGAGCAACGCCTTGCTGTCTGCCTCGGACAGAGCCTTTGATGTCAGATGCGCGGAGAGATCGCGCGCCGGCAGCCGCATTTCGTGCGCGGGCTTGGGCAGGCTGAATTTTGCGTAATCGACGAGCTGCCGCATCGCGACGCCGACATGAGTGAGCCCCGAGAGCACGACGACGCCGGATTTGGCGAGCTCGCGGCGGGCGAAGTCGGACGGCACCGTATAGGAATAGAACACCACCGGCTTCTTCCGCGCCGCCAGCACCGGCGTCAGCTCCTCCTCCCTAAAGGGCTTGCGGACCTCGCTCGACAGCGACAGTACGACCAGGATCGCATCGACCTCGTCGGAGGCGGTCAGCAGATCGACGCTCCTTTGCAAGCCGCCGGAGGTGACGCCTTGCGCGGTGACATCGATCGGGTTGCGCGCGGTGCCGTAGGACGGCATCAGCGTCTTGATCTCCGCCTGGATGAGTTCGGACAGTTCGGGCACCTGCAAGCCGCGCAGCGCCACCGCATCGGCGCCCCAGATGCCGGCGCCGCCGGAGACGGTGACCAAAGCGACGCGGTCGCCTTGCGGCAACGGATTGCTCGCCAGCACCGCCGCGATCGTCAGCGCCTCGTCGAGATCGTTCGAGACGATGAAGCCGTATTTCGCGAACACGGCGTCGTAGGCCGCTGACCATCCCGCCATGCTCGCCGTATGCGACGCCGCGGCGCGCATCCCGGCGCCGGAGCGGCCGACCTTCGTGACAATGACCGGCTTCTTCAGCTCCGCAGCGCGCCGTGCTGCGGCGAGGAATTTGTCGACGTCGCGGATGCCCTCGATGAACAGCAGGACCACGTCGGTCGCGGCGTCCTGCACCAGGTAATCCAGGAACTCGCCGGCACCGAGATCGGATTCGTTGCCGGCGCTGACGACATAGCTCACGGCGATGCCGAGCGCCTTGGCGCGATGATAATACGCAAAGCCGATGCCGCCGCTCTGCGCGACGATGCCGATCCGCTTCGTCGTGGCGATCAGCGGCACCACATCGGGCTTGACGTCCACGGCGGGACTGAAGGTCGCGGCGACGCGCTGCATCTGGCTGAAAAAGCCCTCGGCGTTGGGGCCGGAGATCCGCATGCCGGTGCGCCTCGCCAGCGCCGCGATCGCATCTTGCATCGCCGCGCTGTCACCACCTTCTTCCGCAAAACCGGATGAGATGATGACGGCGTTCTTCACGCCGGCGACGGCGCATTGCTCGAGCGCGAAAAGGACCGCACGGGCGGGAATGATGATGACGGCGAGATCGATCGGCGCGCCGACCTCCGCGATCGATTTGTAGCAGGCGAGCCCGTCGATCTCGGCGTAGTTCGGGTTCACCGGATAGATCGGCCCGGGATACTCGTTCTTGCGCAGCATCGCGAGCAGCCGCCCTGGAATCTTCTCGTGATCACGCGAAGCGCCGATCAGCGCGATGCTTGCAGGGGCGAAGAAGCTGTCGAGCGGATGCGGCATGTGCAGATTCCAGTTGTCGTTCTGGCGCTATCCCGTCAGGCCGGGCTTGTCCCGGCCATCCACGTCCTGCCTCTCAACGACGGACAAGAACGTGGATGCCCGGGACAAGCCCGGGCATGACGACAGAACGAGAAATGTCGCAAGTGGTCAAGCAACAAGCCGGAACGTCACCCCACCCAGTAGGAACTCATTGCCCGCCACTGCCAGCCCCTTCGCCTTGGCCGCATGCAGCACGCTTGCGACGTCGACCACGCGGAACTCCAGCGCGCTCATGATCTCGCTGGTGCCCCTCACGAAACGGAAGGTCGCATTGGGCAGCTTCAATTCGGCCTTGTCGGCCTCAACACCGATGATCTTCCCCCAATGCTCCGCCAGCCCCTGCGGATCGGGGCTCTGCATCTCCACCGCAGTCAGCGCCTCCGTCACATCCTTGCGGATGTAGTTCTGCCAGTCCGGCCCCGCCGGCGGATAGGCGCCCAAGATATCGTCGCTACCTTCAGTGTGGTTGAACTCGATGAAGGCGGCGCGGCAGTCGCGCGGGTGGAGCTGGACGCCGTGATAGGGTGCGTGGTCGATCACATTGGCGGTGCGCACGCCAAGCGCATTGGCGTTGCGGCCACGCTCATCGGGATCGTCGCAGCAGAAGATCGCCATGTAGCCGCCACGGCCGCCGGTCTTCTCGATGAAGCGGCCGGCCGCGGTGCCGCCCTTGAACGGCGCCACCACCTCAAGCAGGATCGTGTCGACCGGGAGCAGCGCATTCTCCAGGCCGTATTTGGCGACATTGCCGTCGCGGTAGCAGACGGCGAGGCCCATGATCTCCGCGATATCCGAGATCACGGGCGCGAGCTGGGGCGCGACGAGGCAGATCTGCCGCAGCCGCATATAGGGCGCCATGGTCATGCGCCCTTGAAGGTCGGCTTGCGTTTCTCGACGAAGGCCTTTGCGGCCTCCTTGTGATCCTCGGTGTCGCCGCAGCGGGTGTGGTGGATCGCCTCGCCATCGAAGCAATCTTCCAGCGCAAGATGCTCGGCATTGTTGATGTTGCGCTTGATGAAGCCGAGCGCGATCGAGGGGCCTTGCGCCAGCGCGAGCGCGAGCTCGTGCGCGGCAGTGTCGATCTCGGCGTCGGGCACGACCTTCGTCACCATGCCGATCGCATGCGCTTCCTTCGCGGTGAGCACCGGCGACATCAGATAAAGCTCACGCGCCCGCGCGCTGCCAAGCAGCTGGGTCAGGAAATAGGTGCCGCCGTAATCGCCGGAGAAGCCGACTTTTGCGAAGGCGGTCGTGATCTTGCAGGACTCGCTGGCGATGCGCAGGTCGCAGGACAGCGCCATCGACAGGCCGGCGCCGGCCGCCGCACCGTCGAGCTGCGCCACCACGGGCTTCGGCATCTGGTGCAGGATGCGCGAGACCTCCATGCCGCGGCGCAGGTTCGCCATCTTCACCTCGAACGGCAGCGGCGCGCGGCCGGCCGCCATCGACTTGACGTCGCCGCCGACACAGAACGAGCCGCCCGCGCCCTTGAACAGCACCGCCCGCACCTCGGGATCATCAGCCGCGCGCCGCGCCGCCTCGACGAGACCGGCCACCATCTCGGGGTTGAGCGCGTTCTTCCGCTCCGGGCGATTCATGGTGATGGTGAGCAGCCCGCCTTCGAGCTTTTGCAGGACCATGTCGTTCATGGGTGTTTGCCTCTTGTTCGATGCTTCGATTTTGCTCCGTCATTCCGGGGCGCGCCTCTTGGCGCGAGCCCGGAATCCATACTCACGATGGTGGTTATGGATCCCGGGCTCGCGACTTCGTCGCGCCCCGGGGTGACACCCAGTTATTTGGCTCGCTGGTCACGCCGTCACTTCTTCACCAGCGGGCAGCGCGACTGCTCCAGCGACTGGAACGCCTCGCTGCCGGGCACGGTGGCGAGCAGCTTGTAATCGTCCCAGCGGCCTTTGGATTCCGAAGGCTTCTTCACCTCGAACAGATACATGTCGTGGACCATGCGGCCGTCCTCGCGGATCTTGCCGTTATGAGCGAAGAAGTCGTTGATCGGCGTCTCCTTCATCACCTTGATCACCGCGGCGGCATCGGTGGTGCCGGCCGCCTTCACCGCTTTCAGATAATGCGTCACGGAGGAGTAGACGCCGGCCTGCGCCGAGGTCGGCGGCCGCTTGACGCGCTCCTGAAAGCGCTTCGAGAAGGCGCGCGTCTCATCGTTCATGTCCCAGTAGAACGCCTCCGCCAGCAGAAGGCCCTGCGCGGTCTCCAGCCCGATCGAGTCGATGTCGGTGACGAAGGCGAGCAGTGGCGACAGTTTCTGGCCGCCCTTCATGATGCCGAATTCCGCCGACTGCTTGATGGCGTTGACGGTATCGCCGCCGGCGTTGGCGAGCCCGATCACCTTGGCCTTGGACGACTGCGCCTGGAGCAGGAACGACGAGAAGTCCGACGTGTTGAGCGGATGGCGTACGCTGCCGAGCACCTTGCCGCCGGTCTTGGTCACGACGGCGCTGGTGTCCTTCTCCAGGTCCTGGCCGAAGGCATAGTCGGCGGTGAGGAAGAACCAGGTGTCGAGACCCGACTTCACGGCGGCAAGGCCGGTCACGTTGGCCTGGCCGAACGTGTCGAACACGTAATGGATGGTGTAGGGACCGCAGGCCTCGTTGGTGAGACGGATCGAGCCCGGGCCGTTGAACATGATGATCTTGCCCCGCGCTTTTGCGATCTCGCCGGCGGCAAGCGCGGTCGCGGAGGCCGCGACGTCGTAGATCATCTCGACACCCTGATTGTCGATCATGTCGCGCGCGATGTTGGCGGAGAGGTCTGCCTTGTTGAGATGGTCGGCCGCCAGCACCTGGATCTTGCGTCCCAGCACCTCGCCGCCGAAATCCTCAACGGCCATCTTCGCGGCGGTCTCGCTGCCGGGACCGGTGATGTCGGCATAGAGGCTCGACATGTCGAGGATGCCGCCGATCTTCAGCGGCGGCTTGTCCTGGGCCTGCGCGGCGCTTGCGCTGAGCGCCAACGCGGCGGCGAAAATGCCCGACAAAATGTGATTCATGGAAAAGACCTCCCGTTATCGCGCCGTTGCTCTGATGGCGGCTTGGTTATTGCTCTTGGCAATGGTTATTGCCGCAATCATGCCGCATGGGCGACAGCGCAGCAAGCACGGCAGACGTTGCAAGCGCATGATGGTCGCCCATGTTTTCCGCAAAGCGGAATGGTGAAGTACGGCGAAATGTTTCCACGTCATTGCGAGCGTAGCGAAGCAATCCAGAATCCCTCCGCGGGAAGACTCTGGATTGCTTCGCTACGCTCGCAATGACGGCGTGTGTGGAAGCCTCTTCGCGCTCCAGCGCGCATGGGTTAAGGTCGAACCATGATGCAACCTCTCCGGGTCACGTGACGCGACTGCCTCATCTCATCGTCGGATTTTTTCTCGTCGCGGGTCACGCCGCGCTCGCCGCGCCGTGCCAGTTTGACACGCAGGGCGAGGGCCGTGTCGCGGGAATCGTCGATGCGCGCAGCGTGCGTCTCGATGACGGACGCGAGGTGCGCCTCACCGGAATCGAGGCGACGGCGGCGACCAAGCAGACGTTGACGTCACTGCTCGCCGGCCGCGAGGTGATCCTGCGCGGCACCGACGACACGCCCGACCGCTACGGCCGGCAAGGCGCCCTCATGTTCATCGGCGAAAGCGACATCTCCGTGCAGGCCACGCTGCTCGCCCAGGGCGACGCAATCGTCTCCGCCGAGATCACGGACAAGGACTGCGCCGCGGCCCTGATGGCGGCGGAGGCCGAGGCCCGGCGCCAAAAAATGGGCAGCTGGGCTGACCCGTCGGCCATAAAAAACGCGGAAAGTTCGGACGATATTTTGGCAGGGATCGGGCGCTTTATGGTGGTCGAGGGCAAAGTCCTGTCGGTCCGGCAAGCTGGTGCAATGACATACCTCAACTTCGGACGGAACTGGACACGCGGCTTTGCCGTGACTATTTCAAAGCGCGCGTTACCGACCTTCGAGGGCGCGGGGATCGCCCTTAAGTCCTTGGAGAATCGACGGATTCGAGTCAGGGGCTGGATTGAGGGAACGACGGGGCCGCGTATCGATGTGCGTCTCTTGGGACAGGTTGAATTGCTGGGCGCAAACGAGCCTACTGGGGTAAGGCCTTAACGGCCGGGCACGGGTTAATCGACGTGAATGGGGTGCTAGAACGGCACAGACGAGGTGATTGCCGCCGCCTACGGGCTGCGCCGGCAGCGCTTTGCCTCCTGCTGGGTTCCGCTCTCGCCGGTTGCGGCGACATGAACCGGTTCCAGACCGCAGCCGCCCCGCCGACCGTGGCGATGCCCAAGCCGAAGCCGGCCGTCGCGCAGACCCCCGCCACCGAGAAGGAGCATGAGCGCATCCTGGCGAGCTATGGCGGCACCTATGACGATCCCAAGCTCGAGGCGCTCGTCAGCAAGACCGTCGATCGGTTGGTCGCAGCGTCCGACCGCCCCGACCAGGGCTACAAGGTCACCATCCTCAATTCCGGCGCGGTGAACGCGTTCGCGCTGCCGAACGGACAGCTCTATGTCACGCGCGGCCTGCTCGCGCTTGCGAGCGACACCTCGGAATTGTCCTCCGTGCTTAGCCACGAGATGGCGCATGTGCTGTCCAAGCACGCCGCGATGCGCGAGGACCAGGCGCGCCAGGCCGCGATCGTCACCCGCGTCGTCACCGACATGAGCAACGATCCCGATCTCACTGCGCTTGCGCTCGCCAAGACGAAGCTCACCATGGCGAGCTTCTCGCGCAATCAGGAGTTCGAGGCCGACGGCATCGGCGTCGGCATTTCCGCCAAGGCGCATTTCGATCCCTATGGTGCCGCACGCTTCCTCTCGGCGATGGAACGCAATGCGGAGCTGAAGGCCGGCAAGACCTCGCTCGATCCGCGCGCGCAGGATTTCACCTCGTCGCATCCGGCTACCCCGGAGCGCGTGCAGAATGCACAGACCATCGCGCGGCAATATACTGCGCCCGAGGGCGCAGAACGCGACCGCGAGAGCTACCTCGCCGCGATCGACAACCTCGTCTACGGCGAAGACCCCAGCGAAGGCTTCGTCCGCGGCCGCAGATTCCTGCATCCCAAGCTCGGCTTCACCTTCCAGGCGCCGGATAATTTCACGCTCGACAACACCGCGCAGGCGGTGATCGGCGTGCGCGACGGCGGCTCGCAGGCGATGCGCTTCGACGTCGTGCGCGTGCCGGCCGAGCAGTCGCTCGGCGATTACCTCAATTCCGGCTGGATGGAGGGCGTCGAGAAGGCCTCGACCGAGGACATCTCCATCAACGGTTTTCCGGCTGCCTCGGTCACCGCCAAGGGCGACCAGTGGCAGTTCAAGGTCTACGCGCTGCGGTTCGGCAGCGACGTCTACCGTTTCATCTTCGCGGCCCGGCAGAAATCGACCGAGAGCGAGCGCAACGCGCGCGAGACAGTCAACTCGTTCCGCCGCCTGACGCTCGACGAGATCCAGGCCGCGCGCCCGCTGCGCATCAAGGTCATCACCGTGCAGCCGGGCGACACCGTGGAATCGCTGTCCCACCGCATGGCCAGCATCGATCACCCCGCCGAGCGGTTTCGTGTGCTGAACGGCCTCGACCGCACCGCGCAGGTAAAGGTGCGCGACCGCGTGAAGATCGTGGCGGATTGAGGCGCGCTAAGCGCGCGTCATCCCGGGGCGGGCTTGAGCAGCGAACCCGGGATCTGGAGCTACAAATCTCGCTGCCGTAGGGTGGGCAAAGCGTAGCGTGCCCACCATTCCCAGACGCAATCATTGAGAGGTGGTGGGCACGGCGCTGCGCGCCTTTGCCCACCCTACAAGAGCGCTTATCGCGGCTACTTGCCTTAGGCCCCCGCGTCCATATCGCCGGCCTCGCGCTGGCCGCTGAGCCAGAGCGCGAGCAGGGTCCAGAACGCGCCTGACAGCAGATACGCACCCGAGGCGATGACGCCGAGATTGGTGGCGAGCAGCAGCGCGACCAGCGGCGCAAAGCCGGCGCCGAACAGCCAGGCCATGTCGGAAGTCAGCGCCGAGGCGGTGTAGCGATAGGCTTGGCGGAAGTTCGAGGCGATCGCACCCGAGGACTGCCCGAACGACAGGCCGAGCAGGATGAAGCCGATCACCATGTAGATGGTCTCGCCGAACGCGCCGGCGTCGAGCAGCTGCGGGGCGAATCCGCTGTAGATCGCGATCGCGATCGCCGATCCCATCAGGAGCGACTTGCGGCCGACGCGGTCGGCGATGATGCCGGAGGCCACGATCGCAGCGACGCCGAACACGGCGGCCACGATCTCGATGATCAGGAAGCGCACCGGGCTCTCGCGGGTGAACAGGAACACCCAGGACAGCGGAAACACCGTCACCATGTGGAACAGCGCAAAGCTCGCCAGCGGCGCGAACGCGCCGAGCATGATGTTCTGGCCTTCGCGCGCCACCGTCTCGGAGATACGCGAGGGCTGGAGCTCGCGGGTCTCGAACAGCGAGGCGTATTCCTCGGTCGTCACCATGCGCAGGCGGGCGAACAGCGCCACGACGTTGATGGCAAACGCGACGAAGAACGGATAGCGCCAGCCCCAGTCGAAGAAATCGTCGGCCGACAGGTTGCCGGCGAAATAGGCGAACAGCGCGCTCGCCACGATCAGCCCGAGCGGGGCGCCGAGCTGCGGCACCATCGCGTACCAGCCGCGCTTGGACGGCGGCGCGTTCAGCGCCAGCAGCGAAGCCATGCCGTCCCAGGCGCCGCCCCAGGCTAGACCCTGCGCGATCCGCGCCAGCGCCAGCAGCCAGATCGCGGCGACGCCGATGTCGTGATAGCCGGGCAGGAACGCGAGCGCCACGGTGGCGGTGCCGAGCAGGAACAGCGCCGACACCAGCTTGGCAGTCTTGCCGTAGCTCCGGTCGACTGTCATGAAGATCACGGTGCCGATCGGCCGGGCCATGAAGGCCAGCGCGAAGATCATGAAGGAATAGAGGGTACCGGTCAGCTCGCTCGTGAACGGAAAGACCAGGCGCGGGAACACGATCACCGAGGCGATCGCGAACACGAAGAAGTCGAAGAATTCCGAGGTGCGGCCGATGATGACGCCGATGGCGATCTCGCCGGGACTGGCCTGGTCGTGGCCGTGCTCGCCCGAGTGGAGGTCTGCCATTGCGGGGGTCTGTGCCGTCGCCATTCGTGCGCCCTTAACGTCCTGAAAACCAAAGCCGACCGCCCGGCGGATGCCAGGCAATCTGGCCCTGTCTGACCCAACATCCCGCACTGCAACATTGGACAAATTGTCCAATGTCCGGATTGTTGCGCCGCAGCTACCCGTTGGCCCCGCAAAGGAAACTCATTCTCAAAGGCTCGGCCCGTGTCTCGTCTCAAGATCCTGGCGCTACTACCCCTGGCAGTCGCGCTCAGCGGCTGCAACTACGTCGTGCTGGCGCCAGCCGGCGACATCGCTGCCCAGCAGCGCGACCTCGTCATCATTTCCACCGTCCTGATGCTCCTCATCGTCGTCCCCGTGATGGCGCTGACGGTGCTGTTCGCCTGGCGCTACCGCCAGTCCAACAGCTCTGCCCGCTACGAGCCGGAATGGGACCACTCGACCAAGCTCGAGCTGGTGATCTGGTCGGCGCCGCTTCTGATCATCGTTTGCTTGGGCGCGCTGACCTGGATGGGCACGCATCTGCTCGACCCCTATCGCACGCTTGGCCGTATCAAGGCGGAGCAGGCCGTGGACCAGTCCAAGGCTCCGCTCGAGGTCGACGTCGTCGCGCTCGATTGGAAGTGGCTCTTCATCTATCCGGACTACGGCATCGCCACCGTCAACGACCTTGCCGCGCCGGTCGATCGTCCGATCAACTTCCGCATCACCGCCTCCTCGGTGATGAACTCGTTCTACATCCCCGCGCTTGCCGGCCAGATCTATGCGATGCCGGGCATGGAGACCAAGCTCCACGCCGTGGTGAACCACGCCGGCACCTACAAGGGCTTTTCGGCCAACTACAGCGGCGCCGGCTTCTCCGGCATGCACTTCAACTTCCAGGGCCTCGACGACAAGGGCTTCGATGCCTGGGTCGCGCAGGCCAAATCGGCCGGCGGCTCGCTCGGCCGCGCCGAATATCTTCAGCTCGAGAAGCCCAGCGAGAACGAGCCGGTGCGCCGCTACGGCACCGTCGATGCCGATCTCTACCGCCTGATCCTCAACATGTGCGTCGAGACCGGCAAGATGTGCCAGAGCGAGATGATGGCGATCGACGCCAAGGGCGGCAACGGCCATGAGGGCCTGAACAACACCCTGCCGCTCACTTACGACAAGCACGCTCGCCGCGGCACTCCGTTCGGACCCGAGCCGACCTTCGTCGCCGGCACCTGCACGCCGGAAGCGCCGCAGGGCCAGAGCACGGCGTCGATCAAGGCTCCGCTCGACACCGCGCCGCTCCTCGGCGCCGGCCTGAAGCGGCCGACCTTCGCGCCGCTGAAGTCCTCGTCCTTCTTCCTCGGACAACGTCCGAAATCCGACTCCTAAAGAGAGCTCGCATGTCTCCTGATCTTCTCAAGCTCATCTTCGGCCGGCTCGGCATCGATTCGCTGCCGTTCCACGAGCCGATCCTCGTCGGCACCTTCGCGGTGGTCGCGCTCGGCGGCGTCACTCTGCTCGCTGGCCTCACCTATTTCCGCCTCTGGGGCTATCTCTGGCGCGAGTGGTTCACCACCGTGGATCACAAGCGCATCGGCATCATGTACATGATCCTCGGCATCGTGATGCTGCTGCGCGGTTTCGCCGACGCCCTCATGATGCGCGCGCAGCAGGCGCTCGCGTTCGGCGGCTCCGAAGGCTTCCTCCCCGCCCATCACTACGACCAAGTCTTCACCGCCCACGGCGTGATCATGATCTTCTTCGTGGCGATGCCGCTGGTCACCGGCCTGATGAACTACGTCGTGCCGCTCCAGATCGGTGCGCGCGACGTGTCGTTCCCGTTCCTGAACAATTTCAGCTTCTGGATGACGGTCGGCGGCGCGGTGCTGGTGATGGCCTCGCTGTTCATCGGCGAGTTCGCCCGCACCGGCTGGCTCGCTTATCCGCCGCTCTCGAACATCGGCTACAGTCCTGACGTCGGCGTCGACTATTACATCTGGGCGCTGCAGGTCGCCGGCGTCGGCACGACGTTATCGGGCATCAACCTGATCTGCACCATCGTCAAGCTGCGCTGCCCCGGCATGACGATGATGAAGATGCCGGTGTTCACCTGGACCTCGCTCTGCACCAACGTCCTGATCGTCGCCTCCTTCCCCGTCCTGACCGTCGTGCTCGCGCTGCTCTCGCTCGACCGCTACGTCGGCACCAATTTCTTCACGAACGATTTCGGCGGCAGCGCGATGATGTACGTGAACCTGATCTGGATCTGGGGTCACCCCGAGGTCTACATCCTGGTTCTCCCGGCCTTCGGCATCTTCTCCGAGGTGACGTCGACCTTCTCGGGCAAGCGCCTGTTCGGCTACACCTCGATGGTCTACGCCACGGTCGTCATCACCATCCTGTCGTACCTGGTCTGGCTGCACCACTTCTTCACGATGGGCTCGGGTGCCAGCGTCAACTCGTTCTTCGGCATCACCACGATGATCATCTCGATCCCGACGGGCGCGAAGATGTTCAACTGGCTGTTCACGATGTATCGCGGCCGCATCCGTTACGAGCTGCCGATGCTGTGGACCATCGCCTTCATGCTGACCTTCGTGATCGGCGGCATGACAGGCGTGCTGCTCGCGGTGCCGCCGGCCGACTTCGTGCTGCACAACAGCCTGTTCCTGATCGCGCACTTCCACAACGTGATCATCGGCGGCGTGGTGTTCGGCGCGTTCGCCGGCATCAACTACTGGTTCCCGAAGGCGTTCGGCTTCAAGCTCGATCCGTTCTGGGGCAAGCTGTCGTTCTGGTTCTGGGTCACCGGCTTCTACATGGCCTTCATGCCGCTCTACGTGCTCGGCCTGATGGGCGTGACCCGCCGCCTGCGCGTGTTCGACGATCCGAGCTTGCAGATCTGGTTCGTCGTCGCCGCGATCGGCGCCGGCCTCGTCCTCCTCGGCATCATGTGCATGCTGATGCAGTTCGCGGTCTCCTTCCTCAAGCGCGAGCAGCTCAAGGACGTCACCGGCGATCCCTGGGATGCGCGCACGCTGGAATGGGCGACGTCCTCGCCGCCGCCGGACTACAACTTCGCCTTCACCCCTGTCGTTCACGACAATGACGCGTGGTGGGACATGAAGAAGCGCGGCTATCAGCGTCCGCTCACCGGCTTCAAGCCGATCCACATGCCGAGCAGCACCGGCACCGGCATCATCCTCGCCGGCCTCGCCACCGCGATGGGTTTCGGCCTGATCTGGTACATGTGGTGGCTGGCCGCCTTGAGCTTCATCGCGATGCTCGCCGTCGGGATCGGTCACACCTTCAACTATCACCGCGACTTCGACATTCCGGCTGAAGACGTCATCCGGACCGAGGACGCGCGCACCAAACTGCTCGCCGGAGCCAAGTAAATGACCATCGCTGTCAATCCCACCCAAACCGGCGAGCCGATGTTCTACCTCGCCGACGAACACCCGCATCCGGAAGGCTACAGCACCTCGCTCGGCTTCTGGATCTACCTGATGAGCGACTGCCTCATCTTCGCGATCCTGTTCGCCACCTTCGGCGTGCTCGGCGGCAACTACGCCGCCGGCCCCGCGCCGAAGGACCTGTTCGACCTGAACCTGGTCGCGGTGAACACCTCGATGCTGCTGCTGTCGTCGATCACCTACGGCTTTGCCATGCTGACGATGCAGCAGAACAAGGTCGCCCAGACCCAGATGTGGCTGGCGATCACCGGCCTGTTCGGCCTCGCCTTCATCGGCATCGAGCTCACCGAGTTCGCCCACATGATCCATGAAGGCGCTACCCCTCAGCGCAGCGCCTTCCTGTCCGCGTTCTTCACCCTGGTCGGCACCCACGGCCTGCACGTCTCCTGCGGCCTGATCTGGCTGGTGACGCTGATGGTGCAGGTCTGGAAATTCGGCCTGATCGAGGCCAACCGCCGTCGCCTGATGTGCCTGTCGATGTTCTGGCACTTCCTCGACGTGGTCTGGATCGGCGTCTTCACCTTCGTCTATCTCCTGGGAGTCCTGCGATGAACACCGATACCCACGCAGCCGGCGCGCACGACCATCACCACGGCGACAGCCACGCCCACGGCACGTTCTCGACCTATATGCTCGGCTTCGTGCTCTCGGTCGTGCTGACCGCGATCCCGTTCTGGCTGGTGATGAGCGGCGCGCTGCCGAGCAAGCAGATCACCGCGCTCGTCATCATGGCGTTCGCGGTCGTGCAGATCGTCGTGCACATGATCTACTTCCTGCACATGAACACGACCTCGGAGAACGGCTGGAGCATGATGGCGCTGATCTTCACCATCGTCATGGTGGTGATCGCGCTGTCCGGTTCGCTGTGGGTGATGAACCACCTCAACACCAACATGATGCCGATCCACCAGATGACGGGAATGAAGTGAGCGACACCTGGACCGTGACGAGCAAGGCAGAGGGGACGCGCGGCAAGGCCGCACGGCCCTCCCTGTGGCTCACGGTCCTCTCGCTCGCGGCTTTCGTCCTTCTGATCGCACTCGGCGTCTGGCAGGTCGAGCGCCGCGCCTGGAAGCTGGCGCTGATCGACCGCGTCGAGCAGCGCGTCCACGCCCCAGCGCAGCCGATTCCCGCGCCGGCGTCTTGGCCTGCGGTCACCGCCGCGAACGACGAATACCGGCATGTCAGCCTTGCCGGCCGCTTCCTGCACGACCGCGAGACGCTGGTTCAGGCCGTGACCGAGGAAGGTCCGGGCTATTGGGTGCTGACGCCGCTTCAGCGCGATGACGGCACGCAGGTTTTGGTCAACCGCGGTTTCGTGCCGTCCGAGCAGCGTGACGCATCGACGCGCCAGGGCGGCAATCCCGACGGCAAGGTCGAGATCACCGGCCTCTTGCGCATGAACGAGCCGAAGGGCGGATTCCTCCGGAACAACGTGCCCCAGCACAACCGCTGGTATTCGCGCGATGTCGCCGCGATTGCGGCTGCACGCGGCCTCACCCACGCCGCGCCGTTCTTCGTCGATGCTGACGCCGGATCACAAACCGCTGGCGGGCCGATCGGCGGATTGACCGTGATCAGCTTTCCCAATAACCACCTGATCTACGCGCTGACGTGGTTTGCCCTGGCTTTCATGCTGGCTGGTAAGCTTTTCGTCACATTCGGCGGCGGGCTGTTCCGCCGCAGGCGCTTCGTCCACGAACCGGAAGGCGGGCCCGATGCCGCCGCCCGCAGGACGGGATCAGATGCTGGAACGATCGTCGAACAGGCCTGACGACGCAAAGACTCAGACGCTTGCCGCTAGCGCCGTCACGCTGCAATCGCAGGCGGACGCGCGCGGCGAGCTGATCGGCGCTGCACCGACCGACGATGAGACCAATCGCAAGAACATGGCGCTGCTGATCCAGCTGCGCTGGACCGCCGTGGTCGGCCAGATCGTGACCATCGGCGGCGTGCATTTCTGGCTCGGCATTCCCCTGCCCCTGGAGCGGATGGGCGCGGTGATCGGCGCGCTGGTGCTGCTCAATGTCTCCAGCCTGATCTGGGTGCGCCATCGCGCCGCGGTCTCCAGCAACGAGCTGCTGGTCGCCTTGATGCTCGACGTCGCCGCGCTGACTGCGCAGCTTTACCTCAGCGGCGGTGCCACCAACCCCTTCACCTCGCTGTTCCTGCTCCAGGTGACGCTCGGCGCGGTGCTGCTCGATGCCCGCTCGACCTGGTCGCTGGTCGCACTCACTTGCGCCAGCTTCGTCTGGCTGACGATCGCCTATCGCCCGCTCGACCTGCCGCCGAATCCGCTGAGCGAGACTTATACGCTCACCGTGGCCGGCATGCTGCTCGGATTCGTGCTCAACGCCGTGCTGCTGGTCGTGTTCGTCACCCGCATCAATCGAAACCTGAGGGAGCGCGACGCGCACTTGGCCGCGCTGCGCCAGCATGCGGCCGAGCAGGACCACATCGTCCGCATGGGCCTGCTGGCCTCCGGCGCAGCGCATGAGCTCGGCACGCCGCTGGCCTCGCTCTCGGTGATCCTCAGCGACTGGCGGCGCATGCCCGACCTCGCCGCCGATCAGGAGCTCGCCGAGGATCTCTCGGAGATGGAGACCTCGCTGCAGCGCTGCAAGACCATCGTCACGGGCATTCTCGTCTCGGCCGGCGAAGCGCGCGGCGAAGGCTCCTCGCCGACCACGGTGACGGCGTTCGTCACCGCGCTGGTCGAAGAATGGCGCGACGCGCGCTCGGCGCGCACCCTCTATTTCGTCAACACCTTCGGCGAGGACGTCGCGATCGTCTCCGACATCGCGCTGAAGCAGGTGATCTTCAACGTGCTCGACAACGCCTATGAGGTCTCGCGCGACTGGGTCGAGCTCGTGGCCGAGCGCGAGGGCGACAATCTCGTGCTGGCGATCAGCGATCGCGGCCCGGGCTTCGCGCCGGAGATGCTGGCGCAGCTCGGAAAACCCTATCAGTCGAGCAAGGGCCGCGCCGGCGGTGGGCTCGGCCTGTTCCTGGTGGTGAACGTCGTGCGCAAGCTCGGCGGCAGCGTGACCGCCGAGAACCACAGGAAGCGCGGCGCCACAGTCCGCCTGACGCTGCCGCTCGCAACACTCGCGATCGGAGGCAAGTTTGACACCTGACCGCTCGCTCATCGTCGTCGAGGACGACGCCGGCTTCGCGCGCACGCTGAAACGCTCGTTCGAGCGCCGCGGCTACGAGGTCGTGCTGGCGGCGTCGATCGAAGAGGTGCGGAAAGTGCTGGAGGAGCGCTCCTTCGGCCATGCCGTGGTCGACCTCAAGCTCGGCGGCGCCTCCGGGCTCGCGTGTGTCGAGCTGCTGCATACCCACGATCCGGAGATGCTGATCGTGGTGCTGACAGGCTTTGCCAGCATCTCGACCGCCGTTGAAGCCATCAAGCTCGGCGCCTGCCACTATCTCGCCAAGCCCTCCAACACCGACGACATCGAGGCCGCCTTCAACCGGGCCGAAGGCAATGCCGAGGTTGCCCTCGACACGCGGCCGACCTCGATCAAGACTCTGGAATGGGAACGCATCCACCAGACCCTGATCGAGACGGATTTCAACATCTCGGAAGCGGCTCGGCGGCTTGGCATGCACCGGCGCACGCTGGCAAGGAAGCTCGAGAAGCGTCCGGTGAAGTGAACGGTTCGCCGCGCGGGGGGGAAACACGCACCGGAGCTGATGACCTTGCAGCCATGCATCACTAGACTATTGGATGCGGCGGCTGACGGCCGCCGCTGTGCTGCAGCGGCCCAAGCGAGGAGACTGCCCCGTGACATTGCTCGTCGAGCGCATCGACTCGCCTGCCGCCCTGTCGCCTGCGCGCAGCCAGCGTGATACCGAAACCGTTCAGTTTGCACAGGCGGCGCTCGAGGCCGGCAAGAAGGAGGGCCTGCAACTGGCCGTGCGAGCGCGCTATGTCGCGCTTGCGGCCATCGCGTGCCTGCTGCTGGCCATCAACCCGGCGTGGGAGCAGCTCTACTACGTGGCGTTGCTCGGCCTGTTCGCACTGATCGGATGGGCCCAGGTCAGGGTCGGGCGGGTCGGCGTATCGCGGTCGGAGCTGGCACTGTTGTTCTGCGACCTGGCGCTGCTCACATTCGTCATCGTCGTCCCGAATCCATTCGGCACGACGCACTGGCCGGTCGCGATGCAATATCATTTCGGCAACTTCATCTATTTCTTCGTCCTGCTCGCAGGCGCCACGCTGGCCTATTCCTGGCGAACCGTGATTACGGTCGGAACATGGACGGCAGCGCTCTGGGTGATCGGCGTGGCCTGGGTGTGGTGGCAACCTGATCGCGATCCCGCACTGACCGCCCGCATTGCGGAGGCGGTGGACAGCGATCACAGGCTGTTCGCGCTGATCTCGCCCGATGCGATCGGATTCGGTCTCCGCATCCAGGAGATCGTCGTCTTCCTGATCGTGGCGGGGACGCTGGCGCTCGCGGTCCGTCGCAGCAATGATCTGCTGATCCGGCATGCTGCGGTGGAGCGAGAACGCGGCAATCTTGCGCGCTACTTCTCACCCAATGTCGTCACGGAGTTATCGAAGCACGATGAGCCATTGAAGCAGGTGCGCACCCAGGACGTCGCGGTGCTGTTCGTGGACATCGTCGGCTTCACGGCCTTTGCCGATGTGCGCACACCGGAGGAAGTGGTGCGGACGTTACGCGAATTCCACGGATTGATGGAGCAGGAGGTTTTCCGCCACGACGGCACATTGGACAAATATCTGGGCGACGGATTGATGGCGACATTCGGCACGCCCTTCGCAGGCGCGCGCGATGCCAGCAACGCGCTGCGCTGCGCCCAGGCCATGATCGCGGCGGCGGACGGCTGGAACGCCCAGCGAGCGGCGTCCAGTGAACCACCGATGCGCGTCGGCTTTGGCTTGCATTACGGGCCGGTGGTGCTCGGCGACATCGGGCACACCTGTCTGGAATTTGCCGTGATTGGCGCGACCGTCAATGCGGCAAGCCGACTGGAGGGGCTGACGCGCACGCTCGACTGCGCGCTGGTGGCAAGCAACGATCTCGTCAGTCGCGCCAGGCTCGAGCTCGGCAGCGCAGCCGAGACGTTTGCATCGCTGGTCGCCGTCGATCCCCAAGTGATCCGCGGTCTCGAGCGGCCGATCGCGATCTGGACCCAGCCGCGCGCGACGCCGTAAAGCGAGGCCAGACCGCCACTGGATCACGCCTCCAAACAAAAAAGCCCGGCCAAACGGCCGGGCTTTTGAACTGTTGCGATCGACGCGACGGGATGTTTACGCGGCCTCGTCGGCAACGGTGGTATCGTCGCCATCCGTATCGTCGGTATCGCCCTCGGCATCGCTCTCGCCTTCGCCATCGGCAGCTTCCGCCTTGGCGTTGGTGCGGCGCGGGCTCTTGGCGAGCTGGGCCTCGATCTCCTTGACCGCTTCGGTCTCGGTCGAGTGCTGCACCACCGCGATCTCGCGGGAAAGACGATCGAGCGCCGCTTCATAGAGCTGGCGTTCGCTGTAGGACTGCTCCGGCTGCGACTCCGAGCGGTAGAGGTCGCGCACGACTTCCGCGATCGCGACGATGTCGCCCGAGTTGATCTTCGCTTCGTATTCCTGGGCGCGGCGCGACCACATGGTGCGCTTGACGCGGGCGCGGCCCTTGAGCGTCTCCAGCGCCTTCTTGACCAGCGCGGGCTCGGACAGCTTGCGCATGCCGACATTGGCGACCTTGGCGGTCGGAACACGGAGCGTCATCTTGTCCTTGATGAAGTTGATGACGAACAGCTCGAGCTTTGCGCCGGCGATCTCCTGCTCCTCGATGGCCAGGATCTGGCCGACGCCGTGAGCGGGATAGACCACGAATTCGTTGGCCTTGAAGCCCTGACGCTGGGTCACGACCTTCTTTTCCTCGACCTTCGGCGCAGCGGGCTTCACGGCCGGCTTGGCGGCAGCGACGGGAGCCTTGGCAGGCGCAGCAGCAACGGGGGCCTTCGGCGCGGCGGGCTTGGCAGCGTGAGCCTTAACAGCAGCGGGCTTGGCAGCAGCAGGCTTGGCAACGGTCGCTTTCGCGGCCGGTTTGGCAGACTTGTTAGGCATTGCGCTTCTTTTGTTCTTCGAGGACTTTGCAGCCGGCGCCTTCGTCGCGGTCCGACCCTTGGATGCGCTACGGCTGGCCGCGGCGACTTTTTTGGCCTCCTTATGGGAAGCCCTCGCTGAAGTACTCTTTTTACGCGTTTTCTGTGACACAGCCTGCGCGCGGAAACTGCCACGCCCCTGTTCGACATTTAGGTTTCACGGGAACCCAGAGGGGCCAACGAGGCTGACGGGGTTCGGCTCAATGTGCCCAATATAGCACATTTCCCGCAAAAATCAATGATTTAGGGGCTTTTGTGACTGGTTTTCGGCGCCGACGAAGGTATTAGGGTTAAGTTTGGCCCTGATTCAGTCTCCGGAGCCGGGGTTCGGAGAAAAATATTTCTCGAACTTTCCGTCCATCCCGTCGAACTCCTTGGCGTCGGCGGGTGATTCTTTCTTCTGGGTGATGTTCGGCCAGCTCTTGGCGTAGTCGGCGTTGACCTGGAGCCACTTTTCGAGGCCCGGTTCCGTGTCCGGCTTGATGGCGTCGGCGGGGCATTCCGGCTCGCACACGCCGCAATCGATGCATTCGTCCGGATGGATGACGAGCATGTTGTCACCCTCGTAGAAACAATCGACCGGGCAGACCTCGACGCAGTCGGTGTACTTGCACTTGATGCAGTTTTCAGTGACGACGTAAGTCATCCAACGCTCCGAAAAGCTCTTTTAGAAGTCGCGGCTTGCCTAGCGCGGATGGCCCGGCGCCGCAAGGTCGGGAAGGCTCGATCATGACGGCTTTATGTGTTTGATCGACCAAGAAATGAATTCAAAGCGCAATTAATTGCGCTGAGAACCTGGATTGCCTTCGCTCAGTTCCTCGTAGAGGACACGGGCCGAGGCGGCATCGCCGCGGCGCTCGTTGAAGCCGGTGACTTTCAACACGCGCACGGTGCGATCGAGCGCGATGGTGAGGACATCACCGAGCTTGATCGCATGGCCCGGCGATGTCTCGCGGGTACCGTTGACGCGGACGTGGCCGGACTCGACGAGCTCGGCCGCGGAGGTGCGCGCCTTCACCACCCGCGCGTGCCACAGCCATTTGTCGATGCGCTGCCGCTCGGTCGTGGCTCTATTCCTTATGGCGCGTTTTCTTCACGCGAACCGCTCCGCACTTCGCTTGAAAACGCTATCCTACTCCTTCCGCCCCGACAGCTGCTCCTTCAGCGCGGCGAGTTTGGCGAAGGGCGAGTTCGGATCCATGGGACGATCGCGCTCGCGCGGGTTGGCGCTCGAGGCGTAGGGGCGCAGCGAGGGACCGGACTCGCGATCGCGACGATCGCGGCCCTTGTCGCGGTCGCGGCCGCCACGGTGCTCGCGCTCGCCCGGCTTGCCCTTGTTGCGATCGCGGTCACGATCGCGATCCTTGCCCTCGAAGCGGCGGTTGTTGTCGTTGCGCTGCTCGCGGCGCTCGCCACCGCCTTCCTCGCGGCCCTTGCGGAAATCCCTGCCATCCCGGCGATGACCGCCGCCGTGACGCTGGCGCTCGCCAGGCTTGGCGCCATCGGCGGCTTCGCCGGCCGTCGCCTCCGCGGGCGCGCTGCCGGCTTCAGCACCAGCCTGCGAACGCGGCTGGTTGTGATGGCGCTGGTGGCGATGGCGCTCGTGGCGCGGCTTGCGGTCCTCGTGACGGCCGCCGGGACGCCAGACCTCGACCAGCTCGGGCTCGGCGGGCGCAGCCGCGGCCTCGACAGGCGCGGCAGCATCGGGCGATGCGGCGGCTTCGGTTGCAGCGGTCTCGGCAGGCGCGGCTTCGAGGCCGGCAGCCTCCGCAGGCGTAGCGGTTTCTTCCGCCGGCGGTGCGATGCCGGGAGCATCCTCGGGCGTGACGGGCGCCTCGGGAGAAGCTTCGAGCGCCGGCTCTTCCTGGGCGGGCTCGTCGTGCTGCTCCATGCCGGGCGCGTCTTCAACGGTGACGGCTTCGGCGGACACGGCCGCCTCTTCAGGCAAGCCTGCAACGGCTTCTGCGGCCGTCTCGGTCGAGGTCTCCGCGCGGCCCTCGGCGGGCGGCGTCTCGGCCGCGACCGTCTCCGCAGCAGGCGCTGCCGGCTTCACCGGCAGCGGCGGACGCTTCTCCATGCGATAGCCGAGCGCACGCAGCACCGAGGCAAAGTCTTCGCCTGCCGAGCCGGTGAGCGAGGTCATCGCCTGCGTCACCACAAAGCTGCGGCCGTCGAATGCGCCGGCGGGCTTTTCGCCGGGCGAGTTCTCGCGCCAGGCCAGCGCCGGGCGGATCAGATCAGCGAGACGCTCCAGGATGTCGACGCGTACGGCGCGCTCGCCGGCCTGCTTGTAGCCGAGCACGCGATAGGCATCGCGCGGCAGCTGCTTGTCGACCGGGAACGAGGTGCGGCCGGACGAAGCCAGATGCTGCGCGCCCGAGAGCGAGGACAGATCGACATTGTCCTGCTTCAGCGCCCACAACAGCGCAGCGAGCGCACGCGCGGCGGGCTTCAAGAGGCCGGGGAAATAGATGTGATAGGCGCCGAAGCGGACGCCGTATTTGCGCAAGGTCGCGCGCGAGGGCTGGTCGAGATCCTTCAGCTCGTTGGCGATCTTCGGACGCTCCAAAACGCCGAGCGCCTCGACCAGCTGATAGGCGATGCCGCGGGCAATGCCGGTGACATCCTCGGCCTTCGACAGCTCGAACATCGGCCCGAGCAGCTTCTCGATATGCGTTTTGAGCCAGAGCTCGAGCCGGGCCTGCACCTTCTCGCGGGGGCCGCCGGTGAGGCGCTCGTCGGAGATGATGCGGATGCGCGGATGCAGCGCGTCGTCTGCGGCAGACAGCCGCGCCACGGCATCGCCGGTCCAGCGGATCATGCCCTCCGAGGTCAGCACGAACTGGTCGTCCGGCGCGTTGCCCAGTTTTTCGGCGCGCGCATTGATCTCGCCGGCGAGCACCGCTTGCGCTGCAGCCTGCAAGGCTTTCGCATCGGAGCCGGCCTCCGCCGCATCCGGTGCAAAGGTGAAGCCATCGAGGCGGCCGATGACATGGCCTTCGACGATGACTTCGCCGGTCTTGCCGATTTCAGTATTCAAGCTCGTGTTCTCCCGCAGGCGGCGCATCAATACACTGGTCCGACGATCAACGAAACGCTCAGTCAAGCGTTCATGGAGCGCATCCGATAATTTATTTTCGACCTCGCGGGCGATCCCCTGCCAGCGTTCGGGGTCTTTCAGCCAGTCCGGGCGGTTGGCGACGAAGGTCCAGGTGCGGATCTGCGCGATCCGGGCCGACAGCGTGTCGATGTCGCCGTCGATGCGGTCGGCCTGGTCGACCTGGGCCGCGAACCAGGAATCGGGGATGCAGCCCTTCCGCATCAGGAAGCCGTAGAGCGTGGTCACGAGCTCGGCATGGGCGGCCGGCGACAGCTTTCGGTAATCCGGGACCTGGCAGGCCTCCCAGAGCCGCTCCACGGCGGCCTTGCCATGCGCGATATCGCGCACCTCGACGTCGCGGGCGGCATGGTCGAGCACGCGCATGTCCTCGGCGACGGGAGCGCGCGTCAGCGCCTCATGGCCGGGGGCCAAATTCAGGGACACCTGGAGCGCGCCGAGCGAGGAGAAATCCAGCTTCGCGTTGCGCCATTGCAGCACCTTCACGGCATCGAAGGTGTGGTTCTGCAGCGCGTTGACGAGCTCGGGCTCGAACGGCGCGCAGCGCCCTGTCGTACCAAAAGTGCCGTTGCGCGTGGCACGTCCGGCGCGGCCGGCGATCTGCGCGAATTCGGCCGGCGTCAGGCGGCGGAACTGGTAGCCGTCGAATTTGCGGTCGGAGGCGAAGGCGACGTGGTCGACATCGAGATTGAGGCCCATGCCGACGGCGTCGGTGGCGACGAGGTAATCGACGTCACCGTTCTGGAACATCGCCACCTGTGCGTTTCTGGTGCGCGGCGAGAGCGAGCCCAGCACGACGGCCGCGCCGCCATGCTGGCGGCGGATCAGCTCGGCGATGGCGTAGACCTCGTCGGCCGAGAAGGCGACAATCGCAGTACGGCGCGGCTGGCGCGTGATCTTGCGGTCGCCGGCAAATTCGAGGCTGGACAGGCGCGGCCGCGTAATCATGGAGACGCCCGGCAACAGGCGCTCGATGATCGGGCGCATCGTGGCGGCGCCTAACAGCAGCGTCTCGTCGCGGCCGCGACGGTTGAGGATGCGGTCGGTGAAGACGTGGCCGCGTTCGAGATCGGAGGCGATCTGGACCTCGTCGACCGCGAGGAAGGAGACGTCGATATCGCGCGGCATCGCCTCGACAGTGGAGACCCAATAGCGCGGGTTCTTCGGCTTGATCTTCTCCTCGCCCGTGACCAGCGCGACGCTCTCGATACCCGCGCGATCGGCGATCTTGTTGTAGACCTCGCGCGCGAGCAGGCGCAGCGGCAGGCCGATCATGCCGGAGGGATGCGCCAGCATCCGCTCGATGGCGAGATGGGTCTTGCCGGTGTTGGTCGGCCCGAGCACCGCGGTGACGCCCGCGCCGGCTGCGCGCTCGGAAGCGAAGAGGGATGGAGAGAAGGGCATGTCTGGGGGATTAGGTAATGGCGATTTGGGCGAATGTCAGTGCTGGATGGGGCGTGTTGGGGGCTCCGAAGTGTCAGCTATGTCTCCGAACGCTGCGCTGCGCGGCCAGCATCCCTCTGTCATGCCCCGGCTCGACCGGGGCATCCAGTACGCCGTGGCCTGTCTGCTCCACCACATCCGCCTCGGCGTACTGGATCGCCCGGTCAAGCCGGGCGATGACACCGTGGGTGTGGAAGCCGCCTCCCCGAACCTCGCGCAACTGTCTCACTTTGCGACGCTTTTCCCGTTCTCTTTAAGCTTCGGAACGACTCTAGAACGAATCGCGGCCGAATCGCTGACTCCCCATTGGGTCCTGTTACGTTCACGCAACATGTCGCGGGACTCGTTTTGCGTGTGCACTAGATGGAGTTTTGGGGTGTCGCACAAGCGACGATTTGAGGACGGAAAGGCTTAAGTTGGGGACGAGCCTGAGTCGAATCAGAATCGGGGAGGAGTCAAATGGATTCCCGGTTCTCGATGCTCCGAAACAAAAAGCGCGAAAACAACCCCATGCACAGTAGAAACGCCTGCCGCCGGAAGAGCGAAGTGACGGCGGGTAAGACATTGAAGACGCAAGTTAAACTACGCTGATCGTCATTCCGGGGCGCGACGCAGTCGCGAGCCCGGAATCCATCAGGCCGCAGTGTTTGTCGCCCGATGGATTCCGGGCTCGCGCCAAGAGGCGCGCCCCGGAATGACGGCGGTGAGCAGCGGGGCTTACTGTGTCTTCGCCACCCTCGGCGGCTGGGGCGAGGTGACGAAGCTGGTGGCTTCCAGCATCGCAGGCCCGAGCGGCGTCGGCACCTTCAGCCAGAACGGGACCAGGATGCGCGTGCCCGCGACGGGGGCAAACGCGATCTCGATGTTGCGCTGGGCGGCGAGGTATTTGATCACGGGGCGATCGGGGATGTAGCCGGCGACGGGGACGAAATAGAGCGCGCAGACCACGACCGGGCCTCTGTACCCCTTCTCCGCCTTCACCGTCTCCATCCGCTTGAAATCGAGTTTCAAGTCGTAGCGCATGCGGCCGTCGAACACGGGTGCGCCGTTGTGGCAGGCGTCCGGCGTCACGGGGTCGCCGGTGCCGGGCACGCGCAACAGCGAGGCCGTCATCGGGTCCCAGACGCCGCGGCGATGCGCGTCGGTGACGACGATGCGGTCCGGATCGACCGGCGGCTCCGGCACGATGCCGAACTCCTTCACATTGCCCTTGTCGAGGGTGATGCGGATCTCTTCGGTCTTCTTCGAGGTGGTGGTGGAGGCCTGGTAGCCGGTCGCAACCAGCGCACCATTGACGACGCGGCCCTGCGAGGCGCCGGTGCCGGACCCGCCCGCGAACGACTTCAAAAGCCCCGTGGTGCCGCCACTGGCCGCAGCCGCGAACACGTCGTCGCCGATATCGATGTTCCAGGCGCCCTTGCCGACCGGAATGCCGGCCAGCGTCGCCTCATATTGCGCCTCGAGCTTGCCCTGCGCCGCCACCGGCTCGGCGCCCCACGCGAGCGCGAACCCGCAAAGGGTCGCGAAGGCCAGCCGGCGAGCCGAGCGCGGCCGGGACGCAAGTCGGGAAGTTCTGGGCACGAAACGATCCAATCGGGGCGCGACGGTTGTTACTTAAGCCAAAAACCGCGGCAGACAATGCGTCCGGGCATCTCCAGCCTGGAACCTGGGGGGACTTTTCCAGTCCGATTACGCCCTTTATGTGATGGTAAGGGGTTTCAATCATTGCCGTTTTGGTGATCGGGGCGCGTCAGGGGCGCGCACCCTCTCACCACCCATTCAGTCGTCATGCCCCGCGAAGGCGGGGCATCCAGTACGCCGCAGCTTCTCGGTTCCAGCCGCGCCGCCGGTGGAATACTGGATCGCCCGGTCAAGCCGGGCGATGACACCGTGGTGGGGCAGAGCGCCCCCCAAAACCCCGCCCAAATCCTTGACTACCCGTCCCTTCCCCCTATACGTCCGCCCGCTCCCTGCAAGGACAGAGAATTTGCCCCTGTGGCGCCCCGAATGGCGGCCGCAACTCATTGGGGGCTCGAACCAAGGATAATGCCATGTCTCGCCGCTGCGAACTGACGGCCAAGGGCCCCCTCGTCGGCCACAAGGTCAGCCACTCCAACATCAAGACCAAGCGCCGCTTCCTGCCGAACCTCGTCAACGTGACGTTCATCTCGGAAGCCCTGGAGCGCAACGTGCGCCTGCGCGTCTCCACCAACGCGGTGAAGAGCGTCGACCACAATGGCGGCCTCGACGCCTTCCTGCTCAAGGCCAATGCCGACGCCCTGTCGCCGCGCGCCCTGGAGCTGAAGCGCGCCATCCAGAAGAAGGTCGGCGACACCGCGCCGGCGAAGAAGGCGAGCTAAGGAATTCAGACAGGGCGGGGGCTAAGTTGCGTCGCGTGGCGGAGGCTTAGCCAGTCGAGTTTTGCATTGCGGCCGGATCGAAAGATCCGGCCGTTTTTGTTTTTTTGCGACTAAAGGATTGCGCCACTCGGCTGGGTTGTACCACTCTTCCAATCATGTAAATGTTTGATGACGTGGGGGAGGAGGGCCGCGTGTCGGATGCGGTTCAAGTTTGGAATCCGGACGACTGGGAAACGTTTGCGCTGGGCCTGTTGCAGAGCAGGCACGGTCCGCTCAACGTGCATAAGATCCCTGCTGCTCATAAAGGGGATCTCGGCATCGACTACATCTGCATATCCGAGCTAGTTGCTTATCAATGCTATGCAGTTCGAGAGCCTATCGACATTGCAACTCGGGCGGATCGGCAGAAGACGAAGATCACAATCGATACGGGAAAGTTGGTCTCGAACTCGACGGACATTTCAAAGTTATTTCTAGGCAACAAAATCAAGCACTGGATTCTCTTGGCACCTTTGCACGACAGCAGAGAAGTCAACCTTCACTGTGCAAAGAAAACTACCGAGCTTCGAAAGCTAAGCTGCGCCCATCTCGATGCCGACTTTGAAGTCGGCATTCATGACCGGGACTCGTTTGCGACCAAGGCCGTCGCCGCAGGCATGATCGCGCTGCATACAATACGCTTGAACGTTCCGCCTCCAACCCCAGAGGAATTGAATCACTGGCAAGCAGGATCGGCGGACCTTGTCGCCAACGCAACGCACAAGCTAGCCAAACGAGCGGGCTCTAAGGGAGTCCAGGACGCCGTTTCGGAAGCTGCAAAATCATTTCTTCAAGGCCGTTCCGTGTTGGATGCGCTACGTTCTAGCTCGCCAGATTTACATGAACAAATTATCTCCGCAGTGGCGAACCAAGCTAAAAGGTTGGGCTTTGCAGGGCCGAGGGGTGGCCCGACGCCAACCGCGATCCTCAATACCGAAATCGATAGCTTGATCAGTTCCATCGCGACTGCGGCGCCGAACCTTTCGAATGATCTCGTTCAGGATATCGCCTTAGGGACGATCTCCGAGTGGATAATGCGGTGCCCTTTGGACTTCTAGCGCGATGCCTTTTGAGACCCAATTAAGAAAGCTGTTCGACGCTCCGTTCTCATTCAACTCCAGACCGGAGCCGATCGCTGGCGACCTAAGGATGTCTTGGGGCATCTCCGTACTCCTGTTAAGCCTGCTCTACAGCCGAGAGAAAAAAGCGAGTTTCCAGAAGCTTCAGTTCTTGGCGCATTCCGTGCGAATAGCCGAGGGGCGTGACGATGTAAGAGCGCTACTTCGTGCGGAGCTTCGTCCATCGGACATCTCAGTCCGAGTGGAGCCTTGGTTGAATAGAGCAATTTCGTACGCGTATGCGCTTGGTCTCGTTTCAGTGGACAAGGGCAAGATCGTCTCACTGACCAACAGAGGCGTGGAGGTTACTGACGAAATTAGAAAGAGCGGCGCGCTCGCGGAAGAGAGTGTTTTCCTGAATGAGGTCGCCTCAAAAGTTACAGACGCCTTGCTCCGAAGAATTTGGCGAATGGAGGATCTGCTCTGATGCTGCGCCTCAGACACCTACGGCTACGTGCCGAAACCTCGGCCGGCCCATACGGTGCCGATCTTGCTTTTGGCGATGGATTAACAGTGATCTGGGCCGACAACACCAAGGGCAAATCAACGTGCATGCAAGCGATGCTTTACGTCCTGGGCATGGAGCGAATGCTTAGCCCTCGACGCGAAATACCCTTGCCCCATGCGATGACCAACTACGTCGAGGATGACGACAAAAAACGACATACTATCCTCGAATCCACAGTTGCACTCGAAATCGAGAACGGGGCGGGCCAGATAATTACAGTTTACCGCCCGGTAAAATCTCAACGCGACAACCGCCTAGTAACGGTTGATTTTGGTCCTACATTGACGAATTCGAATGCGAAGGCGCTCCGAAGGAACTTCTTCGTTAGTGATCCCGGCGCGGCCTCGCGGGAGGATGGGTTTCATCATTTCCTAGAAAATTTCATAGGATGGGAGCTTCCGACAGTTAAGCGATATGACGCGCCCGATGGCAAATTGTACTTGGAAACAATTTTCCCCCTGTTTTGGGTCGAACAAAAGATAGGTTGGTCGTCTATACCGGCAGCAATTCCTACATATTTGCGTATCCGCGAAGTTCACAAGCGAGCAGTCGAGTTCATTATGGATCTTGACGTCTATCGTCTCGAACTTCGCCGTCAGCAACTCGCGGAGCAGCTCACCGCTAACGCGCACGAATGGCGAGCTCGTCTAGAAGAGGCAGAAAGAAGCGTTCGTCGCGGCGGCGGGAGAATTGAAGCGCTTCCTCCTAAGCAGACCTCAATTCCCGATGAATTGAACCAAGCCCATGTACTAATCGCCGAAACTACAGAATGGCTACCACTGAACATTCTCATGTCCCAACTGAGGGCCCGTGCAGCGGCGCTGAGCAATGCCTCCGTTCCGGAGGTAGGAACTTCGGCGGACAAGTTGGCCGAAGAACTGGGCCAGGCGAGTCAAAGAGCAGATGATCTAAACGCTATAAGACTTTCGGCCTACAGCGCCAAACAGCTCAAAGATGCAGACATCTCCTCCTTGGCCCGTCGAATAAAATCTCTCGAAGACGACCTGCAGAAGAATCTCGATGTTCAGAAGCTTCAGCGCTTTTCCGGCAGCTTAGTTGAAATCACTCCCGACCACTGCCCCACTTGCGAGCAGGCATTGATCGACACCCTGCTAAGACAAGAGGCACTCTCTGCGGTGATGCCCATTGAAGACAATATCGAATATCTCCGTTCTGAGCTTCGAATGTTCAGAGATATTCTTGCTCGAGAGCAAGAAGCCGTTATCGCATTGAATCGGGACATTGAGGTATCAGACAAAGAGTTGACTGAGCTCTACGCCCGCATCCGCTCACTTCGAACTGATTTGGTGTCACCTAACACCTCGCCATCACTTGTAGCCATAGAAGAGCGCATCCGCACGGAGGGTCGCCTCCGCGAGCTAGAGGAAATGGAAACGGCCTTCCAAAATATGATCGATCGACTCAAAGCAATTTCTCAAGAATATGCAAGGTTGCTGGCCGAACAGGCATCTCTGCCACGCGAAAAACTTAGTCAGACCGACAGTATCAAACTGTCTCGGCTAACTCGAATCGTGCGAGAGCAGACAAAACAATTTGGATTTAGCACATTTGATCCTGACGAGGTTAGCATCTCTGACGACAGCTACCGACCGCAAAAGGAAGGCTTCGAGATCGGATTTGAAACGTCCGCGAGCGATGCGATACGACTTAAATGGGCCTATCAACTAGGCCTACTTGAGCTCGCCAGTTTGGAGAAAACAAATCATTCCGACCTACTTGTATTTGACGAACCAAGGCAACAATCCTCCGCAAGAGTTAGCTTCCAAAAGCTTCTTGAACGGGCTTCGTCCGCAAAAGCACGAGGGCAACAGGTCATCTTTTCGACGAGTGAGGATCTAACGGTATTGAAAGGCATCATCGCAGGCTTGGATTGCGAAGCGCTTATCTTTCCCGGCTATCTGATCAAACCACTCCATTCTCCATCGTCATGACCACACCTGAAGTAGGCGAAGCCGCGGACTTGGACCCGTACGCGGGTGATCCTTTCTTTAAGCGGCACACTGACCCGACCTGGAACGCTTGCATAGGCGAACAGGGCGACGAGGAGAATTATCTAGACGGCTACATCGATGCCGCTCTCCAACTTTCGCGTCTCGTCATAGAGCAAAAGCTGTTCGCGAAGCGCGATACGCTAGTTCTGCCCATTCTGTACACTGCTCGGCACGCCCTCGAACTAGCGCTGAAATTTTCAACGGGTCATCTCGAAAAGGCTGAATTGCTCCAAAAGCCGGCAGGGCGTCCCTCGCACAACATCCGCGAATACTGGGAAAGACTTGACCGTGCAGCAATCGGGGACGAAGTCATCTCAAGAAAGCTCTCTGAGCTAAAGCCCTTTATCGATAGCCTCTCGCGGATCGATCGAGACGGCCAAGAACTTCGATATCATCTAAATCAGTTCAGCGATCCAAGCCTCTCATCTTACTCACTTGCAAACCTTGAAATCATCCAGGCAAGTCTCGTCGAGCTGTCGGAAATTATTGAGGTCTTGAAGAACCGCATTGTTTCCTTCGTCGACGAACGTCACAGTGGCCTTTTCACAAATCGCTGTTCGCGGCGCGACCTCGTGACAATTGCGCAGCTAATGCCGAGAAGAGAATCTTGGTCCACCAGCTTGTTCGACACACAGAAAGCCGTGGTGATCAAGCGATTTAATTTATCCAACCGACAATTCTGCGAAGCTTTGAACGTTATCCAGACTGCGCGTGAGACTAAAGCCATCCTCGGAATGGAAACCAAGTTACTTCACCTCACTGACGACGAGATTCTTTGGATAGTTGAGCAGTGGAGGCGAATCCATCCGAAGGCGCAACAAGGGGAAGCGGCGTTGCCTAGCTTCATTGACCGCGCGTGGATCAAACAGATGAAAGAAAAGCAAAAGGTTCGGAGCGAAGTTATTTCGACGGTGCAAGAAAAGATCTCTGGCGCCAAGCTAGCTGAAATTGAGGCAATCTTCTATTTGGGGCGAGATGGCGTTTATCCAGAGGACTACGAGCCGTTTATCGAGAAGAAGCAGGAGGAGCATGCCGCTGCGAACGATGCGCAGTCAGAGATTGTTCACCTCATGACAAAGACGAACTTCCTCCACTCGGTGACGATTGCAACACGCAAGCTTGGACGACTGTCACTAACGACTAAGCTAGCCCTTATGTAAGTCCGTGCCTGCCTTCTCTCATTTGAATCAGCCGTTTGCTAATGAAATTGGCAATGCTCTCCCATTTTCCGCTATACTCGCCCGGTAGCATCATCCGAGGGGTATACCGGGAGCACGCGCACGGTTCCGACCGCACGGCCGAGCCGAAAAACCTCATCATCTGCTGTGACGGCACCGGCAACGAGATCTCGGAAAACATCTCCAACGTCCTGAAGCTCTATCGCTGCCTGCGCAGGACCGGCAGGACGCAGCCGCGTCAGATGGAGTTCTGCGATCCCGGGGTCGGCACGGTGACGGGCACCCGTAAACACCACTGCGCGCCCGTTAACCGTCCGTTAACCAACGCAGCCTAGCCTGCTGTAACCGTCCAGCCATCATTAGCTCGAAATGCCTTCCCGGCTCGCTCCAGGAGAAGTGCCGATGTGCGTTGCGTTGTTGACGTATGCCGATCTGGGTGCCCACCTCAAGATCTCGCGCGAGGCCGCGCGTTCGCTGGCGCGACGCCGCCGGTGGCCGCGCTCGCAGTCGGATGACGGCAAGGCCCTGATCAGCGTTGATTTGTCCGAGCTTCGCTACACGCCCCGCCCGCGACGTGCCCGCGAGGTGGGCCATATCGATGCCGCCACGGCGAAGATCGAGGCGTTGGAGCCAGACGCGTTTTCCTTGCGCGAACCGGCATCCACTTCGCTCGAAAACGCTATGGAGATCGAGGCCCTCAAGGCGGAGGTCGCGCGGCTCGAAGACGTCGCAACCGCCTACAGGGCCGTGTTCGAGCGCGAGCGTGAGCGCGCCGATCGGCTGGCCGCCGAGCTGATGCAGGCGGCGGCCGAGACGGCGGCAGCCAATGCGTGGGCGGCACGACTGGAAGACGAAGTGGCGGAGTTACGGACCGGTCGCCGCCCTGGCGGCGGGATCGCGGGACAGGCCGCGCATCGATTGGGACATCTGGCCGCTTCGATCGTGCAAGCAGACCGCGCGGCGCGCAGGTAGCACTTGAACCTTTCCCCATTCCCGGCCGCCGGAGCAACCGCGAGGACAGAATGACTGGCATCACCGACATCCGCGAGATGAAAGCCCGCATCGTCGTGTTCGGCGTCGGCGGCGCCGGCGGCAACGCCGTCAACAACATGATCACGGCCGGGCTGCAAGGGGTCGAGTTCGTCGTCGCCAATACCGACGCGCAGGCGCTTGCCATGTCGAAGGCGACGCGCCTGATCCAGCTCGGCACCAACGTCACCGCAGGCCTCGGCGCCGGCTCGCAGCCCGAACTCGGACGCGCCGCAGCCGAGGAGGTCATCGATACGATCCGCGAGCATCTGACCGGCGCGCACATGGTGTTCGTGACGGCCGGCATGGGCGGCGGCACCGGTACCGGGGCTGCACCGATCATCGCCAGGACCGCGCGCGAGCTCGGCATCCTCACCATCGGCGTCGTCACCAAGCCGTTCTACTTCGAGGGCCAGCGCCGCATGCGCTTTGCCGAAGCCGGCATCGAGGAACTGCTGAAGACGGTCGACACCCTCCTGATCATCCCGAACCAGAATCTGTTCCGCGTCGCCAGCGCGAAGACCACGTTCGCCGATGCCTTTGCCCTTGCCGACCAGGTGCTCTATTCGGGCGTGGCCTGCATCAGCGACCTCATCGTCAAGGAAGGCCTGATCAATCTCGATTTCGCCGACGTTCTCTCCGTGATGCGCGAGAAGGGCAAGGCCATGATGGGACGGGGCGAGGCGTCCGGCGAGAAACGCGTGCTCGCGGCCGCCGTGGCGGCCATCTCCAATCCATTGATCGAGAACCCCTCGATCAAGCGCGCCAGCGGCCTCATCATCTCCATCACCGGCGGCAAGGATCTCATGCTGTACGAGGTCGACGAAGCCGCCACCCGGATTCGCGACGAGGCCGATCCGGACGCCAACATCATCGTCGGCGCCTCGTTCGATGAAAGCCTCGAAGGCATCGTCCGCGTCTCGGTGGTGGCGACCGGGATCGACAATGTCGACCCGGCGCAGCAGGCGCCCGCGGTGGAAACCGCGCTCACGCAGCTTGCCGGCCGGCTGCGCAACGACAGCCGCCGCATCGCCGATCGCATCGAGCGCAGTGCGACCCTGCCGCAGGTGGAAAGCCCGCCGCTCCGCCCGCAGCCGCATAACCCCGTGGGGCCACCGGCAAGGCCGAATCCGGACTATGCGCGCCAGGCGGCTCAGCAATCGCTCGATCCCTACGGCCGATCATCCCCGCGCAATATGGCCGACGAAAGCATTCTCGACATCCCCGCCTTCCTGCGCCGCGCCGCCAACTGAGCGGCAGCCCAACAAGACAATAAGTCGTCATCCCGGGGCGCGACGAAGTCGCGAGCCCGGGATCCATAACCACCATCGTGAGTATGGATTCCGGGCTCGCGCCAAGAGGCGCGCCCCGGAATGACGGAGCAAACAGCAACTATCCCGCTTTGGCGGGCGTCTCGAAGGATGCGCCACCCGCCGCGTTTACGCTGCCGTGCTGCGCGGGGTCTCCGCTGCTTCCCGTTTTTCCGTCTCCTTGTCGCGAGACAGCCATGCCGGAAAGCGAAGCAGGCGATCGCCCGCCTCTTTGGGCGGCTCGATGGGCGCTTCACTGGCCGAGCTCGGAAGGTCCAGCACGGCGTGTCCTGTTCGCACGGCGTCCGCACGCTGGTCCAGTTCACGCAACAGGGGATCGAGCACGGTGTCGATTTCGGTCGCCACCGACACCAGGAAACTCTTGAGCTCGCGCGCCTCGGGCACGACGGCCGAAGCCTGCGCGATCGCCTTGGAGAGACCATCGACGACGGGGGCAAACGCGCCGGCGGCCTGCGCGATTCGCGTTTTTATCGCTTCGATTTCGGCGAGGACGCGATCACGCTCCCGCCTGTTCTTCTCCTCCGAAAGGCGGGCTTCGATCTCGGCGATCTGAGCCGTCAGGGTGGTGGCTTCGGATGCGAGTGCATCGCGTCTTGTGCGCGCGCGATCGAGATCGCGGCTGAGATTGTCCACTAGATCGTCCTTCCCGAACATTGCTTTGCTCCGTAGGACAGCCGTGGCGCGAACCGCCAGCCAGCCGAGGGCTGGACCGGCCGAAACAGGCATCAATTGCGGTCGCGTCACATGGGCCGACATGGTGACCCCCAGTCGTCCACATTAGGCGCCGGCATGGTTAACGAGTGGTTAATGTCAACAGATGACGCGGCAATGGGGCGACATGCCGCCCCCTTGCCGACTTCGTCTCCTCGCTGCCATCCGTTTCCGCTATGCTCGCCCCGGTAGCATCACTGGGAGGGGGATACCGTGGAGCACGCGCACGACACCGACCGCAAACCCGGCTCGAAAAACCTCGTCATCTGCTGTGACGGCACCGGCAACGAGATTTCGGAGAACATCTCCAACGTCCTGAAGCTCTATCGCTGCCTGCGCAAGACCGACAAGACGCAGCCGCGGCAGATGGTGTTTTACGATCCCGGGGTCGGCACGGTGACGGAACCGACGACGTGGCACCGCTGGAAGGCCAACATCAATCTGGTGCTGGGGCTCGCCACCGGCTACGGGCTCGATGACAACGTGCTCTCGGCCTATTGCTTCCTGATCGAGCACTACGCGCCCGGCGACCACATCTACCTGTTCGGCTTCTCGCGCGGGGCCTATACGGTGCGGGTGCTGGCGGGGCTCATTCATAAAATCGGCCTGATCTCGCCGGAGCAGGCGAACCTCGCAGGAAGCGGCATGGTCGCCTACAAGCAATATTCCGGCACCGGGCGCGGCAACGAGGTCGAGGACCTCCGCGATGTCGCGGTGGACGATCAGGGACCGCTGCCGCAGGGCAAATTCGACCTCGCCGCGCAGTTCGCGCGCATCACCTCGACGCGCTGGCCGACCATCCACTTCATCGGCGTCTGGGACACGGTGGCGAGCGTGATCGTGCCGCGGCGCGACAATCTCTTCTTCGTGTTCAGCCTGGAGGAACTCGCCTTCACGCGGCGCAATCCGAGCGTCAACATCTTCCGCCAGGCGATCGCGATCGACGAGCGGCGGCGCATGTTCCGCCTCAACAAATATGTCGAGCCGCAGGACTTCTGGAGCAACCGCTACGTGCCGGACGAGAAGAAGGTGCCGCAGGACATTTTGCAGGTGTGGTTCGCCGGCGTGCATTGCGACGTCGGCGGCGGCTATGCGGAGGCCGAGAGCGGCGAGTCCAAATATCCGCTGATCTGGATGATCGCGGAGGCGGAAAAGGCCGGGCTGAAGTTCAACCCGCGCACCGTGAACCAACTCGCCTGGGGCATCCAGCGCAAGAACTCGCCGTTCCAATACGTCGCGCCGGCCTATGCCGGCAAGACGGGCGAACTGCACAATTCGATGAATGCGGCCTGGCGCGTGCTGGAGTACTTACCGAAGCGCGCGAAGTACAAGGAATGGCCTGACAGGACGGTGGTGCTCGGCTTCTACATCCCCGATTGCGAGCCGCGCCTCATCCCCGAGGGCGCGCATGTGCATGAGAGCGTGTTGAAGCGGATGGCGGCGGAGCCGGACTACCGGCCGGTGAACCTGCCGAAAGAGTATGTCACCGTGCCGATGCCGGTGCCGCCGCATACGGACGCGCCGGCAGAGGAGCACGTGGCGTGAGGGGGCGGCTTCCCTTCTCCCCTTGTGGGAGAAGGTGGCGCGCGAAGGCGCGCCGGATGAGGGGTTGTCGCTGCGCATGCAGGAGTTCGATGCGTGGAGAGAAACCCTCACCCGTCTCGCCGCTGCGCGGCGAGCCACCCTCTCCCACAAGGGGAGAGGGGAAGACCGCACCTCGCTACCGCTACTTTCTCGCTTCACCGCCACTTTTCATTAAAATTCTCCGGGCCGCCTTAGCGTCATCGCATCAACTGCTCTGCATCATCCTGCACCGAGCCCGCCGTAAGCTGCGGAATTGGAGGAGATGTGCCAATGCATCCGCGAAAATTTGTCCGCGTCAAACCCGCAGGCCTGGTGTCCCGCCAGGCCAAGATCATCACCGACCCGCGCAAGCCGGTCATCCCCTGCACGCTGATCGACTATTCGCCCGGCGGGGCCTGCGTCGATCTCGGCGGGCAGGTGAGCATCCCCGATCGGTTCGAGCTGCTGCACGTCAACACGAAAAAGCGCTGCCGGATCGCGTGGAAGCGCGGCACGCGGGTCGGCGTGGTGTTTTAGGGGGCTGCCTTCTTTCTTACCCTCTCCCCTTGTGGGAGAGGGTGGCTCGCCGCAACGCGGCGAGACGGGTGAGGGGTCTCTCTCCGCGCGCGAAACTCTCGCATTTGAACTTGCCGAAGCAACCCCTCATCCGGCGCTTCGCGCCACCTTCTCCCACAAGGGGAGAAGGAAGAGCCCTACTTCCGCATCCTCGCCTTTGTCCCTGCGACGATCTGCATGGCGACGCCGGCGATCCAGCCGAGCAGCACGAGCCAGGTCCAGGCGATGTGCGGCTCCAGCCGCAGCACGATCACGGCGACGGAGGCGAGCGCAGTGAAGGTGGCGCAGAGCGTGCCGGCGGCGCTCAAGAATTCCGCGGCGTCGATATGGCTGTGCGCGTCGTCGAAGGGAAGCTGCGGCGTGTCGATGCCGAGATAGAAGCCGACGAAGCCGAGCAGCATCATCGTCAGCAGGAAACCCTGCGTGGTGAGGTGCGCGATCGACGAACCGACATAGGCACCGACGAACAGCCCGCACGCCGCGCCTGCCATCGCAAGACCCACGCGCTCGAACACATGAGCAGTCTTCCGGACACGAAACCGCATGGCGGGCCTCCGTGATGCCCCACGATGCAAGGTTAGGCCAGTTTTGCGGAGCGCGAAAGCCGAGGAGTTTTACGGATACGTGAGGTCGCGTGATGGTGAGGTGCCAACTCCCTCTCCCCGTTCTTACGGGGGCGCGACGAGCTTCGCTCGCGCTGGGAGGGTTGGGGTGAGGGGCTTCTCTCCGCGCATGAGATTATCGCCGCACCTGTACCCCCTCACCCGGATTGCGCTTGCGCGCAATCCGACCTCTCCCCGCAAGCGGGGAGAGGTGAAGAAGTCACCGCGCGCCGAACGTCGTCTTGCCGAACAGCGCCTTCTGCGTCGAGGGCTGCGAGCGCCAATATTGCGGCGGGGCTTCGACCTCGCCGCCAAGTTCGGCGGCGGCGTGCCAGGCCCAGCGCGGGTCGTAGAGCATGCCGCGGGCGAGCGCGACCATGTCGGCCTTGCCGGACGCGACGATGTCCTCCGCCTGCTTCGGATCGGTGATGAGGCCGACGGCGATGGTCGGCAATCCGGTCTCGCGCTTGATGGCCTCGGCGAACTGCACCTGATAGCCGGGGCCGAGCGTAATTTTCTGCAGCGGCGAGACGCCGCCGGAGGAGGCATCGATCCAGTCGACGCCGCGCGCCTTCAGCGCGCTCGCGAACTCGATGGTCTGCGCGAGGTCCCAGCCGCCCTCGACCCAGTCGGTCGACGACACCCGCATGCCGACCGGCTTGTCGTGCGGGACGACGGCGCGCACCGCATCATAGACCTCGAGCGGGAAGCGCATGCGGTTCTGCAGGCTGCCGCCATATTCGTCGGTGCGCTTGTTGGAGATCGGCGAGAGGAACTGGTGCAGCAGATAGCCGTGCGCGCCGTGCAGCTCGATCGCGTCGATGCCGATGCGCATCGCGCGCTTTGCGCTGTCGACGAAGGCATCGCGGATGCGCTTGAGGCCGCTCGCATCCAGCGCCAGCGGCGCGGCCTCGCCCTCCTTGTGCGGCACCGCTGAAGGCGCCACCGTCTGCCAGCCGCCGTGCTCGACCGGGATCAGCTGGCCGCCGTCCCAGGGCCGCGCGCTGGACGCTTTGCGGCCCGCATGGGCGAGCTGCATCGCCACCGCGGTGGAGGAATGCTTGCGCACGGAGGAGAGGATCTGCTTCAGCGCGGCCTCGCAGGCATCGCTGTAGAGCCCGAGGCAGCCCGGCGTGATGCGGCCGATCGCCTCGACATGGGTCGCCTCGATGCAGAACATCGCCGCGCCCGACAGGCTGAGATTGTTGATGTGGGTGAAGTGCCAGTCAGTGGCGACGCCGTCGTCGGCCGAATATTGGCACATCGGCGACACCACGACGCGGTTCTTCAACGTCAGGCCGCGCAGCTTGATCGGGGAAAACAGGGCGCTCATGCGGGGAGTTCCAGGGGGATGGAGGGATGGAAGCGATTGCATGAAGTTTAGTGGGTGGATGGCAAATTGCGAGTTGCGCCGGCGGCATGGCCGACCGGGACGGCATGCATTGCGGCCGCCCTACTCCAGCTCCTCGAACTTCCCGGCCGCCGGCTTGCCCATGCGGACGCTGCCATCAGGCAGGATCTCGCCATCGGCCTCGGCCGAGAACTGGACCGTGTTCCCGCCGCCCTCGCGTTTCGTCGTCTTGGCGAGCACCCCCAGCTTGTCCGCGAGCGCCAGGTCGTCGAGCACGAACACGCGATACTCCGTGAGGTGGAAGCGGCGCGGGGCCTGCCAGGTCAGCGCCGGCACGGAGGTGCGCATGTCGACGTCAGTCATGACGTCGATGCTGCGGCCGGTGACGTCGCGGAACAGGTCCGGCCCCTTGAGCAGGCGCGCGCGGCCGCCGTCGACGGCGTAGAGGTTCAAGGTGACGATATGGCGCTCGCTGCGGAAGCTCACCGCGACAATGCGCGCATCGGCCGACCAGGCCGCGTGGAAGGCGTCCGGCGCGGTGTCGAGGATGTTGTCGTCATTGACATTGTCGAGCGTCATCAGCCGGCGATGGCTCGGCTCCGCCATCAGATAGAGGCGAAAACCCTCGCGCCCGGCCTCGCCGCCGGCATGAGCCGCGACCGAGAGCTTCCCATTCGGCGCACGCCCGCCCTGGATGATGGCGTATTCGCCCTTCTTGTACTGGTGCTCGGCCGTGGCGTGCGCCTGAGGCAGCGCGGTGAGCGTGAGGATGAGGGCGAGGATGGCGCGAAGGGGCATGATGATATGTCGCGGCGGGGCGGGTGCATGTTCATCCCCGATGGGCCATCCGCCCCTCCGCCAGAGTGAACGGCAGCACCACTGGCAAGGAGAGGCGCGACCTCCAAGGCAGCCCTCTCAGAGCGTCGTCAACAGGCCGAACAGCACGATCAGATAGCCCACCAGCCAGAGCCAGCCCACCCCGGAAATCAGGATCCCGATCCCGACGATCAGGCCAACGCCCACGGCCCAGATCGCCCAGCTCAGATTGGAAAAGAATTCAAGCCACACCGGCTTCGGTCTGTCCTGCGGCCGCCAGCACGCGATGAAGTCGATCTCGGGATCGCGGCTGACATAGGCCGCGATCGGTTCGACCATCGCGGGCTCGAAGGCGGCGCCGTGCTCACCAGCGATGTATTTCAGATTTGTCAGTATCCCCGCGGTCTCCACATCCTGACGAAAGCCGCGAAACCCGGCCGATCCGATATCCAATAGCCCAGGCCGGGATTTCTTGATCCCCAGCCAATCGGAGATCTGCTGGAAGAACTGCGGGAAGATCGCCACGACCCAGTCGAAGTCGGCACAGACGTTCCAGACGCGGCCTGTCACCTGCTTATCCGTGATCCGTCTGGCCCAGTCGTAATGCACGGGAACGACGCTGCCGGCAAAGAAGACGTTGCGAACTTTCAGCACCGGATAGCGCTCGAGCGCGCTGGCGAGGATGTAGGTGCCGTTGCTGTGGCCGATGAAATCCACGTGCTCCAACTTCGGATACATCGCCTTGGCCTGGGTGTACTGGTCCATGAACCAGCGCACATTGTGCTGGCGATCCCAGTAGAGCAGGAACGGCAGCATGGCGAAGCGCCGGTAAAGCGGCGGGATGATCTTGACGTGCGCGGCGGCATCTCCGATCTGGCTTTCGATCGACCGCTTCACCTCGGCCGGCCAGCTACCCTCGTCGCGAATGCCGTGCATGATGAAGATCAGCTGCGTGACATTGTCATCGGCCTGGAGCGCGCCGACCCGATCGGCCCAATAGGCCGGAAACGCGGCGGGCGGCGTGATCAGCGCCATGCGGATAGCTTCGCCTGTGGGGCTCATCGGCGCGGCGCCGTCGTCCCGGTAGAGGTTCTCCGATATCTCCGCGTGCGTAAGCCTCTCCAGCGTCTTGATCATGACGTTCGCGCCCGTGCCCGCTTCGAGATCGATGCTGTCGTCGCGATCGACCAGTTCGTCCTTGTCGCCGACGAGGTGGATGATCAGGGGCTTGCGACCCGCGGACGCGCCATTGCCGTCGCGAAACAGGTCGATCCATTGCACCCGCATGTTGGATACGAAGGGTGAGCCCTGCATCAGGCTCTCGATGAACCGGCCCGTCCCGGTCAGGCGGGCGAACCGCTGAAGCACATAGGCGATGGCATAGCGGAAGATATCGAGATGCTTCGGCTTGTCGCTGGGCCAGCCGCGGTTCGGCGCCGACAACGACACGAAGCGGTCGAGCCGATCGACCCAGGGATGCCGCCCGCGCGGGACGCTGCGGTCGTCGTCGAGCCCGTGTCCCCAGATGTAGGCCTTGCGCAGCAGGAGCCCGCCGGTCGAATAACCGAACAGCACAATCTTTTCATATTGGTATGATCCGTCGATCTTGTTCTTGTCGTCGGCGTCCCGGATCGCGGCTTCGATCTGGCTCGTGAGCTCGAACGCGTCGATGTTCGACATCCAGGAATGCCGGTAGGTCGGGACGAGAATGTCGGCGTCGGGATAGGCCTCGCGCACCAGCTTTTCGAGGTCGTTCCGCGACGTCCTGCCGCCGAGCGGCGGGCCATACACGACGAGCGTCTTGCGGCCCACCGTCTCGGGCATGCCCTCGACGGCGCCGATGGCGCCGAATTTCAGATATCGCAAGACAAACAACAGAACGAAAACAACGATCAAGACAACCAGCGCCATCTGCCGCCCCGTCAATCATTGCGTTAACAATCGATCAAATACACGCCGATCATGTCTCGATCGGATTGCCGGGGTCAAGCCGAACATCGCCAGTCGGTGCGCGTTCACTCCACCAGCGTGAATTGCAGCAGCAGCGTCCGTTGCAGCAGCGAGAAATTGTCGTCCGACACCAGCGTCAGCACGGTCTCGCCCTCGGGAGTGACGTGGGCGTCGATGCCTTCCATGTTGTCGATCTCGTGGCCGAGGTCGGCGGCGAACAGCGCGGGGCCGTCGACAACCGCGCCGGGCGCTATGGACTTCAAGGGAATCGCGCGGATGCGGATGTTGACGCCGGTGAACCAGGAGAATTTGCGTTCGAGGATGAGCAGCTCGCCGCTCGGAAGCAGCACGGCATCGCTGATGTCGAACTTGTCGGTGCGGCGCACGCTGAACTGGCCGGGCGTGGGACCGCCGATCAGGAAGGCGACAAGATTGCCGTCGGCATCGAGCCCGCGCTCGGAGAAGGCGATCAGGGTGCCCGCCAGCGGCTGGCCTTTCGGCGCGAAGACCAAGGCCTCCAGCCCCTTGTTGCTCGGCAGCTTGCGGATCGCGGCCGGCGTCGGCACCACGTCGCCGCGCGCCTGCGTGCCGCCCTTGGCGAAATCGAAGCGCATGATCTGGTTGACGCGCTCGAGCCCGACGTAAAAGATATTGCCGTCACGCGCCAGCGACTCGGTGTCGTACCAGTAGCGCTTCTCGGTGATCGGCCGCCCCTCGCTATTCAGCATCGGCCCCGCCTCGACGTTGTCGAGGGCGACCATCTTGCCACTGGAATAACGGATGCTGCCAGTGAACCAGGTGCCCTGGTCGGACAGCGCGAGGAAACGGTCGCCCTTGGTATTGAGGAAGCGGAGCGCGGACAGGCCGCCGAAACCGCGATGCGGCGAGGTCAGCACGAGGCCGCTGCGATATTCCAGCGAGCCGAAGCGCACGCGCGAACGATCGCGCGGCTCGAACGAGGGGATCTGCCGCGCATTGACCTCGATGCTGACAGGCGAGGTGACGGCGTGCTCGATTTGCGCCGGGCGAGGCGGCGGCTCGGTCGTGGCTTGCGCCTGCGCCAAGCGGGGCAGCGTTAAGATAGAAAATCCCGCCGCCGCGTGGCCAAGAAAGCTGCGGCGGGATGGTTGCGCGCTCACGAATGCAATTTACGTCGCGGGCGACCGGCCGGCTGGGTTGGTGCGGTGTTGGTCTCGCTGAAGAGCTCGGCGAGCTTCTCGGTGATGGCGCCGCCGAGTTCTTCCGCGTCCACGATCGTCACCGCGCGGCGATAGTAGCGCGTGACGTCATGGCCGATGCCGATCGCGATCAGCTCGACCGGCGAGCGGGTCTCGATCTCCTCGATGATGTGGCGCAGGTGCCGCTCGAGATAGTTGCCGGGATTGACCGACAGCGTGGAATCGTCGACCGGCGCGCCGTCCGAGATCATCATCAGGATCTTGCGCTGCTCGGGCCGGCCGAGCAGGCGCTTGTGTGCCCAGTCCAGCGCCTCGCCGTCGATGTTCTCCTTGAGGAGGCCCTCGCGCATCATCAGGCCGAGGTTTTTCCGCGCACGGCGCCAGGGGGCGTCGGCCGACTTGTAGATGATGTGGCGGAGATCGTTGAGGCGGCCGGGATTGGCCGGCTTGCCGGCGGCAAGCCACGCCTCACGCGACTGCCCGCCCTTCCAGGCGCGCGTGGTGAAGCCCAAAATCTCGACCTTGACGCCGCAACGCTCCAGCGTGCGCGCGAGAATGTCGGCGCAGGTCGCGGCGACCGTGATCGGGCGGCCGCGCATCGAGCCGGAATTGTCCAGCAGCAGCGTCACCACGGTGTCGCGGAACGTCGCCTCCTTCTCGTGCATGAAGGACAGCGGATGATAGGGATCGGTGACCACGCGCGAGAGGCGCGCGGGATCGAGGATGCCCTCTTCGAGATCGAACTCCCAGGCGCGGTTCTGCTGCGCCATCAGGCGGCGCTGTAGCCGGTTGGCGAGGCGCGCGACGATGCCTTGCAGATGCGCAAGCTGCTTGTCGAGATAGGCGCGCAAGCGCTCCAGCTCGTCATGGTCGCAAAGGTCTTCGGCGGAGATGACCTCGTCGAATTTCGGCGCGAAGGCGTGATATTCCGGCCCGCGCGGCTCGTTCTTGCCGTGCGCGTTCGGACGCGTCGCCTCGCCCGGCGTCTCGTCGTCGCCGAGCTCGCCGTCATCGAAGGTGTCGGAGGTCGAGGCCTGCGCGCTTTCCATCGCGCTCTCGCTCATCTCTTCGGATGAGGCCTGCGCCTGGTCGGCGCTCATCTCCTGCGCGGCATCGGAATCGGGCGAGCCCTCGGCGCCGGACTGATCGTTGTCGCCGTCCTGGTTCTCGTCGTTCTCATCATTGTCTTCGCTGTCGGCGTTGCGCTCGTCGCCGAGCTCGAGCGCCGAGAGCAGATCATGCACGGCATCGCCGAACCGGGTCTGGTCCTCGACCACGCCGTCGAGCCGGTCGAGCCGCCTGCCGATCTTGTCCTCGAGGATCGGGCGCCAGAGATCGACCATCTTCTTGGCGGCCGCCGGCGGCGCCATGCCGGTCAGGCGCTCGCGCACCAGCATCGCCAGCGCATCGGCCAGCGGCGCGTCGGCGCGGTCGGTGATCTCGTCGAACTTGCCGCGGTGGAAATGGTCGTCGAGCATCGCGGTGAGGTTTTTCGCAACGCCGGCCATGCGGCGCGCGCCGATCGCCTCGACCCTCGCCTGCTCCACCGCCTCGAACACGCCGCGCGCCTGCGGATTGCCGGGCATCAGCTTGCGATGCACTTTGGGATCATGACAGGCGAGCTTGAGTGCGATGGAATCGGCGTGGCCGCGCACGATCGCCGCATCACGCTTGGTCATCTTCCGCGCCGGCTCCGGCAGCCGCGCCTTGCCGGGCGCAAGACCCGGACGTTCGGCTGCGAAGGAGACGTCGAGCTCGGGCGCCTTGGCGATCGCCTTGAGGCAGGAGGCGACCGAGCGCTTGAACGGCTCGGTCGGCGCTTCCTTGGTGTTACGGAATTTGGAGTTGGATGATGATGTGCTCATCTCGGTCTCACCGTCGTCCCCGCGAACGCGGGGACCCATAGCCACAGGGAGCAGTTAGTGAGCACACTGACGGCCCAATCTTCGCAACAACCACGGCCTGTGGTTATGGGTCCCGGATCTGCGCTCCGCTTCGCTGCGCTTGTCCGGGACGACATCCCACACCTCAGCTGAGCGCCACGTTGACTGCCGATTCCGGCAGCTCCGCATTGAAGCAGCGCTGGTAGAACTCGGCGACCAGGGGACGCTCGAGCTCGTCGCACTTGTTGAGGAAGGTGACCCGGAAGGCGAAGCCGATATCGCCGAAGATGTCGGAGTTTTCCGCCCAGGTGATCACCGTGCGCGGGCTCATCACCGTCGACAGATCGCCATTGGCGAAGGCGTTGCGGGTGAGATCGGCAAGGCGCACCATCTTGTTGACGATGTCGCGGCCTTCCTGGGTGCGATAGTGCTTGGCCTTCGCCAGCACGATCTCGACTTCCTCGTCGTGGCTGAGATAGTTCAGCGTGGTGACGATCGACCAGCGGTCCATCTGGCCCTGGTTGATCTGCTGGGTGCCGTGATAGAGGCCCGAGGTGTCGCCGAGACCGACGGTGTTGGCGGTCGCGAACAGGCGGAAGGCCGGATGCGGCTTGATCACCTTGTTCTGGTCGAGCAGCGTCAGGCGGCCGGAGACTTCGAGCACGCGCTGGATCACGAACATCACGTCCGGGCGGCCGGCGTCGTATTCGTCGAACACCAGTGCGACGTTGTTCTGGAGCGCCCAGGGCAAAATGCCGTCACGGAATTCGGTGACCTGCTTGCCGTCGCGGACCACGATCGAGTCCTTGCCGACGAGATCGATACGGCTGATGTGGCTGTCGAGGTTGACGCGCACGCAGGGCCAGTTCAGCCGGGCGGCGACCTGCTCGATATGGGTGGATTTACCGGTGCCGTGATAGCCGGTCACCATCACGCGGCGGTTGCGGGCAAAGCCGGCGAGAATGGCAAGCGTGGTGGCGCGGTCGAAGCGATAATCGGAATCGACTTCGGGCACATGAGGATCGACTTCGGAATAAGCAGGCACTTCGAGATCGCTGTCGATCCCGAACACCTGGCGCACCGACACCTTCATGTCGGGCAGACCGGAAACTTCCTCAACTTTGGACATGGCGGCGGTCGTCATCAATCCTCCGAGGCCCCGGGCGGTCCCGAGACCAGTTATTTGCACGTTGGCTGCGGCTGGGTGCGGCTGCGAACCTATCAGAGACAACGTGCCGGCAGAAGCCCGCCCCTCAATCAAAGTTCCGTTGTCTTTTCATTTAGATAGGTCAGGAACGCAGTTTTTGGAGGGCTGCCTTGCGAATCATGCTCGAATTTCGAACCTGAACGGCCGTCCTGCCCGGGCAAATGGCACTTTTGCTGCCTGCCCTTACTTATGTAGGGTCCGAACCCAGGGTGAACCCAAGGGGCGAACCCAAGTCCACCCCACCGCCACAGAGACGACGTGACGTCCTTTCTCGATCCCCTCATCTCCTTCGTCTCAGCCCATGCCTGGCTGGGCTATCTGACCCTGTTCCTGGCGGCGCTGCTCGAAGCCGTACCGGTGGTTGGATCAGTCATTCCCGGCTCGACCATCATCCTCGCCCTGAGCGCCCTGGTTCCGGGCGGCGAGCTGAAGCTGCAATGGGTTCTGCTGGCGGCCGCTGCCGGCGCCGTGCTGGGCGACGGCTCGGCCTACTGGATCGGGCACCGGCGCCAGCGCGAGATCCTCACCGCCTGGCCGCTGACCAATTACCCGCGGGTGGTCGCCGAGAGCGAAACCTTCTTCAAGCGCTTCGGCACCTGGGCCGTGTTCTTCGCCCGCTTCGTGCCGCCGATCCGCGCCTTCGTGCCGGTGACGGCGGGCGCGCTCGGAATGGCGCCGGCACGGTTTTATGCCGTGAATATCCCGGCGATCCTGGTCTGGGCCCCGGCGCATGTGCTGCCGGGCGTGCTGGCGGTGTCGGCCTTCCACCAATATTTCGGCGTGCCGCACCATGGGCATCCGTTCAAGCACATATGGATATTGACGGTGGTGGCGGTGGCGATCGTGGTGGGCATAGCGGTGTGGATCTATCGCCGGCGGAATGGTGCTGGCGCCGCGACGGTGAAGCCGCGGGGCTGATTACCTTTGACTGCTAACTGCGACGGAGGTGGGCTCCCTCCCCCGCTTGCGGGGGAGGGTTGGGGAGAGGGTGCTTCCCCAATCGAGAACCCCCAAGAGGAGAGAGCCCTCACCCGCGCCTTCGGCATAGCCGAGGCTCCGCCTCGGCGTCTCTTGAGAACGGCCGCCGAAGGGCGGCCTGTGCTCTCCCGCAAGCGGGAGAGGTTAAGACCCACTCCTCCTCCCCGGCGCAGGCCCGACATACCTTGCCCTTGGCCGGATCAACTTCCCGAACTGCAACTGCTCGCTCGCATGGGCGATCCAGCCGACGCTGCGGGCCATGGCGAACAAAGCGAGCTCGCTACCTGCGGGTAGCCGCAACGCGTGCACGAGCACGGCCAGCGCATAGTCGATATTCACGAGCTCGCCGGTCGCCTCGATGATCCGCTCAGGCACTTCGCGGGTGAATTTACGCGGCGCGCCGGCGCGGGCGAGTGCGTTCAGCAGCGATTGCGCGCGAGGATCGCCGCGCTTGTAGACGCCGTGGCCGAAGCCGGCAAAGCGCTCGCCGAGCGCAACGCGCTCGCGCACCATCGGCTCGACATCGCGGTCGATCAACGTCTTGACGAGCTGCGAGGCCAGCACGCCGGCACCGCCATGCCTGGGGCCTTTCAGCGCGGCAAGGCCTGCAATCACGGAATCATAGAGGTTGAGGCCGGTGGACGCCGCACAGCGCGCGGTGAAGGTCGAGGCGTTCAATTCGTGATCGGCGAGCAGCACCAGTGCGCGGCGGATCAAATCGCCCGCGTGCTTGTTGTCCGCCGCCCAGGCGCGTCCGACCTGCTGGTGCAGCGGCTCGGCTGACGGCTCGGCGTTGAGCATGGTCGCAACCAGCAGCCGAACGATACGTGCGCCGACCATGGCGCGGCCATCGGGGGCGCGGGTGAAGGCACGGGGATCGGCGCTGGCGGCAAGCGCCAGCACGGCGATGGCGCGGTCGATCGGCGCCGCCCGGCGCGCAGCTTGCGCGATCGCGCGCATCTCGTCGGAAATCTCCGGCTGATTGTCCGGCGCGAAGGGATCGACGTCGGAGACGTCCCAGAGCAGCGTTGCGGTGTGCTCCAGCGTGTCGTTCTCGGAGAGATCGACGCAGTTCACGCCGCGATAGATCGCGCCCTCCTCGGTGATGGTCGAGATCTCCGTGTCCATCACCGGCAGGTCGGCGTCGAAGCTGCGCAGGCCGCGCGGCTCGGGCGACGGCACCCGGCGCTCCTTGAGCGCGCGAACGTCCTCGGCGCGGTAGCGGTTTTTGCGCGAGTCCGGCGTCGGCTCGGAGCGGATCAGGCCGCGGCTGACATAGGCGTAGAGCGTGGCCGGCGAGATCGCGAGTTCGGCCGCGGCTTCCCGGGCGGAGAGGTAGAGCTCTTCGGAATTATTCATATTGATTTATGTAATCAAGATTGATCAATCTGTCGAGAGAGCCGATTTTCTCCTGGTGCAGTGCAAAGGAGATTGGGTCATGAACATCCACCTCACCAAAAGCCAGATCGGACTGGACGGCGTTCCCGCGGCCGAAACCGTGCTGAGCCACGTCGACGGCGAGCGCGGCGAACTGATCATCGCCGGCGAGCATGTCGGCCGCCTCGCCGCCAAATCGAGTTTCGAAGGCGTCACCGCCCGGCTCTGGAACGGCGCCAGCAAGACGACACTCACCGAAGCCAACGTGCGGGCGAGCCTGGGCGCGGCGCGCGAGCGGGCGTTCGCGCGGCTGGACGAGCTTTTGCCGGCGACGCGCGGCATGGGCATCATCGACGGGTTTCGCGCGGCGATCGCGGGGCTACGCGCCGAGCACGGGTTGGAGCATGAGGCGACCATCGTTGGCGCCTTTCCGGTGATCGCGGGCGCGCTGGTGCGGCGTGCGAAGGGGCTAGACCCGGTCGCGCCCGACGCGAACGTGAGCCACGCCGCCGATACGCTGCGCATGCTGCACGGGCGCTCGCCCGCGGCGCGCGAGGTGACCGCGCTGGACGCCTATCTCGTCACCGCGAGCGACCACGGCATGAACGCCTCGACTTTCACCGCGCGTGTCGTCGCTTCGACGCAGGCCGATCTGTTTGCCGCAGTGACCGCCGGCTATTGCGCGCTCACCGGCCCGCTGCATGGCGGCGCACCGGAGCCGGTGCTGGAAATGCTGGACGCGATCGGCTCGCGCGAGCGCATCCAGCCGTGGGTCGACGCGGCGCTGGCGCGCGGCGAGCGGATGATGGGCTTTGGTCACCGCGTCTATCGCGTGCGCGATCCGCGCGCCGACGTGCTCAAGACCGCGGTCGAGGCGCTCGCCTCCAACGGCACCGATTTGCCGTTTGCCGGCGAGGTCGAGGCCTATATCCGCGCAGCCCTGCGGAAGAAGAATCCGGAGCGACCGCTGGAGACGAATGTGGAGTTCTTCACTGCCATCCTGCTCGATGCGCTGGCGATCCCGCGGCAGGCCTTCACGCCGATCTTCGCGGTGGCGCGTAGCGCAGGCTGGACCGCGCATGCGCGCGAGCAGGCGCGGACCGGGCGGTTGATCCGGCCGAGCTCGTCCTATGTGGGGGAGATGCCGGAGGCGTAGCCCGGGTGGGCGGAGCTCTTCCCCCCTCCCCTTGTGGGAGAGGGTGGCTCGCCGCAAAGCGGCGAGACGGGTGAGGGGTCTCTACCCGCGCGCAAAACATTTGCGATGAAATCGCTGAGACAACCCCTCATCCGGCGCTTCGCGCCACCTTCTCCCACAAGGGGAGAAGGGAAGAAAAGCGAGCGCCCTACGCCTCGCGCACCACGGTCTTCAGATAATTATACGCCTTGATGATCTCGATCAGGCGATCCTCGGTCGAGCGGTCGCCGCCATTGGCGTCGGGGTGGTGCTGCTTGACCAGCGCCTTGTACTTGGTCTTGACGTCGGCGAGCGTGGCGTCGGGGCCGAGGCCCATGACCTGGAGCGCCTTGCGCTCGGCATTCATCACCTTGCGCGTCTCGGCCTTGGGCTGGGCCTCCGGACCCTTGCGCCAGCTGGCACGGCCGTTGATCTCGCTGAACATGCTGAACGGATCGAACGCACCATCGATCTCGGCTTCCGATCCCTTCTTGACGCCGCCATTGCCGCCCATCTTCCAGGTCGGACGGTGGCCGGTCAGCGCATCCTTCTGATAGCGCGCGACGGCGTCGGCGTTCATGCCGGAGAAGAAATTGTAGTTCTGGTTGTACTCGCGCACGTGGTCGAGGCAGAAGTGCCAATATTCGCGCTGGTTCTCGCGCCCCTTCGGCGCACGGTGCGAGCCCTTGTTCTGGCATCCGGCCCATTCGCAAGCGACCACGGTCTCGCGCGGCTTCGCTTGCGGCTGCTTGCCGCGCGGCTTGACGCGGATGGAGTCGAAGAACTTTGATGAATCGATCGGCATGGCTGACTTTGACTACGCAATGCAAAAACCTTCAAGTCTTGACATTGCAATTAGGACGAAACCCCGTAGCACTTCGGCGTTTTTGGAACGGCCGCCAGAGGCGGCCTATGGCATTGACGGAGTGCAATCGCGTCCCTTAATGGCACTCATGGTTATGAAAGACACTATCAGCAACAAGTTGCAGGAAGCTTTCACGCCGGAAAGCCTGCAGGTCGTCGACGAGTCACATCTGCATGAGGGCCACGCCGGTCATCGGCCGAGCGGCGAGACGCACTTTCGTGTTTATATCGTGTCGCAGGCCTTCAAAGGGAAGAGCCGGGTCGACCGCCACCGCATGATAAATTCGGCGCTGGCCGCGGAACTTTCCGGCAGCGTGCACGCGCTGGCGATCCACGCGCAGGCGCCGGGGGAAGGCTGAGGCTCTTCACCCTCGCCGGAAGGCCTCGCACACAATCGAAATGGTCGTCATGCCCTGGCTTGTCCCGGGCATCCACGTTCTTCGTTTGGGTATTAAGGCGTGGATGGCCGGGTCGAGCCCGGCCATGACGATGTGGGAGCTACAGTGCTTACAACTGCCGCGTCAAAACGACGTCCCCGCCCTTCTCGGCTTGGCCTCCTCCATCTCGGCCTCGCGCGGCACCGGTGAAATGCGGAGCGCAGTGATGCGGTTGCGTTCGCGGCGGAGGACGCGGAAACGGAAGCCGTGGAACGTAAAGCTCTGGCCGCGGTCGGGGATCGAGCGCGCCTCGTGAATGACGAGGCCGGCGACCGTGGTTGCCTCTTCATCGGGCAGACGCCAGTCCATGGCGCGGTTGAGATCGCGGATCGGCACCGAGCCGTCGACCACCACCGAACCATCGGGCTGGGCGCGCACGCCGGCGACGACGACGTCATGCTCGTCGGAGATGTCGCCGACGATCTCCTCCAAAATGTCTTCCAGCGTCACAAGACCTTCAACCTCGCCATACTCGTCGACGACCAGCGCGAAATGGGTCTTGCGGCGGCGGAAGGCTTTCAGCTGCTCGGAGACGGGGCGCATCTCCGGCACGAACCAGGGCGGCAGCGCGATGGTGGAGACGTCGATGCGCGAGGTGTCGCCGTCGGAGGCGCGGATCGCACGCAGGAGGTCCTTGGCGTGGAGCACGCCGATGATGTTTTCGGGCTTCTCGCGCCACAGCGGAATGCGGGTGTATTCGGTCGCCAGCACCTCGCGCACCAGCTCCTCCGGCGGCAGATCGGCATTGATCATCATCATCTCGGTGCGATGGATCATGACGTCGGAGACCTGGAGCTCGCGCAGATCGAGCAGGCCGCCGAGCATGTCGCGGTCCTGCTTCTCGACCTTGCCTTCGTGATGCAACAGGTCGACCGCGCCGCGCAGGCGCTCGGTCGGCGACAGGATCGCCTGGTGCTCGCCCGCAAGGCCGAACAGGCGCATCAGGACGCGCACGATGACTTCGACGATCCGCAGCAGCGGCCCCAGCACATACATGGTCAGCCGCATCGGGCGCGCGACAGCGAGCGCCATGCGGTCGGGCGCGTTGATCGCGATGGTCTTGGGCAGCACTTCCGCGAAAATCACGACCAGCGCGGTCATCACGCCGGTGGCATAGAGCACGCCGACATCGCCGAACCAGGCCGTGAAGATGCCGGTGGCAAGCGCTGACGCCCCGATATTGGCGATATTGTTGCCGAGCAGCAGCGCGCCGATCAGGCGCTCGCGCATGTCGAGCAGGTCCGAGACGACGTCCGCGTCGCGGTTACCCTGCTTGGAGAGCCTCAGCATGCTGGCGCGCGAGGCACCGGTCAGCGCGGTCTCGCTCGCGGCGAAGAAGCCCGAGACGAGCAGGCAGATGATGACGATGGTGAAGCCGAGCCAGTCCATGCATCACTCGAAATTCTTGTTCTGACGCGTTTTCTTTACGCGAACCGGTGTCCACTTCGCTCGAAAACGCTCTTCAGCGCATCAAGCCTTCTGCGCGAGCTTGTCCTTCAGGAAATCGCGCACCGGGGCCGGCTCGACATCCTTGGCGATGACGGCGCGCCCGACGGCCTCGAGCAGGATGAAGGTGAGCTTGCCGCGCTTGACCTTCTTGTCCTGCGCCATCAGCGCCATCAGCGCGTCGGCGTCGGCGAGCCCTTCCTGCGCGAAACCCGCGATGTCCTGCAAGCGCGTCGGCAGGCCCGCCTCGATCAGATGCCGCTCGACGCGTGCCGCCTCGATCTCGCCGATCATGCCGAGCTTCGCCGAGAACTGCGCCGCCAGCGTCATGCCGATGGCGACGCCCTCGCCATGGAACAGGCGATCGGAGAAACCGGTCGCCGCTTCCAGCGCGTGACCGAAGGTGTGGCCGAGATTGAGCAGCGCGCGCTCGCCGGTCTCGCGCTCGTCGCGCGAGACGACGCCGGCCTTGGCGCGGCAGGAGGTCGCGATCGCGTGCTCGCGTGCCGAGCCGCCCTTGAAGATGTCGGAATGGTTCTTTTCCAGCCAGGAGAAGAAGGCTTCATCCCCGAGCACGCCGTATTTGGCGACCTCGGCATAACCGGCGCGGAACTGGCGTGGCGACAGCGTGTCGAGCACGGCGGTGTCGGCAATGACCAGCACCGGCTGGTGGAAGGCGCCGAGCAAATTCTTGCCCTGCGGCGAGTTGATGCCGGTCTTCCCGCCGACGGAGGAATCGACCTGCGCCAGGAGCGAGGTCGGCACCTGCACGAAATCGACGCCCCGGCGCAGGATCGCCGCGGCAAAGCCGGCGAGATCACCGACCACGCCGCCGCCGAGCGCGATGACGAGATCGTTGCGCTCGATTTTTGCGGCGATCAGGGCTTCGCTGACCTTTTCGAGGCCCGCGTATGTCTTCGAGATCTCGCCTTCCTCGACCACGATGCGCGAGGTCGGGATGCCGCTCGCCGCGAGCGAAGCTTCGGTCGGCTCGAGCCAGTATTTTGCGACGGTGCGGTCCGTCACGATCGCGGTGCGGACGCCGGGGCGCAGGGCGGCGACGCGCTCGCCGAGCGAAGACAGCACGCCGCGGCCGATGACGATGTCATAGGCGCGGTCGCCGAGCGCGACGTCGACGTTGACAGGGTCGGAATGCTTCAGGGGCGCGGTCATCGTGCGGCACTCGCGACGTCGGCAGGTGGCGGGGCGGACTGCGCGCCGCAGAGATGGGCGTGCAACGTCTCGATGGTCTCCTCGACGATCTTGTCGTGCGGCACGTCGCGCGAGGCGATGGTGAGGTCGGCATTGCCGTAGATCGGCTCACGCTCGGTGAGCAGGCGCGTCACGGTTCCTTCGGGGTCGGCGGTCTGAAGCAGCGGACGGTCGGCGCGCCGGCGGACGCGGCGCATGATGACGTCGTGGTCGGCCTTGAGCCAGATCGAGACCGCCTTGGCCGCGATGCGCTTGCGCGTCTCCTCGCGCATGAAGGCACCGCCGCCGGTCGCAAGCACAACAGGGCCGCCGTCGAGCAGCCGCGCGATCACGCGCGCCTCGCCGTCGCGGAAATGCGGCTCGCCATGGCGCTCGAAGATCTCAGGTATGGTCATGCCGGCCGCCGCCTCGATCTCGGTGTCGGCGTCGATGAAGGGCAGCTTGAGCCTGAGAGCCATGCGGCGGCCGATGGTGGACTTGCCCACCCCCATCATGCCGACGAGCACGATCGAGCGCGCACCGAGCGCCGACAGGATGTCGGCCTCGGGGGACGCGGGAATCGGCAGGACGGCGTCGGACATGAATTTCGCTCAGGATCTCGCTCAATCTGCCGCCAAGGGCGGGGGGTTTGGCCACCTATACGACCCCGCAGGGGGCCTCGCCAGAGGACTCTTGCCACGAAACGGCGAACATGTTGGATGATTTCATTGGTTAATTCGCCACGCCTCGAGACCCTATCCCGATGCCCAGCCTGTTCCGCTTCCTGACGGTCGTCGCCGTGATCGCCGGCATCGTCTATGGCGTGGTGTTCGCGCTGGCGAACTTCGTCAGCCCCAAGTCGCGGGAAATGACCGTGACGATCTCGCCGGATAAGTTTCTCAAGAAATAGGAGCTAGCCTGACGGGCATGCGCGCCAAATCTTCTGTCAGCAAGCCCTCAGATGCCAAGCTCACCGGCCTGTTCCTCGACATGCTCGCGGCGGAACAAGGCGCCGGCCCCAATACGCTCGATGCCTACCGCCGCGACCTCACCGATCTCTCGGAGTTTTTGGGCCGGGTCGGCCATAGTTTTGCGGATGCGGAGACGCAAACGCTGCGCGACTATCTCGCCGACCTCGACACCCGCGGCTTCAAATCCACCAGCGTCGCCCGAAGGCTGTCGGCGATGCGGCATCTCTACCGCTTCCTGCTGAACGAGCGGATCCGGGGCGACGATCCCGCCGCGATCCTGTCCGGCCCCAAGCGCGGCCGCGGCCTGCCGAAGGTGCTCTCGATCTCCGATGTCGACCGCATGCTCCGCCGCGCCAAGGAATTGAGCGAGGCGGCAGAGGCCTCGCCTTCGAAACGACTGCGGAGCTTACGGCTCTACTGCCTGCTGGAAGTGCTCTACGCCACGGGCCTGCGCGTCTCCGAGCTGGTGGCGCTGCCGCGCTCGGCGGCCAAGCGCGACGCCCGCATGATCGTGGTGCGCGGCAAGGGCAACAAGGAACGCCTGGTGCCGCTCAACGAAGCCTCGCGGCAGGCGATGGCGGATTATCTCAGCGCGACGGAAGCCGCCAAGGAAAACAACAAGGGCGAGAAGAAAGACAGCCTCGCCGCCGCGAAATGGCTATTCCCTTCCTTCGGCGAGAGCGGGCACCTGACGCGCCAGCATTTTGCCCGCGATTTGAAGGAGCTCGCGGTTGCCTCGGGGCTGCAGGCCCGGCTGGTCTCCCCGCACGTGCTGCGCCATGCCTTCGCCAGCCACCTGCTCCACAACGGCGCCGATTTGCGCATCGTGCAGACGCTGCTCGGCCATACCGACATCTCGACCACCCAGATCTACACCCATGTGGTCGAGGAGCGGCTGAAGAGCCTGGTGCGCGATCTGCATCCGCTGGCGGAGAGGTAAGCCGCGAGCGCGTAGCCTGAGCGTAGCGAAATCCGGGATTCTCCCCTCGTGGAGAGATCTTCCCGGATTGCGCTGCGCTCCATCCAGGCTACGGGTAACAGCCGAAACCGCCTTGACTTCGGCCACATCTCCGCAGAAAGAGCCGGGGCCTTTCGAATGATCTGGCGCGCTTCTTAGAGCGCACAGGTCAAGCCCTTGAAGAAGCTACACTTCTCTCATCGAGCCCAAATCCGCTTCGCCGCTTCGCCCGATCCTTCCTATATTGAGTTGATGCCAGACCAGATGCGCAGCTATCTCGACTTCGAAAAGCCCGTCGCCGAGCTCGACTCCAAGGTCGACGAGCTCAGGACGCTGGCGGCCTCCGGCACCGACATCGCCGAGGAGATCGGGCGGATCGAGGACAAGGCGGCGCAGGCACTGGCCGACCTCTATCTGAACCTGACGCCGTGGCAGAAGACGCTGGTTGCGCGGCATCCGCAGCGGCCGCATTTCAACGACTTCATCAAGGGCCTGATCACCGAATTCACCCCGCTCGCCGGCGACCGCAAATTCGGCGAGGACGAGGCGCTGGTCGCCGGCTTCGGCCGCTTCCGCGGCGAGCCGATCTGCGTGATGGGCCAGGAAAAGGGCGATTCCACCGACAGCCGCATCCGGCACAATTTCGGCATGGCGCGCCCCGAAGGCTATCGCAAATGCGTGCGGCTGATGGAGATGGCCGAGCGGTTCGGCCTGCCCGTGCTGTCGCTGGCCGATTCCGCCGGCGCCTATCCCGGCATCGGCGCCGAGGAGCGGGGACAGGCCGAGGCGATCGCGCGCTCGACCGATGCGTGCCTGGCGCTCACCGTGCCGAACGTCGCGATCATCACCGGCGAGGGCATGTCGGGCGGCGCCATCGCCATCACCACCGCCAACAAGGTGTTGATGCTGGAACACGCGATCTACAGCGTGATCTCGCCGGAGGCCGCCTCCTCCATCCTCTGGCGCGACGGCACCAAGGCGCAGGAAGCCGCCAACAACATGAAGATCACCGCCCAGGACATGCTCCGCTTCGGGGTGATCGACCAGATCCTGAAGGAGCCGGTCGGCGGCGCCCATCGCGACCCCGCCGCCATGATCGCAACCACGGGCGAGGCCATCGCCAAGGCGTTCGACGAGCTGCGCGGCATGGACGGCGACGCCATCCGCAAGCAGCGGCGGCAGAAATTCCTCGATATCGGCCGGAAACTGGGCTGATTCGCTGCGATTCCGGTGCCGTAGGGTGGGCAAAGCGAAGCGTGCCCACCATTCCCCACCGTACTAACAGCTCGTGGGCACGGCGCTTCGCGCCTTTGCCCACCCTACGGGACCTCCCCCAGCCGTCCCCGGTAACCCCGCGTTAACCCTTTTTTTGCCCAAATCGGCGATCTCTGTACCGTTTTGGCCGAAAGGCCCAAGTACGGCCCAAAGTTGCGTCCATTTAGTCTCTGTTGACCATGCCACTGGGCCAACGGCCTCGTGATCCCGGCTCGGGTTGCGACCACATGACCCAGAGGTTAGAATTTTAATGAATGGCTTCAGGCATAAGCGCTGGAGCGTGGTCTGAACGAGCCCGTTTCGGCGGGTCGGTTTCCGCTCGGATCATGCGCCAAAGGAAGTGGGGTTCGCGCTCTCTGCCCGGCACGGTGTGGGGTCCATCTTGATTTCTCGTTCGCTTGCTCGCGCGCTCTTGGCTTCGGTTGCGCTGATGACGGCCGGCGTCCTGCTGACCGGCTGCGATACCGACCAGGTCTCGCTCGCGACCAATGCCAAGGCCAACCAGCCGGTGCCGCCAAAGCTTCTCGCCGCGATGGTCGAGAAGAACATGGACCTGCAATCGCCGATCCTGGTCCGCCTGTTCAAGCAGGAGGCCGAGCTCGAGGTCTGGAAGCAGACTCGCAACGGCCAGTTCGCGCTGCTCAAGACCTATCCGATCTGCCGCTGGTCGGGCGATCTCGGCCCCAAGGTGCGCGAAGGCGACCGCCAGGCGCCGGAAGGATTTTATTCGATCAATCCGAGCCAGATGAATCCGCAGTCGGCGTACTACCTGTCCTTCAACACGGGTTACCCGAACGCGTTCGACAAGGCGCTGGGCCGCACCGGCTCGCAGTTGATGGTGCACGGCGATTGCTCCTCGCGCGGCTGCTACGCGATGACCGACGAGCAGATCGCGGAGATCTATTCGCTCGGGCGCGAATCCTTCTTCGGCGGCCAGAAGGCGTTCCAGCTGCAGGCCTATCCGTTCAAGATGACGCCGGTGAACATGGCTAAGCACCGGAACAATCCGAACATGCCGTTCTGGAAGATGATCAAGGAAGGCTATGATCATTTCGAGGTGACGCGGCAGGAGCCGAAGGTCGATTTCTGCGAGACGAAGTACGTCTTCGACGCGGCCAAGCCGGCCGACGCCAAGCGCGATCCGGTGTTCGACGCCTCCGCAAAATGCCCGGCCTATGTGATCCCCGAGGAAATCGCCAGCGCTGTGCGCGAGAAGCAGCAGCAGGACGAGGCCGCCTACGCCAAGCTCGTCGCCAAGGGCACGCCGATGGCGCGCATGAACACCGGCATCGACGGCGGCATGAACAAGATCTTCGCCTCCAAGATTCCGGAGGGATCGACCGGCCTGTCCGAGAGCGCCGAAGGCTCGACCCTGGAAATGCTGGCGATGGCGAAGGCGCCGGGCACGATCCCGGGCCACGTCAATCCGCCCAAGCCGAATCTCGATGCCGTCGCCACCGCTCCCGCGAGCCAGGAGCCGGTCGTCGCCGTCAGCGCACCCGCGACCAACACCCGCGTTGCCTCGGCTCAGCCGGCCGAGAAATCCCAGGAAAAATCCCAAGAGAAATCCCAAGGCGGCTTCTTCTCGAATCTCGGCCGCAAGATGGGCCTCGGCACCGCCGACACCACGGCGACGACGACGCCTCCGCCGCAAGCCACCGCGTCCGCCGCTCCGGCCGCGAGCACCACGACGGCGCCGACCGCAGCGTCCCGGCTGAAGGCCGCAGTGACTCGCTTCGTGCCGGGCCACGACAAGTCCAAGGACGCAGCGAAGGACGCGCCGAAGCCGACGGTCGCCGCCGCCAAGCCCGCCGAGGCGCCGAAGCCGCAGCAGCCCGACACCCGCCTCGCCCAGACGCGCCCGGCGCTAAAGCCGTCGGTGGGCGATGGTGCGAGCGAGCAGATGGCCGGCGCAGCGCCCGTGGTGTCGTCGAACTCGTTCGACAGCCGCTTTGGGGCGGTGAAGTAAGGCGCTCGGCTTAGTCTCTCCGATCCATCTAAGCCCGACGCTGTCATTCCCCGCCACCGGGTCTCGCCTTCGGCGAGCCCGATGACAGGCTCCGGCGGGGAATCCAGTATTCCAGAGGCGGCTGTGATTGAACCGAGAAGCCGCGGCGTACTGGATGCCCCGCCCCCGTGCGCAATTGCGCGCTAGGCGGGGCATGACAGTTTAGGTCGAGGCGAGAGCAGCGCCCTTCAGCGACACAAGTCCCTACGGCGCCAGATACCGCATCAGCTCCGGATTGCCCCTCACCTCGCCCGCCGCGCCTTGCAGCGCGACTCTTCCGCGGTCCAGCACATAGGCGTAGTCGGCAACACGCAGCGCGAGGTCGAGGTGCTGCTCGACGATGATGACGGCGATCTCTTTGGCGAGCGCGATCAGGCGTTCGGTGATCTCCTCGATCACGCCGATCCAGACGCCCTCGGTGGGTTCGTCCAATAACAACAGTTTGGGATCACCTAACATGGCGCGGCCGATGGCGAGCATCTTGCGCTCGCCGCCGGAGAGCGTGCCGGCGGGCTGGTCGAGGCGCTGGCCGAGCTTGGGGAAGATGGTGAGCACGCGATCGACCGCGGTGGCATCCTTCTTCGCGAGCGATCCGACGGCAAGGTTGTCGCGCACCGACAGGCGCGCGAACACCGAATGCTCCTGCGGGACGTAGCCGATGCCGGCGCGGACGCGCTCCTGGGTCGCGCGCCGGCTGATATCGCGGCCGTCGAAGGCGACCTCGCCCTTCCACGCCGGCAATTCGCCGACGATGGTCTTCATCAGCGTGGTCTTGCCGGCGCCGTTGCGGCCGAGCACGGCGACGCCGCCGCGCCAGGGGATGCCGAGGGTGACGTCGAACAGGACCTGACTGCGGCCGTAGCCGGTATCGAGGTGCTTGATGTCCAAAAATTCAGGCACGGCGCAGATAGATCTCCTGGACGGATGTGTTGGCCTGGATCTCAGACACGGTGCCCGAGGCCAGCACCTTGCCCTGGTCGAGCACGGTCAACCGATCACAGATGTCGCGGATGAAATCGAGGTCGTGCTCGACGATGACGAGCGAGCAATGCTTTTTGATCGGCTGAAGCAGTTCGCCGGTCACGCGGCGCTCCTCGAGGCTCATGCCGCCGGTCGGCTCGTCCAGCAGCAGCAGCTTCGGCTTGCCCGCGAGCGCCATCGCGATCTCCAGCCATTGCTGCTGGCCGTGCGACAGTGCCGCTGCCGCATCGAAGGCGCGGTTCGCCAGCCGAAACTGCGTCAGCATGGTCATGACCTGGTCATGCAGCGCGCCGCGGGTACGCGAGAACACGAGGTCGAACAGCGACGACTGCGCCTGCAGCGCGAGCAGGATGTTGTCGTAAAGGGTCAGCGAGGGTAGCACGCTGGTGATCTGGAATTTCAGGCTCATGCCGGCGCGGGCGCGCTCCGTCGGCGTGAACGCCGTGATGTCGGTGTTGACGAAGGAGACTTTTCCCTGCGTCGGCACCTCGGCGCCCGCAATGCACTTCATCAGCGTGCTCTTGCCGGAACCGTTCGGGCCGATCAGACCGTGAAACTCGTTCTCACCCACGGTGAGCGCGGCGCCGTCGAGCGCGGTGAGCTTGCCGAAGACTTTTTTGATGCCGGCAGCTTCAAGGAGCATTGCGCTTCTCCTTGACGCTGTCCTTGGGCTTGGCACCAAAGCTGCCGACCCGCTCGCGCTCGCCGAGCACGAAGCTGATCAGACCGAGCGGCCGGAACAGGATCACCAGCAGCAACAGCATGCCCAGAATGATCGGCCAGATGTCGCGATAATTGTCCGAGAGCCAGAAGCTGACGCCCTCGACGATGACAGTGCCGATGACGGCGCCGATCAGCGTGCCGGAGCCGCCGAACAGGACGTAGAGCACCACTTGCGTGGAGACGACGACGCCGACCATGTTGGGCCAGACAAAGCCCTCGTGGAAAGCATAGAGGCTGCCGGCGAGGCCTGCGATCGCGCCGCCGATCGCGAAGATGATCGCCTTAAGATGCTGCGCCTTGTAGCCGAAGAAGGCAATGCGCTGCTCGTTCTCGCGCAAGCCCGCGAGCGCGAGGCCAAACTGCGAGCGCACCAGGAAGCGGCAGAGCAGGTAAACCACGACGAGGATGCCGAGCACGAGATAATAGAAGGCCGGCCCCTCCGTGAATTCGTAGCCACTGATCGACATTGGCGCGATGGAGGGGATGCCGTTCTGGCCCCCGAGATAGTACCAGCCGCGCGCAAGGCGATCGGCGGCGTAGGAGCCGGTGAGCGTGCCGAGCGACGCGAAGATCACGCTGGAGGGGTGCCGTCCCAGCAGCAGGAAGCCGCCAAGCAACAGTGCGAAGGTGAGGCCGATCAGCGTGCCCGCGGGCAGCACCAGGAAGATGTTGGTGATGTCGAGGTCGCGCGCCAGCAGCGCCACGCCATAGCCAGCCGAGCCGAAGAACAGGGCCTGCCCGAAGCTCATGATGCCGGCATAACCCCAGACCAGATCGAACGACAGCGCGAACAGCGCAAGGATGATCACGCGCGTCGCGAACACCGTGAGATAGTCCTGCAGCACCAGCGGCGCGATCAGCGCGGCGACGAGCACCACGCCCTCCACGATCGGCAGGATCTTTCGCGCGGTTACTCGCTCCGATGAAGCGCGTTCGATCACCGGAACATTTGACTCGCCGCTGACATCGACTTGAACCGCCTGCTTAGCTGCACCCATGGATTTCAGCATTCCGAATTTAAGCACCTTGTGCTGGTCCTTGCACCTCTCCCCAGCGGGGAGAGGTGAAGGACGGACCGCCTCAGCATTCCTTGGGATCGACCAGACCCTCGCTGCGCGCGACGATCTCGTAGTTCCCGCCCTTGGCGACCGCCGTGTACATCTTCATCTTGCAGTGCCGCTTGCCCGGTACCATTTCGGCCGGTCCCCCGGGACCTTCGGCGATCTTGGCGTGGTCGAGCGCGGCTGCGACCGACTCGCGATCGATCTTGCCGGCTTCCTTCACCGCGGCTTCCCACAGCTTCAGGCCGCGGTAGGTGCCGGTCGCGGCGCTGCCGGCCGCGAACAGGAAGTTGCCCGGAAAATCCTTCTCATAGGCCGCCTGGATCTTGGCGTCGAACGGGTTCTCCTTGGTCAGCACCTTGAAATAGTCGAGACAGCTCGCGAGGCCCTCGATCTCGTTGGCCTGATTGATGTTGAGCGTGTTCTCGTCATAGTAGACGCAGGCGAGGCGCCCGCCGTTCTTGAGGAAGCCGGCCTCATAGAGCTGCTTGAAGAAGGGGCCGACACCCGGCGGGATGACGGTGTTGAAGACGACATCGACCTTGTTGGAGACGATGCGGTTGACCGTCGCGGAGAAATCGACCTGGTCGAGCGGATAGTATTCCTCGAACACGACCTCGCCGCCGTTCGATTCAATCACCTTGCGGGCATAGACGTTGAGCGTGTGCGGCCAGACATAGTTGGCGCTCGGCAGCGCAAATTTCTTGCCGCCGTTCTTGATCAGCCAGGGGATGAACTCGTCGCATTGCTGAGCCGGCGTCGGTCCGGTGCAGAACAGATAGGGTGTGCATTCCTTGCCCTCGTAGAGCTGCGGATAGATGTAGAGCGTCTTGCCGCGCGCCACGATCGGGTCCTTGATCGCATTGCGCATCGACGAGGTGATGCCGCCCAGCACCATGTCGACCTTGTCGCGCTGGATCAGCTTGCGGACGTTGCCGACGGCGACGGATTCGTTGGAGGCGGTGTCCTCGATATAGAGCTCGAGCGGACGACCGAGCAGACCGCCGGCCGCGTTGATCTCCTTGATCACCATCTTTGCGACATTTGCATCGGCATTGCCGGCATAGGCGATGGGACCGGTGAGATCGGTCGCGATACCGACCTTGATCGGAGCTTCCGCGGCATTGGCCCAGGGCGCCGGGATCACCCAGCTGCCGACGCCGGTTGCGACCGCGCCGGAGGTAAAGGCGAAATTGGAGAGGAAGCGACGGCGTGAGAGCTGAGTACGATCGAACATGACTAAACCCCTTTTCCAGCGATGAGGCCCTGTGGCCGGAATTTGATGAAAACAATGGCGAGAACGAAGACGAGGACGTCGGCGACGACGGGCGCCATGAGCCAGGGCAGCGCGGCGCTGAGGGTGCCGATGACGCCGGCACCGGCGACCGGCCCGATGAAGGAGCCGACACCGCCGACCATCACCGCGACGAAGCCCTGGATCAGGAAGCGCAGGCCGAGATCGGCGTAGAGGCTGAACACCGGCACGATCAGCGCACCGGCGAGACCGGCGAGCGCGGAGCCGAAGGCGAACGTGGCGCCGTACATCAGCGGCGTGGATATGCCGGAGGCGCGCGCCAGCGACGGATTTTCCAGTGTCGCGCGCATGCGCAGGCCAAAGCTGGTGCGCGACAGCAGGAGGTAGCAGCCCGCCATCACCAGCACCGTGATGACGATGATGGTGAAGCGCCAGGCCGAGATGTGGATCGTGCCGAAATCGATGGAGCCGCCGATCGGCTCGGGCACGGTGAGATAGAAGCCGCCGATCAGGCCGCGCACGGCTTCGCGGATGATGAGACCGAGCGCGTAGGTGCCGAGCATCGCCACGATCGGCGCGGCGTAGAAGCGGCGGATGATCAGCGCCTCCAGCACGAAACCGAGCGCGCCGACCACAAAGGGCGCCGCGACCATGCCGGCCCAGATCGGCAGGCCCTTGGCATAGGCGAGATAGGTGATGTAGGCCCCGAGCAGGACGAACTCGCCCTGCGCGAAGTTGAAGATGCCCATCATGCTGGCGATGATCCCGAGCCCCAGCACGATCAGGACGATGATCGCGCCGAAGCTCAGGATTTCGAACGCCGCGACGAACGCATTAGCCATGCCGTGCCGTTCCGTCCGCCTGTGTCAACGCCTTGCTCACATCTTCTTCCAGTCGCCGATCTGCTCGAAGGCATGGGCGGCACGATAGATGGTGGATTCCTCGAACATGCGGCCGACCAGCATCAGGCCGATCGGCAGGCCGTCGACCATGCCGCAGGGCAGCGACATCGCGGGGTGGTGGGTGATGTCGAACGGCGCGGTGTTCGAGATCATCTCGAGCGCGCGCGCAACGTACTCCTCGCGGCTGGCATTGGGCTCCGGCAGCTTGGCCGCCTTCATCGGCGTGGTCGGCATCAGCAGCAGATCATAATCGCCGAACGCCTTGTCGTAGGCGGCGGTCAACCGGCGGGAGATGTTGAGCGCCTTGCCGTAGAAGCGCGGACCGAAATTGTTGTTGATGTAGGTGCCGAGCATCATGAACAACTTCGTCGTCTCCGACAGGGAGTCTGCCTGCCGGCGCCAGCCACGATGAAAATCCATCAGCGAGGTCGAATAGAGATCGCCGCGGCTGAGGCCGTAGCCGTCGCCGAACATCATGGTCTGGGTCAGACCTTCGGTACCGATCGGGGTCCAGATCGCGCCACCCAGGAGGTGCATCGGGATCGACACGGTCTCTACCGTGGCGCCCAAATCCTTGAAGCGCTTTGCCGCCTCGCGCACGCTCTCATTCACCGCGGCCTCTGCGACCGGCTGCTCAAAGCCTTCCTTGACTATGCCGATCTTCATGCCCTTGACGCCCTGGCCGAGTGCTTTGGTGTATTCCTCAACCTTCGGCGCCTTGATGCGGGGATCGTAGCCATCATCGCCGGCGAGCACTTCGAGCAGCAGCGCGTTGTCGGCGACCGTCGCGGTCATCGGGCCGGTATGATCGACATAGATCTCGATCGGCATGATCCCGGTATAGGGCACGAGGCCCCAGGTCGGCTTCATGCCGTAGATGCCGCAGAACGAGGACGGCATGCGGATCGAGCCGCCCTGGTCGCCGCCGATCGCCATGTCGACCTCGCCGAGCGCAACCACGACGCCCGAACCCGACGACGAGCCGCCGGCCGAGTAACCCATCTTGTGCGGATTATGCACCGGCCCGTAGGAGCCGGTGTGGCTGCCGCCGGACAGGCAGAAGTGCTCGCAATGCACCTTGCCCTTGATCTCGGCGCCGGCATCCAGCATGCGCGTGACGATGGTGGCGTCGAAATCGGGCACATAGCCTTCCAAGGTCGACGAGCCGTTGGTCATGGGAACGCCGGCCAGCATGATGTTGTCCTTCAAGGCAACCGTCTTGCCCTTGAGCTTGCCACTGGCGGCACCCTTCACGGTCGACTTGCGATACCAGGCATTGCGAGGGTTCTCCTCGGCCGAGGGCCTGTAGCCGGGCGTGCGCGGGTATTTCACCTCGGGCACCTCGTCGGGCATGGCGGCAACGAGATTGTAGGCCTCGATCGAGCCCTGCATCAGGCCGCGGAACGAGGCGACGTCGTCGTCGGTCAGCGAAAGACCGCACTGCTCGGCGACACTGCGAAGCTGGGCTGGCGTGGGAAGGACAACTGTCACGGCGCTCTCCTGAAGTTTCTTGCAACGAACGTTGGGCGCGGCCGCCCCCGGCGCGACGCACGCTCCACCGGCCTCGCCAAAACATTCAAAACGGAAATATTTTCCTTTTCAAGTATTAATTGGCGCAGCGCGCCCGGCGAATTGACTGCGTCAGTCAGACCGGCTTGATCAGCTTGAAGTCGAGACCATCGGCCTCGGCGAGATGCATCGGCATCCGCACATGCCCGTTGCGGATGGCGACCTGCCCGCGGGCGCCGCCGTAGACGATATTGCGGCCGGCTGCGAGCATGGGCCCCATCGCCAATGAGCCGGCCTTGTTGGCGACCGCTTCGAGAAAACGCAGGCCTTCGTAGCCGGACTGCCCGACCGAACCGATCGGCGGCGCATTCGGTCCGAACATCGCGCGATAGCGGCTCTGGAAGTCGTCATTGGCGCGCGCGCCGGTGCCGGTGAAATAGCCCGAGGCGCAGAACATGTTCTCGCTGTTGTCCGCGCCGATGCCGAGCAGCACCGTCTCGTCCATGGCGCCCGCAAGCCGCAGCGTGGTGGCGCCGAGGCCGCATTCGCCGAAGGCGCGATTGAAGGTGCTGCTGTCCGTGCCGATCAGCGAGATCAGCACCACGTCAGGCCGCGCGGCGCGAATGCGCGCCAGATGCGGCTCGTGATTGTCCTCGCCGAGGGGGACGAACTCCTCGCCGACGACGTGGCCGCCGGTTTCCCTGATGTAGTTCTTCACGGCACGGTGCGATTGCCAGGGCCAGACATAATCGCTGCCGATCAGGTACCAGCGCTTTGCTTTCTTGACATCCGCCAGCCAGTGGATCGATGGCCGGCTCTGCCAGCGCGGCGTCTCGCCGATCGCCATCACGCCCGGCGTGCGCTCGCCGCCTTCATAGACCGGCGTGTAGATGTAGGGGATGCGATGCCGCGTGGTGACGTCGCGCAAGGCGACGCGGACCGCGCTGGTGTGCAAGCCCACGATGAGATCGATCTCGTCGAACGCGATCGCCTGCTCGGCGCGGTTCAGCACTTCATCCAGCGGTCCGCCAGCGTCGTAGACGGAAAACTCGATCTCGCGGCCGAGGATGCCGCCGCGCTTGTTGATCTCGGCGACGGCGAGCTGCGCGCTGTTGGTCGCACAAGGCCCCCACACTCCAGGCGAGCCGGTGCAGCAGATGAAGCCGCCGATGCGCAGCTTGTTGGCGCGGCGTCGCCGGAAGACCATGTGATCGCTCGGCGACAACGCACCGTCAGCCGCCGATGACGACAGATTCCTGAACAGCAAGGACGGCGGCAACGCCGGGCCGCCGTGAGCCGGGAAGTTTACCGTCGCGCGCACGCCAACTCCTGTCTGGGACCAGACCTGAAAGCACGTTCTGCGGGCGGCCGCGGCTTCCGCCCTTTTGTTGGGCAATCATCCTATTTTGAAAATATTGAATATTCAACAATTGAAGTGCATATAGATGCAGCATTGATTGCAAGACATTCACTCATTTGGGTCAAGACGAAGTCTTAGCCGTGGCAAAACCGTCGAAAGAAAACTCCCCGATCACCGAACACCTCGCCTACCTGCTCGCGCAAGCCAACCGGGAGATCAACCGGCAGCTGGAACTGCGCTTGAGCAAAGAGGGCGTTCCCGTCGAGCAATGGCGCATCCTGAAAGTTCTCTCCGATGGCAACGGCCATTCGATGGGCGATCTCGCCGATGCCGTGCTGCTCAACCATCCGACGCTGACCAAGATGATCGACCGCATGGTCTCCGACACGCTGGTCTATCGCGTGCAGGACCCGAACGACCGCCGCAAGGTGCTGATGTTCATCTCCGACCGCGGCAAGGTGCTGTGCAAGAAGCTCAACTCGCTCGCGGTGGATCAGGAGGAGCACATCCTGGAGAGCTACGGCGACAAGTCCACGAGCGAATTGAAGCGGCTCCTGGAGAGCTTGATCGACAGCTCGAATTGAAGGGCGGCTAGCGAGCTCCCTCAACGTCCCGGACGAGCGAGCGCAGTACGCACCACACACTCGCCGTCATCGCCCGCCTAAAGCATGATCAGGAAAAGTGCGCAGCGGTTTTCCGAAAAGATCATGCGCAAACAATAACCTAAAGCGCGATGACGATTCATCCTGATCTCATCGCGCTTTAGTGCGCAATTGCGCACAGGGGCGGGCGATCCAGTATTCCAGAGACTGATGTGATAGAACCGAGAGGCCGCGGCGTACTGGGTCGCCCGGTCAAGCCGGGCGACGACAGCGGGAATTGAGGCGCGAGCTTCGCGCCTCATGTTTCAAGCCTTACGCATACCGCCCGTGGCAGTGCTTGTACTTCTTGCCACTGCCGCAGGGGCAGTCCTCGTTGCGGCCGACCTTGCCCCAGCTGGCCGGGTTCTTCGGGTCGCGCAGCGCCGCGTCGGTCGCCTGCGGAGCGAGGGTGACGCTGGCGAGGGCCATTTCGTCTTCGCCGGTGTTCGGGTCGAACTTGTGCGCTTCCATCGCCGGTAGGATGGGGGCTTCCTGCTCCGGCGGGACGATCTCGACGCGCATCAGCTGCGCCGTGACGGCCTCGCGCAGATGCGCGCTCATCTCCTGGAAGAGGTTGAAGGCCTCGGTCTTGTACTCCTGCAACGGATCGCGCTGGCCGTAGCCGCGGAGGCCAATGACCTGCCGCAGATGGTCGAGCATGATCAGGTGCTCGCGCCAGAGATGGTCGAGAGTCTGCAAGAGGATGGTCTTCTCGACGTAACGCATCACGTCGGGGCCCCATTGCGCGACCTTGGCGGCCATGTGCTCGTCGGCCTTGGTCTCGATGCGGGTCAGCAGCTCCTCGTCCGCGATGCCTTCTTCCTTGGCCCAGTCGTCGACCGGCAGGTCGAGATCGAGCACGCGCTTCAATTCGTCCTTCAGGCCGGCGACGTCCCACTGCTCGGCATAGGCATGCTCAGGCACGTGCTTGGCGACGAGGTCGTCGATGAAGGCATGGCGCATGTCGGTGACGGTCTCGGCGACGCTGTCGTCCTTCATCAGGTCGACGCGCTGGTCGAAGATCACCTTGCGCTGGTCGTTCTGGACGTTGTCGAACTTGAGGAGATTCTTGCGGATGTCGAAGTTGCGCGCCTCGACCTTCTGCTGCGCCTTCTCGAGCGCCTTGTTGATCCAGGGATGGATGATCGCCTCGCCCTCCTGCAGGCCGAGACGCTGCAGCATGCTGTCGAGACGGTCCGAGCCGAAGATGCGCATCAGATCGTCTTCCAGCGACAGGAAGAACTTTGAGCGGCCGGGGTCGCCCTGACGGCCGGAACGGCCGCGGAGCTGGTTGTCGATGCGGCGGGATTCATGGCGCTCGGAGCCGATGATGTAGAGGCCGCCGGGCTTCTTCACGGTCTTGGCGGGCTTTGAGCCCTTCGCCGGCTCGACCTCGACGGTCTCCTCGGCCTTCAGCACGATGCCGCGGAAGTGCTCGATGTCGGCCTTGATCTGCTCGATCTTCTTGGCCTTCTCGGCCTCGTCGGTGATGCCGGCCGTCTCCTGCTGGAGGCGCATCTCGAGCGAGCCACCGAGCTTGATGTCGGTACCGCGGCCGGCCATGTTGGTCGCGATCGTGATCGCGCCGGGCACGCCTGCTTCCGCGACGATATAGGCTTCCTGCTCGTGGAAGCGCGCGTTCAGCACCGCGAACAGCTTTGCCGGCTTGCCGGCGCGGGCGGCGGCATAGAGCTTGTCGAGCGCATGCTCCTTGCCGAAGTCGATCTGCTTGTAGCCGTTCTGCTTCAGGAATTCGGCGAGCACTTCCGACTTCTCGATCGATGCCGTGCCGACAAGCACCGGCTGCAGCCGCGAATTCGCGCGCTCGATCTCGGCGAGGATGGCCTGGTATTTTTCCTTCTGCGTGCGATAGACCTCGTCGTCCTCGTCGAGACGCGCAATCGACAGGTTGGTCGGGATCTCCACGACCTCGAGCTTGTAGATGTCGAACAATTCGTCCGCTTCGGTCGCGGCCGTACCGGTCATGCCGGCCAGCTTCTCGTACATGCGGAAGTAGTTCTGGAAGGTGATCGAGGCCAGCGTCTGGTTCTCGGGCTGGACCTGGACGTGCTCTTTGGCTTCCAGCGCCTGGTGCAGGCCTTCCGAATAGCGGCGGCCCGGCATCATGCGGCCGGTGAACTCGTCGATGATGACGACCTCGTTGTCTCGGACGATGTAGTCCTTGTCGCGCGTGAACAGCGTGTGGGCGCGCAGCGCCTGGTTGATGTGGTGCACAACCGAGACGTTCTCGACGTCGTAGAGCGACTCGCCCTTGAGCTGGCCGGCATCGCGCAGCAGCGTCTCGATCTTTTCCATGCCGGCTTCGGTCAGCGTCACCGTGCGCTGCTTCTCGTCGACCTCGAAATCGGTCTTGTCGAGCTTGGGCAGGAAGCCGTCGATGGTGTTGTAGAAGTCGGAGCGGTCGTCGAGCGGGCCGGAGATGATCAGCGGCGTGCGCGCCTCGTCGATCAGGATGGAGTCGACCTCGTCGACGATGGCGAAGAAGTGCGGCCGCTGGACCATGTCCTCGAGCCGGTACTTCATGTTGTCGCGCAGATAGTCGAAGCCGTATTCGTTGTTGGTGCCGTAGGTGATGTCGCAGGCATAGGCCGCCTTGCGCTCGGCATCGTCCAGGCCATGCACGATCACGCCGGTGGTCAGGCCGAGGAAGCCGTAGATCTGGCCCATCCAGCCGGAGTCGCGGCGGGCGAGGTAGTCGTTGACGGTGACGACGTGGACGCCCTTGCCGGCGAGCGCGTTGAGATAGACCGCGAGCGTTGCCACCAGCGTCTTGCCTTCGCCGGTCTTCATCTCGGCGATGTCGCCCTCGTGCAGCACCATGCCGCCGATCAGCTGGACGTCGAAATGGCGCTGGCCGAGCGTGCGCTTGGCCGCCTCGCGCACGGTGGCGAAGGCGGGGACGAGGAGGTCGTCGAGCGTCTTGCCCTCGGCGAGCTGCTTCTTGAACTCGGCGGTGCGGGCCTTGAGGGCCTCGTCGGAAAGCTTCGAGACTTCGGGCTCCAGCGCGTTGATCGCGTTGACGCGGGACTGGTATCCCTTCACCCGCCTGTCGTTGGAGGAGCCGAAAAACTTGCGGGCGAGCGCGCCGATCATGACCAGTTCCTGTGTTCGCGATTTAACCGCGTGGCAGCCAAAAGGTTGTCACCCGCCTGCCTATCAACTCACCGTGACGCCTGATGGCGCCAGAGCCCGGACTGCGGGGGTCGTCCGCCATATGGGTGGGAATTGGGCAAGTCAGGGTTCAACGGCCAAAAACGCAGCAAAATAAACGCCATCGCCATGGACGCGACCGGGCAGAGATATGGCCGGGTCCGAGCCTTGTCAACGGCGGCCGCATTGCGGCTAATTCATCAAATTGACAGACTTTTCGCGTTGCAAAGGCCCCCTGAATTGGGCGAGTGTCCGCCCCGCTCGAGCAGCCCCCTGCTTCAACAAAAGGATTTTCCATGACCACCTCGTTCCCGGTAACCACCGGCCAGCGTTTCCGCCTCGCTTCCGCCCTGGCTGGCAGCCTCGCTCTGGCGCTGACCCTGGCGATCGCAGGCCCGCTCCGGGCCGCCGACGATCCGGTTCTGGCGAAGGTCAATGGCGCCGAGATCAAGAAGAGCGACGTCGCCATGGCCGAGGAGGAACTCGGACCGAGCCTCGCGCAGATGGACCCGGCTACCAAGGACGAGAACGTCCTGTCGTTTCTGATCGACATGAAGATCGTCTCCAAGGCCGCCGAGGACAAGAAGATCGCGGATAGCGAGGAGTTCAAGAAGCGCCTGGCGTTCGCCCGCAACCGCCTGCTGATGGACAACCTGCTCGCGGGCGAGGGCAAGGCCGCCACCACCCCGGACGCCATGAAGAAGGTCTATGAGGAGGCCTCCAAGCAGATCACCGGCGAGCAGGAGGTGCGTGCCCGCCACATCCTGGTCGAGACCGAGGACGAGGCCAAGGCGGTGAAGGCCGAGCTCGACAAGGGCGCCGATTTCGCCGAGCTCGCCAAGAAGAAGTCCAAGGATCCGGGCTCCGCCGACGGCGGCGACCTCGGCTTCTTCACCAAGGAGCAGATGGTGCCGGAATTCTCGGCGGTGGCGTTCGCGCTGGAGCCGGGCAAGATCTCCGACCCCGTGAAGTCGCAGTTCGGCTGGCACATCATCAAGGTCGAGGAAAAGCGCAACCGCAAGGCGCCGGACTTCGAGCAGGTCAAGGCCCAGATCGAGAACTACGTCACCCGCAAGGCCCAGGCCGACTACGTCGCCAAGCTGCGGAGCGAGGCCAAGGTCGAACGGATGGACCAGGCCGACGCCTCCAAGGACGCCAAGTCGGATGCCAAGCCGGATGCCAAGCCGGCCGACGCGGCGAAGCCCTCCGACAGCAAGATGGCTCCACCCGCCAAGAAGTAAGGCCGCTAAGAAGTAAGAATTCGCTGTCACTTCACGGACGCCAATAGTATCTAACGTCGCAATGGCCGGGCATCCCCCGGCCATCTGCATGTCCAGACCCCACCAAGGCGCCCCCCGATGTCCTCAGCCGTCTCCCCGCTCGCCCCGAAGAACGTTCCCGACATGCCCATGATCGCGGGGGTCCGTCTCGCGACGGCCGAGGCCGGCATCCGCTACAAGAACCGCACCGACGTGCTGCTGGCGGTGATGGACAAGGGCACCGCGGTCGCGGGCGTCTTCACCAAGTCGAAGTGCCCGTCGGCGCCGGTGGAATGGTGCCGCGCCAAGCTGAAGGGCGGCAAGGCCCGCGCGCTGGTCGTCAACTCCGGCAATGCCAACGCCTTCACCGGCAAGACCGGCCGCGCCTCCACCGCGCTGACCGCGAAGATCGCGGCCAAGGCGGTCGGGTGCAGCGAGGGTGAAATCTTCCTGGCCTCGACCGGTGTGATCGGCGAGCCGCTGGACGCGAACAAATTCGACGGCGTGCTGGGTCGCCTCGCCCAGGCCGCCGAGCCCGGCGACTATCTCGCCGCGGCCAAGGCGATCATGACCACCGACACCTTCCCCAAGGTCGCGACCGCGACGGTCAAGCTCGGCAAGGCCAAGGTCACCATCAACGGCATAGCCAAGGGCGCCGGCATGATCGCCCCCGACATGGCGACGATGCTGTCCTTCATTTTCACCGACGCGCCGATCGCGCCGGCCGCGCTCCAGGCCCTGCTCAAGGCCGGCGTCGAGGACACGTTCAACGCCGTGACGATCGACGGCGACACCTCGACCTCCGACACGCTGCTGGCGTTCGCGACGGGCGCTGCTGCCGCGCACGGTGCGCCCAAGATCAGCCGCGCCAGCGATCCGCGCCTGAAGGCCTTCGTGAGGGCGTTCAACCAGATCCTCGCCAATCTCTCCGAGCAGGTGGCCCGTGACGGCGAAGGCGCGCGCAAGCTGGTCGAGATCACCGTCGAAGGCGCCAAGACCAAGGCCTCCGCGCGCAAGATCGCGATGTCGATCGCCAACTCGCCGCTGGTCAAGACCGCGATCGCCGGCGAGGACGCCAATTGGGGCCGCGTGGTGATGGCGGTCGGCAAGGCCGGCGAGCCCGCCGACCGCGACAAGCTCTCGATCTCCTTCAACGGTATCCGCGTCGCCAAGAGCGGCGCGCGCGACCCCGACTATGACGAAGCCCAGGTGTCGGAAGCGATGAAGGCGCCGGAGATCGCGATCAAGGTCTCGCTCGGCCTCGGCAAGGGCCGCGACCGCGTCATGACCTGCGATCTCACGAAGGAATATGTGGCGATCAACGGGGATTACAGGTCTTGAGTCTTCTGCCTCTCCCCGTTCTTACGAGGAGAGGGTTGGGGTGAGGGGCCTCTCTCCACACGTGAGATCGGCGAGGCACCTGTACCCCCTCACCCGGAATCAGCGCTACGCGCGAATTCCGACCTCTCCCCGCAAGCGGGGAGAGGTGAACAAGTCTCACCCCGAGATCCGCGCGTCGGCGACGGCCTTCTTGAACAGCGCGTTCATCGCGTCCGAGATGCCTTGCGTCGGGCTCACCTCGAAATACAGCCCCGGCGAGGCACAGGCCTGCATGTTCTGCGCGATCTTGCTGTTCGGAGACGGCCCCCACGTCCCGGCGTTGAAGGGGGCGATCCATGTGCTGTACCAATTGTCGGTCGGGGGTTGATATGTTGTGTACAGCACCGCGATCTTGATACCCCGGTCCTTGAGCGTCTTGCAGAGCGCCGGATTGATCGGCGACTGACAGCGGTTTGTTGGGGTGTAAAGTGGATACGCAGCGGATGAGACGCTACACATCGTCTTGCCCGAGTTGGTCTCGTCGGCGACGCCATCCGATACAAGGAACAGATATTTCAGCGGTGAGGCGGATGTGCCGGGTCCCGGCGAGGCGATTTCGTTATTGATCGCAGGAAAAATGGTGGTGAAGGGCGTATCCTTGTCGGCAGTATACGCGTCATTCTGACCGGCCACCGCCATCAGGTCGATGCTTCCCGCCGCGGTCTTGGCGGATGTCAGACTCGACGAGAGCGAAAACAGATTTCTCAATCCGATCGTGGCTGACGCACCGCCGAAATCGTAGATCGCCATTCTGAACTGGTTCGTGTAAGTCTGCGTGTTCCTGGCTGTGTCCATCAAGTTCGCGCTTGCCTGGCGCACCACGTCGATTCGGGTCGTGATGCCATTTGCTTTGGCAATGTCGTAGTTGCTTGTGCCGGCCGCCTTGGTGGTGTCGTGACACGCGAATGCGCATCCACCTGTCCTTGCCTGCATATTCGTGATGTCCGTCGGCGTTGCTGCCACGCCCATCGACGGCGAATTGTCCAGCAAGAGGTAGAAGTCGACATAGAGCGGCATGGTGGCCGTCGCGGTGGACGTGCCGGTGAGGGCCAGCGAGGTCTTGCCGATCACACCGAGGAACATGGTGTTGACGGTGGCGCTGAACGTGACGGTCGAGGTGACGGTCGAGCCGCTCTTGACCACGGTCGGCGTGACGGTGCCCGGCGTATAGCCGGTCTGATTGGCAACGTTGGCATTGAAGATGTTCCGCGCGTCGGTGACGCCCACCGCAATCGAGCCGTCGGAGGTCATCGTGCCCGCGGCGGCAAAGGCCGGCGAGGCCTTGGCGATCGAGCCGACGCTGGCCGCATCGGCCGCAGCCTGAAGCTTGGACCGGATCTGCGTCGCGCGCGAGTAATCGACCGCGCAGCCGACCACCGTGATCAAGGGAACGCAGGCCAGCGCGAAGATCACCGCGATGTTGCCACGCCGGTCGCGGACGAAATGGCATAAGAGAGTGCGAAACGCAGCGCGCATAGCTCGGGTCCAGAGTGGTTTTAGGAGTTCCCACCCTAGGAACCGACGATTAAATATGACTTATGGGGTTCCCGGAAATGCGGCCGCGACGCAGTTAACGAACCGTTACGGATCATCTTCAACGAGCAATATTCTTGGCATGGCCGATCTCAAACTGACATTAGTGGTGGCCTGTGCGCTGGTCGACGCCGACAAGCGCGTCCTGATCGCACAGCGTCCCGAGGGCAAGGCGCTGGCGGGCCTGTGGGAATTCCCCGGCGGCAAGCTCGAGCCCGGCGAACGGCCGGAGCAGAGCCTGATCCGCGAGCTCCATGAGGAGCTCGGCATCACCGTCGCCGAGCCGTGCCTGGCGCCGCTGACGTTTGCGAGCTACGGCTACGACACGTTTCACCTCCTGATGCCGCTCTACATCTGCCGGCGCTGGGAAGGGCTGGTGACCGCGCGCGAAGGCCAAAACCTCGCCTGGGTCCGCGCCAACAGACTGCGCGACTACCCGATGCCCCCCGCGGACATCCCGCTGATCCCGCATTTGATCGATTTGCTGATGTGAGTTGAAGTGGCGCGGCACTCTCAACGTCATGCCCGGGCTTGTCCCGGGCATCCACGATCTTTGTGCCGAGCTGAAAGACGTGGATGGCCGGGTCATAGGCGAGCGGAAGCGACGCCGTCCTTCGGACGGCTATGCCCGGCCATGACGGAGGAGAGAGCTTACGTCTCTCCCGCCTTCTTCACCGCCTCCGCCAGGCTCGCTTTCGCCGATCCCGGCTTGAGCGGTTGCTGCTGGCTCGCATGCGGGGCCCAGCCGGACAGCCAGATGATGTCGAAGGTGGCGCGAATGCGGCCGTCGGCATCGGCGAAACGCTCGGCATAGATTTCGGCCATGCGCAGCAGCGTGGCGCGGCGGCTCGGCGCGCGGCGGCGCTCGATCAGCACGTTGGCCGCGCCCATGCGGCGCAGGTCCTGCATCAGCGCGAACGCATTGCCATAGCGCACCACGACGCGATCGACATCGGTCACCGGCAGCGCAAAGCCCGCCCGCTGCAACAGCGCGCCGATGTCGCGCAAGTCCGCGAACGGCGCCACGCGCGGCGACACCCCGCCCTCGCATTCGGCTTCCGCCGCGGCAAAGGCCTGGCGCAGCTCGGTCAGGCTGTCGCCGCCGATCATCGCGGCAAGCAGCAGCCCGTCCGGCTTCAGCGCGCGGCGGATTTGCGCCAGCACGCCCGGCAAGTCGTTGACGAATTGCAGCGCCAGCGCCGAGACGACGAGATCGAGACTCTCGGGTGCGAAGGGCAATTTTTCCGCGCCCGCCGCATCGAGCACGATCCGCGCGATGGAAGGAAGCCGCGCCCGCAGCCCCGCGAGCCCCTCACCGGGCGTCCAGAGATCGACCGGCGCATGAAACTCCCGCATCACCGCGGCCAGCCGGTCGGACATGTCCTCGGCGACACGATCGAGCAGGAAGCGCACGACACCCTGCGCCTCTGCCCGCCGCTGCCGCGCATGCAGCAGGGCGCGATCGAACAAGGCGGGCGGGGTTTGCGGGGTCTGGGCCATGCCGCTGGTTACGCCGATCACGCTGGGCATTGCAATCGCTCTCGTCTCCCGGACGCGCTGCAGCGCTCTTAGCGCTGCTGCGCAGAGCCGGGACCCAGAAGGCAACATCGTATGATGCGGTGAGATGGGCCCCGGCTCTGCAGCGCACCGCCGAAGTGGCGCTGCGCTGCGTCCGGGGCACGAGAGAGTGGCTTGAGCGCGGTCCAGCTGAACGCTAGCCTCCCCTCATGGAAGCCGAAAGCGCCCCTGTCCGCTCCATCGCTGCGCCGCTGCGGGCCGCATGGTCGGCTGGCTGCAGCGTGCTGACGCGGGCGGCGCGGCTCGCACTCGACATCGCATTGCCGACGCTGTGCGTCTCCTGTCGCGAGCCGGTCGAGGGCGAGGGCGTCTGTGCCGCGTGCTGGGCGAGGCTGTCGTTCATCGAGCGGCCCTATTGTCCGCGGCTCGGCATTCCCTTCGTCTATGATCCCGGACCCGAGATGCTGTCGATGGAGGCAATCGCGAGCCCGCCGGCTTACCAGCGCGCGCGAGCCGCCGTGCGCTATGACGACGTCGCGCGCACGCTGGTGCACGCGCTGAAATACCAGGACCGCACCGATCTGGCCCCGGCTATGGGCCGCTGGATGGCGCGCGCGGGCGGCGAGTTGCTCGCAGGCGCCGACATTCTGGTGCCGGTACCCCTGCACTGGCGGCGGGCCTGGCGCCGCCGCTACAACCAGTCCGGGGCGCTGGCGCACATCATCGAGCGGCAGAGCGGGGTCAAGGTCAGGGCTGAGGTGCTGCGCCGGGTGCGCGCTACCGAGCAGCAGATCGGCCTGTCGCGGGCCCAGCGCGCCACCAACGTACAGGGCGCATTCCAGGTATCCCCTGACCATCGGGCCGAGATTCAGGGCCGCCGCATCATCCTGATCGACGACGTCCTGACCACGGGTGCGACGCTGGACGCCTGCGCGCGGGCCCTGCTCCGCGCCAGAGCGGCCCAGGTCGACGTGCTGGTCTTTGCCCGGGTTGTCGAGAGCGGCCCCCGTCCCATATAGTTCAATGAATTCATGACATGAAAGCGCTGAACGAGATGACCGCTGCTGTCGAGATCTACACGAGGCCGGGTTGCGGCTATTGTTCCGCCGCGAGGTCCCTGCTGACCCGCAAGAAGGCGACCTTCGCGGAGTTCGACGTCGCCAAGGACCCGACCTGGCGCCAGGAGATGTACGACCGCGCCGGCGAGGGCTCGACCTTCCCGCAAATCTGGATCGGCGGAACCCATGTCGGCGGCTGCGACGAACTCTACGCGCTCGACCGCGAGGGCAAGCTCGACGGCCTGCTCGAAAGCGTGAAGGCCGTCTCATGAGCGACAACAGGACCTTCACCGCCGCGATGGTGCAGATGCGCACCGGCCTGATGCCCGGGCCGAGCCTCGAACAGGCCATCCGGCTGATCCGGCAGGCCGCGGCCAATGGCGCCGACTACGTGCAGACGCCCGAAGTCAGCAACATGATGCAGCTGAACCGCAAGGCGCTGTTCGAGCATCTCCAGAGTGAGGAGAACGACACCTCGCTGAAGGCCTACCGCGCGCTCGCGGCAGAGCTCGGGATTCACATCCATGTCGGCTCGCTGGCGCTGCGCTTCTCGCCGGAGAAAGCGGTCAACCGCTCGTTCCTGATCGGGCCCCAAGGCAACGTGCTCGCGAGCTACGACAAGATCCACATGTTCGACATCGAGCTGCCGGACGGCGAGAGCTATCGCGAATCCGCCAATTACCAGCCGGGCGAGACCGCCGTGATCTCCGACCTGCCCTGGGGCCGCGTCGGATTGACGATCTGCTACGACGTGCGCTTCCCCGCGCTCTACCGGGCGCTGGCCGAGAGCGGTGCCTATTTCATCACGGTGCCGTCGGCCTTCACCCGCAAGACCGGGGAAGCTCATTGGCACGTGCTGCTGCGCTCGCGCGCGATCGAGACCGGTTGCTTCATCTTTGCCGCCGCCCAGGCAGGCACCCATGAGAACAAGCGCGAGACCTATGGTCATTCGCTGATCATCGATCCCTGGGGCGAGATTCTCGCCGAGGGCGATGTCGAGCCCGGCATCATCATGGCGAAGATCGACCCGGCGAAGGTCGAGACCGCCCGCCGCGCGATCCCCTCGCTCCAGCACGGCCGCCGCTTTGGCGTCGCCGACCCCAAGGCGGGGCCGGATCATTTGCACCTCGTGCGGGGATCGGCATGATCCGCTACGCACTGCACTGCGACCGCGGCCACGACTTCGAAAGCTGGTTCCAGAGTTCTTCGGCCTATGATTCCCAGGTGAAGCGCAAGCTCGTGACCTGCCCGATCTGCGGCTCGGCCAAGGTCGACAAGGCGATCATGGCCCCGCGCATCGTCGGCAAGAAGGGCCGCGGCCGTGCAACGCCGCCGCCGGAGCCTGCGGCGGCGACCACGCCCGAGGCTACGCCGTCAGGACCGACCTCGCTGCTAATGGCACAGGAGCGCGAGCTGCGCGCCAAGCTGAAGGAGCTGCGCGACCACATCGTCAAAAACGCCGACAATGTCGGCGAGCGCTTTGCCAACGAAGCCCGCGCGATGCATTACGGCGACAAGGAGCACCGCCCGATCTATGGCGAGGCCTCACCGGAAGAGGCGAAGTCGCTGATCGACGAAGGCATCGAGGTCTCGCCGCTGCCGACGCTGCCGGAAGACAGGAATTGAGGTTCTCGCTTCTTCGTCATGGCCGGGCATAGCCGTCCGAAGGACGGCGTCGCTTCCGCTCGCCTATGACCCGGCCATCCACGCCTTTCTTTCCTACAGCACCGAGAACGTGGATGCCCGGGACAAGCCCGGGCATGACGGCGGCTGAAGAGCGCAGCTACACGCCCACCAGCAGCGCAACGCCCGCCACGATCAGCACGATCCCAAAAATCTCGCGCGGCGCGATCGGCTGCTTGAACGAGTAATAGGCGACGCCTTGTGCGAACAGCACCTCGATCAGCGCCAGCGTGCGGACATTTGCCGCCGCGGTCAGCGCAAACGCCAGAAACCAGAACTGTGACGAGAAGGCGCCCATGAAGCCCGCGAACAACGACGGCTTCCACAGGCCAAGGATCGCCTGAAGCACTTTCGGAGCGCGCCAGAGCAGATAAATCGACAGGATCACTGTCTGCGCGAACAGGCCCAGCACCAGCGTGAACGACGCCGCGGTGACGAAGGAGACGTTCGGCACGTTGATGATCGCACCGCGGAAGCCGACCGCGGACAGCGCGAACGCCGCGGCCGCGACAAGCCCAAGGATGGTCGGCTTCAATTCGGCAAAGCTCTTCTCTCCGCCGGGCCGGAGCGCCGTGATGACGACGCCGATGGTCGCGATCACGATCGCCAGCACCTTCGGCCAGGTCAGGTGATCGCCGAGGAAGACGAAGCCGAAGATCGCGGTCTGGATCGCCTCGGTCTTCAGGTAAGCCGTGGTCACCACGAACGAGTGGTCATTCATCGCCAGCAGCATCAAGCCGGTGCCGACGATCTGGCTGAGCGCCCCGAGCAGCAGCCACGGCCAGAACGCCGACGGCGGCATGCCGAGATGATCACCGGTCGCGACCAGCACCAACCCCAAGAACAGCAGCGAGAACGGGAAGCCGAACAAAAAGCGGATGTTGGTCGCGCCCCAGGTCCCCAGCGGCTTGGTCAGCGACCGCTGCATCGCATTGCGCGCGACCTGCCCGAGCGCTGCGATGACGGTAAAGGGAATCCAGAGACTGGTGATGGTGAGCATGGGGGGTGAAAACAGGCGGAGGGCTGAAGACTTCGGCCAGCCTGACGCTAGCCGCGAGGCACGTCAATCACGCTCACGTCATAGGAGCGATGCTCGCGCCCTACTCGTCCCCCTCACACCATCCCTTCCGCCACCACCATGTAGTTCACGTCCATGTCCGACGAGAGCGACCATTTGTCGGCGAAGGGGGAGTAGACGACGCCGGTCTGCTCGGTGATGACGAGGCGGTTGTCGAGGAGGTATTTGGTCAGTTCGTCCGGAGTGACGAACTTGTTCCATTCGTGGGTGCCGCGCGGCAGCCAGCGCAGGACGTATTCGGCGCCGACGATGGCGAGCGCAAAGCTCTTCCAGTTTCGGTTCAGGGTCGAGACCACCATCAGGCCGTTCGGCTTCAGCATCGCGGCGCAGCGCTTGAGGAAGACGCCGACGTCGACGACGTGCTCGACCACCTCCATCGCCAGCACGATGTCGAAGCGCTCGCGCGGGTCGATCTCCTCCACCGTGGTGCAGCGGTAGTCGATCGCAAGATGGCTCTTGTCGGCATGCAGCTTCGCCGCGGCGATGTTGCTGGCCGACGGATCGACGCCAATGACCTGCGCGCCGAGACGCGCCAGCGGCTCGCACAACAGGCCGGCGCCGCAGCCGATGTCGAGCACGCGCAAGGACCCGAGGCAGTTCAGGCTGCGCACATTGCGCTCGAACTTGCGGCAGGCGGCGTCGCGGATATAGCCGAGCCGCAGCGGGTTGATCCGGTGCAGCGGCGCCATCTTGCCCTTGGGGTCCCACCACTCCGCGGAGAGTTTTGAGAATTTCGCGATCTCGGCGGCGTCGACGGTCGAGCCCGGCTGGGCGGTTGCGGTGGCGGAGGTATTTTGCTGCATGCTCATGGTTACGCGCGGTCCTACCGCGTGGTGATCGAACTACGGAAGGCGAGCGGCGAGGCGATGGTGCGGATGGTTTCGCGGCCTTCGCCGACGCCGTTGATGGTCACGTCGCCGTAGTTGAGAATTCGTCCAAGAATCGACTGGTTGACGTCGACACTCTCGACCTTGTCGAGCGCCATTTCAAAGGTGCGGCGCTTGATGAACCCGGTCTTGTGCACAACCCTGAGGTTGGTGACGTCGGTCTCGGTGGTGAAGCGGTGGAACCAGCCCTTCACAGTCCAGAACAGGGCCGCCAGAGCCACCACGCCCGCGGCGATGAGGCAGAGGATCACAAGCCCGTCGACCGTGGTCTGCCGCGACAGAACCAGAAGGCCTAAGGCCACGATCCAGGCCACAATCGCCGGAAAATGGAAGATCCAGTGCGCATTGGTCGAATACAGCACCCGCTCTCCGGGCTGCAGGATTTCGTCAATATAGCGCGCCATGACCTCGGTTAACCCATTGCACGGATTGGCCCCGCAGGAACCCGCTTGCCCCCGGCCCCGCCCCTCTGTATACGCGCGGTCGGTATCCCCTGGCATCCGTCCAGCGCGGGTCACCATACTGATCCTTATGAAGGAATGCACGCGTCGTCATGAGCCGCCTCGTGATGAAATTCGGCGGCACGTCCGTCGCCAACATCGATCGTATCCGCAACGTCGCGCGCCATGTGAAGCGTGAGGTCGACGCCGGCCATGAGGTGGCCGTGGTCGTCTCGGCGATGTCCGGCAAGACCAACGAGCTGGTGGCCTGGTGCACCGAGGCCTCGCCGATGCACGACGCGCGCGAATACGACGCCGTGGTGGCCTCGGGCGAGCAGGTGACGTCCGGCCTTCTTGCCATCGTGCTGCAGGGCATGGGCATCCAGGCCCGCTCCTGGCAGGGCTGGCAGATCCCGATCAAGACCAGCGACGCCCATGCCTCGGCCCGGATCGAGGACATCGACGGCAGCGAGATCGTCAAGCGCTTCCAGGAGCGCAAGGAAGTCGCGGTCATTGCCGGCTTCCAGGGCATCAACCCCGAGACCAATCGCATCACCACGCTCGGCCGCGGCGGCTCGGACACCTCGGCCGTGGCGGTTGCCGCGGCCGTCAAGGCCGACCGCTGCGACATCTACACCGACGTCGACGGCGTCTACACCACCGACCCGCGAATCGTGCCGAAGGCCAAAAGGCTCGACAAGATCGCATTCGAGGACATGCTGGAACTGGCCTCCCAGGGTGCCAAGGTGCTCCAGGTCCGCTCGGTGGAACTCGGCATGGTCCACAACATGCCGATCTTCGTCCGCTCGAGCTTCGACAAGCCCGAGGATATCGACCCGCATGCCAACCAGCCGCCCGGCACGCTGATCTGCAGCGAGGAGGAGATCATGGAAAGCCACGTCGTCACCGGCATCGCCTTTTCGAAGGACGAGGCCCAGATCTCGGTGCGCCAGATCGAGGACAAGCCGGGCGTTGCCGCTTCGATCTTCGGTCCGCTGGCGGATGCCAACATCAACGTCGACATGATCGTGCAGAACGTGTCCGAGGACGGCAAGACCACCGATCTCACCTTCACCGTGCCCGCCGCCGACTACACCCGCGCCAAGGACACGATCACCGCCGCCAAGGACAAGATCGGTTATGCACGGCTGGATACAGCCACCGACGTCGCAAAGATCTCGGTGATCGGCAGCGGCATGCGCAGCCATGCCGGCGTCGCCGCCCAGGCGTTCTCGGCTCTCGCGGGGCGGAATATCAACATCCGGGCCATCACAACCTCCGAGATCAAATTCTCGGTGTTGATCGACACGGCTTACACCGAGCTGGCGGTGCGCACCCTCCACACGCTCTACGGCCTCGATCAGGCCTAAAGCGCGACCCGTCATCGCGCTTCAGATTGTCGTTTAAGCATGGTCTTTGCGGACAACCGCTTCGCACTTTTCCGGACCATGCCTAGGCTAATTTTCTCTTAGCGGTCGCAGCAAACGCGAAGGTGTACACACCTTCGCGTTTGGCAGGCGTTTTGCTTGGCAAAACAAGCCTCAATTCGCTATACGGCGAACAGGGTGGGCTGCCGCAGACTGTGTCCCAGTTCAGGCCGCTGATTCGGTGCAAGCGAGGGTTTGCGCCTGCGCCGGACAAACAATTTGGTTGTTTTTCTGGAATTTTTGGCCAGCCGCCGGCCGATACCGCCGGGCCCGGCAGACGGAGGAGATTGCGGTACATGCGGAGCGCGTCGGGAGGTCCCCGCGTCTTGTTGAGACGGCTCCGCGAAACCATGGCGGAGCAGGTCTCGGCCCAGGAGCGGCTGGACAAGATCGTGGTGCTGATCGCCGCCAACATGGTGGCCGAGGTGTGCTCGGTCTATGTGCTGCGCATCGACAACACGCTCGAGCTCTACGCCACCGAAGGCCTCAACCGCGAGGCGGTGCACCACACCGTGCTCAGCGCCCATGAGGGCCTGGTCGGCCTCGTCGCCAGCGAGGCGACGCCGCTCAACCTGAGCGATGCGCAGAGCCACCCGGCCTTCTCGTTCCGCCCCGAGACCGGCGAAGAAATCTATCACTCGTTCCTCGGCGTGCCGATCCTGCGAGCCGGCAACACGCTCGGCGTGCTGGTCGTGCAGAACCGTGCCAAGCGCAACTATGTCGAGGAGGAGCTCGAGGCGCTTCAGACCACCGCGATGGTGCTGGCGGAGCTGATCGCCTCCGGCGAGCTGTCCGCCCTCGCCCCGCCGGGCATGGAGCCTGCCGCACGCCATTCCGCGCAGAAGGTCGGCGCCATCCTGTCGGAAGGCATCGCGCTCGGCCATGTCGTGCTGCACGAGCCGCGCGTCGTCATCAAGGACTACATCGCCGAGGACCTGCCGAAGGAGATCAAGCGGCTCGACACCGCGCTCGCCAAGCTGCGCGCCGATCTCGACCGCATGCTGGAGCGCGGCGACGTCGCCGAGGGCGGCGAGCATCGCGAGGTGCTGGAAGCCTACCGCATGTTCGCCAACGACCAGGGCTGGTCGCACAAGCTGCACGAGGCGGTCGCCACCGGCCTCACCGCGGAAGCTGCCGTCGAGCGCGTGCAGTCCGACACCCGCGCGCGCATGCTGCGCTCGACCGATCCTTACTTACGCGACCGGCTGCATGATCTCGAGGATCTCGGCTACCGCCTGATGCGGCAGCTGGTCGGCCAGGACCACGCGCCCTCGCGCGAGCAATTGCCCGACAATGCCATCGTCATCGCGCGCGCAATGGGACCGGCGGCGCTGCTCGACTACGATCGCAAGCGCCTGCGCGGCATCGTGCTGGAGGAAGGCACCGCCAATTCCCACGTCTCGATCGTGGCGCGCGCGCTCGGCATTCCCGCGGTTGGCGAGGTGCCGAACGCACCGGGTATCGCCGATCCCGGCGATGCCATCATCGTCGACGGCACCTCGGGGTCGATCTATGTGCGCCCGTCGCAGGAGATCGAGGCCGCCTTTGCCGAGCGCGTGCGCTTCCGCGCCCGCCGCCAGGCGCAGTACCTGGCGCTGCGCGACCGCCCCTGCGTCACCAGGGACGGCCAGACGGTCGAGCTGATGATCAATGCAGGTCTTGCGATCGACCTGCCGCATATCGAGGATACCGGCAGCGCCGGCATCGGCCTGTTCCGCACCGAGCTGCAATTCATGGTCGGGCAGAGCCTGCCGCGCACCAGCGACCAGCTCGCGCTGTATCGTACCGTGCTGGATGCGGCCGGCACCAAGCCCGTCACCTTCCGCACCCTCGACATCGGCGGCGACAAGGCGCTGCCCTATATGGAAGCCGTGATCGAGGAAAATCCCGCGCTCGGCTGGCGCGCGATTCGGCTTGGGCTCGATCGTCCCGGCCTGCTCCGCGGCCAGATCCGCGCGCTGCTGCGCGCCGGCGGCGGCCGCGCGCTGCGCATCATGTTCCCGATGATCTCTGAGGTCGCCGAATTCGACTCCGCAAAGGCGCTGGTCGAGCGCGAGCTGACCTATCTGCGCCAGCACGGCCACACGCTGCCTGAAAGAATCGACATCGGCACCATGGTCGAGGTGCCGGCGCTGCTCTACCAGCTCGACGAGCTGCTGAAGAAGGTGGACTTCATCTCGGTCGGCTCCAACGACCTGTTCCAGTTCCTGTTCGCGGTCGATCGCGGCAATGCCAAGGTGTCCGAGCGCTTCGACACCATGTCGGCGCCGATCCTGCGCGTCTTGCGCGAGATCGCGCGCAAATCGAACGCGGCGAAGAAGTCGCTGTCGCTGTGCGGCGAGATGGCCTCCAAGCCGATCGGCGCATTGGCGCTGATCGCGATGGGCTATCGCTCGCTGTCGCTGTCGGCAACCGCACTCGGCCCGGTCAAGGCGATGGTGATCGACCTCGACGCCAAAAAGGCCGAAGCGATGCTCGACCCGCTGCTGGATGCGCCCTCCGGCAGCGTCTCGATCCGGCAGAAGCTGACGGAATTTGCCGAGGCCGAAGGCCTGGCCTTGTAGCGGGCCTGTCGCCCCTTCCCGCCGCCGCGCCGCTTTCCGCACTTTGAGACTGAACCGATGTCGTCACTCCCTGAAGCCAAACTGGACGTCCTGCTCGCGCATCATGCTTGGCTCGAGGCTGAATCGCTGGGGCAGCTCGCCTCCGACCGCTATGTGCAGATCACCCGCGAGCTCGCCGAGATCACGCCGCTGATCGAGGCGGTGAAGGCTTATCGTTCTGCCGTGAAAGAGCTCGCCGACACCGAGGCGCTGATTGCCGATCCCGCGACCGATTCCGAGATGCGCAGCATGGCGGAGAGCGAGCGCGACGAGCTGGCGCCGAGGATCGAGGAGCTGGTCCAGAAGATCCGGGTGGCGCTGCTGCCCAAGGACGCCATGGATGACCGCAACGTCATGCTGGAAATCCGCGCCGGCACCGGCGGCGACGAAGCCTCGCTGTTCGCCGGCGACCTGTTCCGCATGTACGAGCGTTTCGCCAGCTTGCAGGGCTGGAAGGTCGAGGTGATCTCGGCGAGCGAAGGCACCGTCGGAGGCTACAAGGAAATCATCGCGGAGGTGCAGGGGCGCGGCGCGTTCTCCAAGCTGAAATTCGAATCCGGCGTACATCGCGTGCAGCGCGTGCCCGATACCGAAACGCAGGGGCGCATCCACACCTCCGCGGCGACGGTCGCGGTGCTACCGGAGGTCGAGGACGTCGACGTCGACATCAAGAACGACGACCTGCGCATCGAGACCATGCGCGCGCAGGGCGCGGGCGGCCAGCACGTCAACAAGACGGAATCGGCGATCCGCATCACCCACATCCCGACCGGCATCGTGGTGATGATGCAGGACTCGCGCTCGCAGCACAAGAATCGCGCCTCGGCCATGAACATCCTGCGCTCGCGCATCTACGACGCCGAGCGCCAGCGCGTCGATGCGGCGCGCTCGGCCGAGCGTAAGGAGAAGGTCGGCTCCGGCGATCGCTCCGAGCGCATCCGCACCTACAATTTCCCGCAAGGCCGCGTCACCGACCACCGCATCAACCTGACGCTCTACAAGCTGCCGCAGGTGATCGCGGGCGAAGCGCTAGGCGAATTGATCGACGCGCTGACCACCGAGCATCAGGCCGCGCAGCTCGCCGCGCAAGGCGCTGCGGCTTGAAGCTCGCGCCTCAGCGCGCTTTGGCTCCGAACGATCGCAGAATCTTGTCCAAAGCGGGCGCGGCGACACTCAGCTCGTCCAGGTGAATGCGCGAGAGCGATCGCAGCTTCTGCTCGCCCTTGGCCGTCAGCTTGACCAGGACGCGACGCGCGTCCTCGGGATCGGCTTGCCGGGCGATCAGCTTCAGCTTCGCCATCCGATCCACCAGCTCCACCGCCGTGTGGTGCCGGATCAGGAGGAAGCGCGCGATATCGCCGACGCTGGCACCGTCGGCATCGGCCAATCCCTTGATCGCGAGCAGCGCCTGGTGCTGCTGCGCCGTCAATCCGGCGTTCTGAGCCGCGGCTTCGCTGAAGGCCAGGAAGATTCGGAGCTGATAGCGGAATTGCGCCAGTGCCGCGTAGTCGGCGTCGCGCATGGTCCGGCGGCTTGAAGACCGTGCAGGCATCGCCGCCGTGGAGCGTTGCGCCTTCTTCGCCTGAACCATGCCGTGCCGCCTCCGCGCCTCGCCGCCCGGCAATGCAACCCGGCGGGCGCCGGGGATGCACAAATATCGGCGCTGGCGATTCCCACATCCTGTTCGACGTTGCCATGCATGTCGAGCGTCACGAGGTGGTGGCCCTGCTCGGCCGCAACCGTGCCGGCAAGAGCACGACGCTGAAGAGCCTGATGGGCGTGGTGACGCCGCGCAGCGGCTGCATCAGGTTCGACGGCATCGACGTCGCCGGCCGCCGGAGCCACAAGATCGCCCAGGCGGGCATGCAGCTCGTGCACGAGGAACGCCGCATCTTCGGCAGCCTGTCGGTGGAGGAGAACATCGTCCTCGCGGGCATCACTGCGCCGAAGCGCTGGCCGCTCGGGCGCATCTACGAGATGTTTCCGCGGCTGAAGGAGCGGCGCAACAACCGCGGCACCGACCTCTCCGGCAGCGAGCAGCAGATGCGCGCGATCGCGCGGGCGCTGGTTCGCGATCCCAAGATCGTGCTGCTGGACCAGCCGTTCGAGGGACTCGCGCCCGTGATCGTCCACGATCTCGTGAAGGCCTGCCGCGAGCTCGCGGCCGCCGGCCAGACCGTCGAGCTGGTCGAGCAGAATCTGACGGCGACGCTGACGCTGGCGACGCGGATCTACGTCATCAACAACGCCACATCGTGCACGAAGGTCCGGCGCAGGAACTCAAGGCCCAGCCGGAACTGCTGCAACGCTATCTTGGCGTCTAGGGCGTCTACCCATAAACTCGGGAGGTCTGCTTTCGAGGGGCGAGCGGACGCGCGGCCCCACCCCGGAATGTCGACTTGTGCCCAAAGCGGACACCAAGTCGCCCCTGGAGGTAAGGTCTTGCCAAGCCGGGAGAAAACACCGTGAGCACGATCTGGCCGGAGATCCCCTTCGAGGCATGGCGCGAAAGCTGTTCCGCGCTTCATTTGTATTGCCAGGTTGTCGGCAAGTATCGGCTCGCGAGAGCGCCGTGGGTCAACCATTCCTGGCACGCGACTTTCTACGTGAATGCGCGCGGGCTGACGACTTCGCTGGTTCCGGACGGATCCGGCATCGAGATTATCTTCGATCTCGTCCGTCATGTCCTGATCGCAGAGGCGGCCGACGGCTGCAGAGCCGAAATGCCGCTCGGGCGAATGTCCGTCGCCGAATTCCACACCCGATTCTGCGAAGTGGTCGGACGTCTCGGCGGAATACCGGAATTCGACGGTCGGCCCAGCGAGGTCCCGGATCCGATCCCGTTCCGGGAAGACCTCCAAATCAGGCCCTACGACGCAGACGCCGTGACGCGGTTCTTTCGCGCCCTCGTCGCGATCAACGGAGTCTTTCATCGATTTCGGACGGGGTTCACCGGGAAAGTCAGTCCGGTCCATCTCTTCTGGGGCAGCTTCGATTTGGCGGTGACGCGCTTCTCCGGTCGTCCCGCCCCACTGCATCCGGGCGGCGTTCCGGGTTTGCCTGATGTCGTGACCCGCGAGGCCTATAGCGATGAGGTCTCCTCCGCCGGCTTCTGGCCGGGCGGAGGCGGTGCGGATTTCGCGGCCTTCTACTCCTATGCCTATCCCACCCCGAACGGCTTCGCCGACGGACAGGTCATGCCGGAAGGCGCATACTTCGATCAGAAGCTCGGCGAATATCTCCTGCCCTACGACCTCGTGCGAAAATCCAGCGAGCCTGAGGAGACGCTCATGGCGTTTCTGCAGAGCACCTATCGGGCGGCGGCTGATACCGGAGGCTGGGATCGTGCCGCGCTCGAATGTCCGATTGGCTCCCCCCTTCGACCGCGCCCGCTGAACAAACGATGATGAAGATCGAGGAAAGCTCGCTGGCAAGAAATTGGTGCAGCGAAGCTGATCAGGTCAGACGCAAAATCAGCCACCAAGCGCCGCGATCATCCGCTTGGCATGCTCGGCGAGCACGGCCATGTCTTCCTTGCGCGTGTGCGCCGGCAGCAGCTCGATTCCGGCCCTGACCGGCATGACATGCATGTGCAGATGAAGCACCACTTGCCCGGAGGCGGGCTCGCTGAACTGCTGGAGGATGATCCCTTCGGCGTCGAAAGCCTTCATCGCCGCGATTGCGATCCGCTTGGCGGTGCGGGCGACCGCGGCGAGATCGTCATCGGCGATGTCGAGGATGCCGCGCGCCGGCGCCCTCGGGATCACCAGCGTGTGCCCCGGTGAGCGCGGCATGATGTCGAGGAAGGCGAGGCTGCGGTCGTCCCTGAACACCTCGAAGCAGGGAATTTCGCCGCGCAGGATCTTCGCGAAGACGTTCTGATCGTCATAGGCCGTCATGGATGCCTCCCTCGCCACGCGGCGCGATCCAACGCGCTCCTTTCCGTTGACGCAAGCAAGTCCGCCGATCTATCCACGATGCCAAGGCAGGATGGTTCCATTGGCGACAGATTCCGGACACAGCATCGAGAGCGCGCGGCGCGCGCTTGCCGCACGGCTGCAAGCGGCCGGCATCGAGGAGCCGGGCCTGGATGCACGCCTGCTCGTCGGCGCCGCAGTGGAGCTCGATCTCACCGCCATGGTGACGCAGGCGGCGCGACGACTGACGCCTGAAGAGGCTGCGCGGCTCGAAGGCTATGCGCAGCGCAGGCTCGCGCATGAGCCGGTCGCCCGCATTTTGGGGGCGCGGGAATTCTGGGGCCTGCCGTTCCGCCTGTCCGAGGCAACGCTGGTGCCGCGGCCGGACACCGAAACGGTCGTCGAACTGGCGCTCGAGATTTTTCGCGAATTCAGGATCTCTGGGCGGCGCCCGCGTATCGCCGATATCGGCACCGGATCCGGCGCCATCCTGCTCGCTCTGCTGCACGAGATACCCGAGGCGTTCGGCGTCGGCACCGATGTCAGCCTCACCGCGCTCAGCACCGCGCGAGATAATGCGGCCGCGCTCGGCCTGTCCGGCCGCGCCGCTTTCGTCGCCTGCTCCTACGCGGCGGCGCTTCAAGGCCCGTTCGACCTCATCGTGTCGAACCCGCCCTATATTCCCTCGGCTGAAATTCCGAAATTGAGCATCGAGGTGCGCGAGCACGATCCGCATCTGGCGCTCGACGGCGGCAATGACGGCTATGACGCCTACCGCATCCTGATCCCGCAGGCGGCCGAGCGTCTCGCCGCAGGCGGGGCGCTGATCGTCGAGGCCGGCCAGGGCCAGGCCCGGAATATTGAAACCTTGATGGGGGGCGCGGCGTTATCGGTGGACAGGCCACTCAAGGCCGACCTTGGAGGCATTCTACGAGCCGTATCGGCCCGAAAAATGCCTCCATAAAAGCCGGATTGGCCTGCAAAAACCTCTTGGAATATCCCTTGGGAACGACTACGTTCCGCTCAACACATCGGTGCCGGCCCCGTAGACCTACGGGCGAAAGCCGGGGCTCTCGGGCGAGAGCGTTACTGATTATAGGTTCCAAGCCGCAGGTCCTGTTGAGCGCGATGGCCAGTGGAGCTGCGCTGCTCTCCGACCGCAACGTGAACGAAAGCCAGATATTGCGCTTGAAGACTTACGCAACAAAGCTGGGCTTGTTTCGGCAGGCGATATGAATGGGTTCGCTGGCGATGGATGCTGGCGAGTGGGGAACGCGTCTTTGTTGAACGCGACGGTCGACGAACATCGGCAGGGTTCGATCCGCTCTTGCGCGCGGTGCGCGCGAGACATGTGAACCGCTGTCAGCAGGTCACTCCTAGCAATCAGTAATGCGTGCAACCTTTAGGGCTGGAATTAAAGGCAGGACATGAGAAACGGTCAGAACAAGCAGCGGATGCGCAACCGCAACAACAATAACAACAACAACCGGCGCGGCCAGAACCCGATGACCCGGGTCTACGAGTCCAACGGACCCGACATCAAGATCCGCGGCACGGCCTCGCATATTGCTGAAAAGTATCTCCAGCTGGCGCGGGACGCGCGATCCTCCGGCGACCCCGTTGCCGCCGAGAACTACTACCAGCATGCCGAGCACTATTTCCGCCTGATCGCGGCGGCCCAGGAACAGTTCCGCCAGAACCAGCAGCAGCCGCGCGGCGACGAGCCGGTCAGCACGAGCGACGATGGCGAGGACGACGGCGAGAATTTCTCGAATTTCGGCCAGGAGCCGGGTTTCGTCCCGCAGCCGCCGCAGCAGCCTTACGCGCGCGAGGGCCAGCGCGATCATCACCAGCGTGATCACCAGAGCCGCGACAACCAGCAGCCCTATCAGCGCGACAACCAGCAGCCGCGCGAGCACCGCGAACGCGACCATCGTCCGCAGCCGCAATATCAGCCGCAGCCGCAGCCTGCGAACCAGCCGCAGCCCGTCATCGCCGATGCCGGCAGCGTCGACCGCCTGCCCTCCTTCATCACCGGCGCACAGCCGCAAGCGAATGTCGGCGCGAACGGTGGTCAGGGCGGCGGCTTCGAGGGCGGTGGTGGCGAACGCTATCCGCGCCGCCGGCGCCGGCCGCATGGCCCGCGCCCCGAGCGCGAGGCAGCGCCCGCCGGTTCGAGCGACGATCTCGCGCCCGGCGAGTAAGCCTTTTCCGAAAGTCTGAATGAGAATCGTCCCGGCCCCGCCGGGACGATTTTTTAACTGCGCGTGACCGTGGTCGAGGACGGCACCAGCACCGGCTTGGTCAGTGCGGGAATGAGGTGCGCGCGTTCGCGCTTGGCGGGGATCGCGCGGTAGACCTGCTTGGTGGCCTCGACGATGTGCACGCCGGCAAAGGGCAGCGACAGCGCCGCGCCGGCACGCTCCCACATCTGCGCCGATTTCAGCACCCAGCCGCCGGCATAGGGCGGCATGAACAGTGCCTCGCCCCAGGCGGTCGGCGTGAACCAGGTCTGACGCAGCAGCTCGGTGATCTGCGAGCGCGAATAGGGGCGGCCGTGGCCGAACGGCGTGTTGTCGGTGCGGGTCCACACCCCGCGCCGGTTCGGGATCACCGCGATGACGCGCCCCGAGGGCGACAGCACCCGCCACACCTCGCGCAGCAGCGCAGCCGGATCGTCCGACATCTCGAGCGCGTGGACCAGCAGGATGCGGTCGACGGCGGCGTCGGGAAGCGGCAGCGTGAATTCATCCACCAGCGAGGCCAGCGCCGGCCGTCCCGTCGGCCATTTCAGCACGCCCTGGGCCGCCGGCATGAAGGCGATGCAGCGCTCGGCATCCTCGCGAAACAGCCCCAGATAGGGCGTCGGATAGCCGATGCCGAGCACGCGCTGGCCCTCGGCATTCGGCCAGCGCTCCCTGATGCCGCGATTGATCATTTGCCGCGCCACGATCCCGAGGCGGCGGGAATAGAACTCGCGAAGATCGACGACATCGATGCTCATGACGGCAATGTAACATGCACAAGGGCACTGCTGCGCGCGGAATATTGCATTGCCTGCGCAACGTTAACGCCATATTTGTCTGGCGGGGCTGAGCGCGATGGAGATGTCATGGCCGCCGAAATTCGTACTTTCAACTGTTTAAGCGACAATTTCGGTTATCTGATCCACGATGTGGAAACCAAGGCAACCGCGTCGATCGATGCGCCGGAGGCCGGCCCCATCCTTGCGGCGCTGGAGCGCGAGGGCTGGCAGCTCACCGACATCCTGATCACCCATCATCATGGCGATCATGTCGGCGGCGTCGCCGAACTCAAGCAGAAATACAATTGCCGCGTCGTCGCGCCGCACGACAAGACGACGAAGATCGCGAACGTCGATCTGCGCGTCGCCAATGCCGACGTGGTCAAGATCGGCAATCTGTTGGCGCGCGTCGTCGAGACGCCGGGCCACACGCTCGACCACGTCTCCTACGTGTTCGACAATGAGAAGACGGTGTTCGCCGCCGACACGCTGTTCTCGATCGGCTGCGGCCGAGTGTTCGAGGGCACCTATCCGATGATGTGGGACTCGCTGTTGAAGCTGCGCGCCCTGCCCGACGACTTCAAGCTCTATTGCGGCCACGAATACACGGCGTCCAACGTCAAATTCGCGCTCACCGTCGAGCCTGATAACGCGGCGCTCCAGGCGCGCGCGGCGGAGGTGGCGAAGCTGCGGGCCGAGAACAAGCCGACGATTCCCTCACTGCTTGGTGACGAGAAGCGAGCAAACGTGTTCCTGCGGGCTGATGCGCCCGAGGTGGCAGCCAAGCTACACATGAAGGGCGCGGATGCCGCCGCGGTGTTCGGCGAGCTGCGCGAGCGCAAAAACAAGTCCTGAACAAGCAAGTCCTGACTGGATCGATGCCGACCGCAGCCGAGATCATCGCACGCCTCGAACTCCGCCCGCATCCCGAGGGTGGGCACTATCGCGAGACGTTTCGCGACCAGAGCACGGATGCCAATGGCCGTTCGCGCTCGACCCTCATCTACTTCCTGCTCGCACGCGGCGAACGCTCGCACTGGCACCGCATCGATGCGGTCGAGACCTGGCATTACTACGCCGGCGCCCCCCTGATGCTGCGCATCGCCCATGACGGCTGCTCCCAGCACGAGGTGCGGCTCGGCACCGACCTGCTCGGCGGCGAGCGCCCGCAGGCGATCGTGCCGGCGAATGCCTGGCAGATGGCGGAGACCACGGGCGAGTGGACGCTGGTCGGCTGCACTGTTGCGCCCGCCTTCGAGTTCGCCAAGTTCGAGCTGGCGCCGAAGGGCTGGGAGCCGTAGCTCGACGCGGTCATTCGGGAACGGCGCGCAAGCGGCGGGCTATGATGCGCAATTGCGTATCGCCCCGGAATGACAATCACCTTTTCCGCAGCACCATGTCCTTCGCCGCAATCAGGCCGCCGCCCGCGATCAGGATCGCAGCGATCGCGATGTTGGCGCTGGCTTTGGCAAAACCTGCGGCGATGAGGAAGCCGGTCGAGAGCAGCGGCGTCGCGTAGGACGCCGCGCCGAGCACGCGGATGTCGCCGCGCTTCATGCCGATGTCCCAGGCGTAGAAGGCGGCGCCGACGGGGCCGATGCCGAGCCCGATCACGGCGAGCCATTGCAGCGCGGACTCCGGCCACACGGTCGTCTCAAGCACACCGTGCATCAGCGCGGCGAGCACGGATGTGGCGAGGCAGAAGCCGGCGACCGCGTCGGTCGGCACCGCCTTGAGCCGGCGCGACAGCACCGAATAGGTCGCCCAGACGAAGGCGGCGATGAAGGCCGCAATCAATCCCGGCACCGCCCCCGGCGCAAAGCCGCTGGTGTTGCCGGCGAACAGCAGCACGGTGCCGACGAGACCGAGCACGGCGCCGATGATGTGGTGTAAGGCGAGCCGCTCGCCCGGCAGGAAGGACGAGAACAGCACGATCAAGAGCGGCCACATGTAGTTCAGAAGGCCAGCTTCTGCGGGCGGCGCAAAGCGCAGCGCGAGGAAATACAGCGCGTGATAGCCGAACAGGCCGCCGACGCCGACGACCCACACGACCAGCGGCTGGCGCAGGCTTTTGGCGGCATCGCCGCGGCCGATCCAGGTCAAAAGACCGACGAGACCGCCGATCGCAAAGGTCATCGCGGCGAGCTGGAACGCCGGGATCTTTCCGGTCGCGACCGTCATCACTGACAGCAGCGACCACATCAGGATCGCCGTCAATCCGATCAGTGTGGCTGTGCGGGGGGTCATCGATCAAAAGGCTCTGAGGACGCTAATGCCCGGCACGAGGCCGGGCATTTTCGTCTTCACTATCGCCTTGTCCGGCCCGAAGCTACAGGCTTTTGGGTCAGAGACCTGCGGCGATATATCAGGCCTGATACTGGCCGCCATTGATGGTCATGGTCGATCCCGTGATGAAGCCGGCCTCGTCGGCGGCGAGGAACACGACCGCGCGCGCGATCTCCTCGGGCTCGCCGAGCCGGCTGACCGGGATCTGCGGAATCACGTTCTTCTCCAGCACGTCCTTCGGCACTGCCTGCACCATTTCGGTGTTGATATAGCCGGGGCAGATCGCATTCACGGTAATGCCGCCCTTGGCGTTCTCGAGCGCGAGCGCCTTGGTGAAGCCGATGTCGCCGGCCTTCGCCGCGGAATAGTTGACCTGGCCGAACTGTCCCTTCTGGCCGTTGATCGACGAGATCGAGATGATGCGGCCGAACTTGCGCGAACGCATGCCCTCGATCACCTGGCGCGTCATGTTGAACAGCGACCCGAGATTGGTGTTGATGACGGCGTTCCACTGCTCGAGCGTCATCTTGTGGAAGGCAGTGTCGCGGGTGATGCCGGCATTGTTGACAAGCACCTCGATCGGCCCGAGATCGGCCTCGACCTTCTTCACCCCTTCGGCGCAGGCGTCGAAGCTGCTGACGTCCCATTTGTAGACGGCGATGCCGGTCTCGGCCTTGAACTTCTCCGCCGCGGCATCGTTGCCGGCGTAGCTCGCCGCGACCTTGTAACCTGCCGCCTTCAGCGCCTTGCTGATCGCAGCTCCGATGCCCCGCGTACCACCCGTCACCAATGCAACACGTGCCATATCGTATTCCTTCCCTTGGACTCTTCGGACGTTTCTGAGTGATCGTTTTTAACGGTGGATTATGCGGCTGGTTTGACGGACATCAAGAACAAAACGCCCGGCGTTGAGCCGGGCGTTTGTATTTAGTTGAGGCTTGCGCAGTTGCGAAGAATATTTGATTTGCAACCGCTGCCTTTTTAGTCGCGTGCAACGCACTCGATCAGGTGTGCGGCGCACGCGTCAGTTCACGTCAGCGACGTTCAGTCGCGCGCCAGACACATCGCGATACCCATGCCGCCGCCGATGCACAGCGTGGCGAGGCCCTTCTTTGCATCGCGCTTCTGCATCTCGTGCAGCAAGGTCACCAGCACGCGCGCGCCGGAGGCGCCGACCGGATGGCCGATCGCGATCGCGCCGCCATTGACGTTGACCTTCGAGGTATCCCAGCCGAGGTCCTTGTTGACGGCGCAGGCCTGCGCCGCGAAGGCCTCGTTGGCCTCGATCAGGTCGAGATCGCCGACGTTCCAGCCGGCCTTCTTCAGCGCGGCGCGCGAAGCCGGGATCGGGCCCGAGCCCATGATCTTCGGATCGACGCCAGCCTGCGCCCACGACACAATGCGTGCCAGCGGCTTCTTGCCTTCCTTGGCGGCCTGCTTGGCGGTCATCAGCACCACGGCGGCAGCGCCGTCATTGATGCCGGAGGCCGAGCCTGCGGTGACCGTGCCGTCCTTCTCGAAGGCAGGCTTGAGCTTGGCCATCGCATCGAGCGTTGCGCCATGGCGCGGATATTCGTCGTCGCTGACGACGACGTCGCCCTTGCGGGTCTTGATGGTGACGGGAATGATCTCGTCCTTGAACTTGCCGGCCTTCTGCGCGGCCTCGGCCTTCTGCTGCGAGGCAACGGCGAACTCGTCCTGCTGGGCGCGGGTGATCTGCCACTGCCGCGCGACGTTCTCGGCAGTGTTGCCCATGTGGTAGCCGTTGAAGGCATCCCACAGGCCGTCCTTGATCATGGTATCGACCAGTTCGAGGCCGCCCATCTTGACGCCGCCGCGCAGGTGCTGGGCGTGCGGAGCCATGCTCATGGATTCCTGGCCGCCGGCAACCACGATCTCCGAATCGCCGTTGAGCAGCGCCTGGTAGCCGAGCGCGACGGTGCGCAGGCCCGAGCCGCAAAGCTGGTTCACGCCCCAAGCCGGGCTTTCGACCGGAATGCCGGCTATGATCGAGGCTTGGCGGGCGGGGTTCTGGCCCTGAGCCGCGGTCAGGATCTGCCCCATGATGACTTCCGAGACCCGGCCGGGTTCGATGCCACCACGCTCCAGCGCGGCCTTGATGGCGACGGCGCCGAGATCATGGGCGGGAAGGGTCGCGAAGGCTCCGTTGAAGCTTCCGACCGGGGTGCGAGCGGCGCTGACGATGACGACATCGTCTGACATGGGCATCTCCTGGGGCTTGAGGTTTTCTAAAAAGGGGCAGGCGGGCGGTTGGGAAAAGGCCCGTCAGTCTCGTCAGGCATCCTGTTAACGTCGTTGAGGCATGTCAATCGGCCGGCGACCGAATCCATGCCGCAGCGCATTCAAAATAGCGTTCTTGGCGCTTTCGCAAGCACGTTTTTGCCGCCCGATTAACCGTGGCGCACAAAACGGTAGCGTGACCCCTTTGAAAATGCTTATTTTGTTGCGTTGCGTACTCTTCCCGCCCTGCGGCATAGCCGCCGGGTTCCCGTTCTCAGCGTTTGCAAGTGAGAGCCCATGGCGAAATCAGACCAACCCACCACGATCAAGAAATACGCGAACCGCCGGCTCTATAACACCGGAACGAGCACCTACGTGACGCTGGAAGACCTCGCCGCCATGGTCAAGGACGGCGAAGATTTCCTGGTCTACGACGCCAAGACCGGCGACGACATCACCCGCTCCGTGCTGGCCCAGATCATCTTCGAGCAGGAGAACAAGGCCGGCCAGAACCTGTTGCCGACCACCTTCCTGCGCCAGCTGATCCGCTTCTACGGCGACAGCATGCAGATGGTGGTGCCGAAATATCTGGAGCAGTCGATCGCGACGCTGACCCAGGAGCAGGAGAAATTCCGCAAGCAGATCGCCAACACGCTGTCCGGCACGCCGTTCGCGCCGCTGGAAGAGCAGGTCCGCCGCAACATGGAGCTGTTCCAGCAGACGTTCTCGATGTTCAAGCCGTTCGCCGCGCCCCGCCCGGCAGCGAGCTCCGAGCCGGAGCCGGATGCGAACGCCGAGGCACCGAAGGACAGCAATATCGACGACCTGCGCCAGCAGATGAAGGAAATGCAGGAACGCCTCGAGCGGATGTCGAAGAAGGACGAGTAGCCCTTCGTTCGCGCCGGCGCGTCCGCATCCGGCGGACGCGCGAATTGCCACTTAATCCCGGCAGCGCCGCTTACGCGCTGCCGTCCCGGCCGAGGCCGGAGCCGCCATGCCTGACCGCACCACGCACTGGGACAACGTCTACGCCACCAAGGGCGAGGCCGAGGTCAGCTGGTTTCAGGACAGCCCAACGATCTCGCTCGACATGATTCGCGCGGCCGCTCCGGACCATGACGCGGCCATCATCGATATCGGCGGCGGGGCCTCACGGCTGGTCGATGCGCTGCTGCGGGATGGATATCGCGATCTCGCCGTGCTGGATCTGTCCGCCAACGCGCTTGATGCGGCGAAGAGGCGGATCGGTGCCGCCGCTTCAACGGTCGACTGGATCGTCGCCGATGCCACGACGTGGCGGCCGGCAAAGACCTACGATGTCTGGCACGATCGCGCGGCATTTCACTTCCTGACCGATCCGCACGACAGGGCTGCCTATGTCGAGCGCCTGCGCTCGGCAGTCAAACCAGAAGGGCATGTTATCATCGCGACGTTTGCGCCCGAGGGCCCGGAGAAATGCAGCGGCCTGCCGGTGCAGCGGCACGACAGCGCGAGCCTTGCCGCGGAGCTCGGGCCGGAATTCGAACTGGTCGAGACGCAGTGCGAGATGCACCACACGCCGTGGGATTCGACGCAGGCGTTTCAATTCAGCAGGTTTCGGAGGCGGGGTTCATAAGCACGCGACGGGCGTTCGAAGCTGTGGATTCTCGATGCTCCCACAAGCTCGTCATTGCGAGCGCAGCGAAGCAATCCAGAATCCCTCCGCGGAAAGACTCTGGATTGCTTCGCTGCGCTCGCAATGACGGAGTACGCGGAAGCAACGAGACCTACGCCGCCAGCTTCACCGCATGCGCAAAATCCCAATAGAGCTTTCGCGCCTTGGTATAGAGCGGACCCGGCTTCAGCTCGCGTTCGTCGATGCGGATCACCGGCGCGACTTTAGCAAAATTGCCGGTTGAAAAGATCTCGTCGGCGGCGAGGAAGTCGGCATAGCGCAGCGTCTTCTCGACCACGGTGACGCCGTCGCCGCGGAGCAGGCTGATGACGCGCTGGCGCGTGATGCCGTTGAGGAAAGTGCCGTTCGGCACCGGCGTGAACACCACGCCGTCTTTGGCCATGAACACGTTGGAATTGCCGAACTCCGCGACGTTGCCGAGCATGTCGAGCATCAGCGCGTTCTGGAAGCCGCGCGAGGCGGCCTCTGCGAGCGCACGCGAATTGTTCGGATAGAGGCAGGCGGCCTTGGCCTCCACCGGCGCGCATTCGGCGGTCGGCCGGCGGAACGGCGACAGCGTGATGGCGTTGCCGACAGGCTTCGGCATCGGCGCCTCGTAGATGCACAGGCACCAATTGGTGGTGTCGGGGTCGAACAGCACGCCGCCGCCCGAGCCGTTCTGCGCCCAGTACATCGGACGGATGTAGAGCTCGGCATTCGCTCCGAAGCGCGCGATACCTTCATTGGCGAGCGAGAGCCAGGTGCCGGTGTCGACCACCGGCTTCAGGCCGAAATTGATCGCGGATTGATTGGCGCGAGCGACGTGACGGTCGAGATCGGGCGCGACGCCTTCGAACGCGCGCGCACCGTCGAACACCACAGAGCCGAGCCAGGCCGCGTGCGTGCGCGGGCCCATGATCGGCACATTGCCGTCGTGCCATTTGCCCTCGAAGAAGGTCCAGCTCGGCGAATATTCGATCGGCTTCTTGATCTCGGCCATGGCTGGCCTCCCGTGGAACTGTTTCGGCACTATTGTCCCAATTTCTAAACGATTTGCTGCGGAATTTGGACACCCTCTTGGAGGGGGTAAGACAGCGCAAAGCGGCCTGGAGTCACGGAGTCTCCCATGCCGCTCGATCCGCTCGCAAAGCGTTTGTTGACCATGATGGCTGCGGCTGGGCCGCAAGCGCGGAGCCGGCCGAGCGCGGACGCGCGGCGGCAGTCGCTGGCGAAGCTGATGCAGTTCGCGCGCGCCGACGCGCCTGACGTGACGACGTCAGACGGTGTGCTGCCCGGCCCCGGCGGAGAGCTGTCCTACCGCCTCTATTCACCTGCAAGCGCCCGTGAGCACGCGCCGGGCTTCGTGTTCTTTCACGGCGGCGGGCTCGTCGCCGGCAGCATTGCCACGCATGACCGCATCGCGGCGGCGCTGGCGCACGCGACCGGCTGCCGCCTCGTCTCGGTCGATTACCGGCTCGCACCCGAACATCAATTCCCGGCCGCCGTGGACGATGCGATCGCCGCCACCGAATGGGTCGCGCGCGAGGCCGCTTCGCTCGGCATCGACGCCGAGCGGCTGGTGGTCGGCGGCGATTCCGCCGGCGCCACATTGGCTGCGATCGTGTGCCAGGAGGCCGCGCAAAGCGCCGGCCTTTCCATCGTCGCACAATGCCTGATCTGCCCGGTGCTGGATTTCGAGGAGACCTCGCCGTCGCGCGAGGAATTCGCCGAAGGCCATCTGATCGATCGCGTCACGATCGAGGCCGATCTCGCCGACTATCTGCCCGAGGGCCTGGATGCCGCCGATCCCCGCATCTCGCCATTGCGCGCGACACGGCTCGCCGGCCTGCCGACCGCGATCATCCACACCGCCG